>NZ_LOYJ01000053.1:0-152349 GCF_001526245.1 Burkholderia sp. MSMB1498
GGACGCAAAGCAACACAAGCAACCTTCATCGCCGCTCCAACTACCGGACAAGGTGCAATGTGAAACCTACTCCTTGCTCGGCGGCGAACGGACCGGCGTGGTCAGCGGTTCAAGGCCCAGTTCCCGAGCGAAGCTGCGTGTGCGGTGGTCGATGTAGGCCGAACCGTTGTCCGACAGCCATTCGATGGGCTGCGCGGCCTGCGTGGTGCCGAAGCGCAGTGGCTCGGACGTCGCCTGCCGATCGCGCGGAATATTCCGTTTCAGTTCGCCGTTGGGTGTCAGGACCGTCTTGGGGCTGATGCCGTTGCGGTGGTTGAGTCCTCTCGCGTTCCGGCCGATGGGCTGACGCGAGGAGGGTTGCATCATGTCCACCGGCATCTTGCCTGCCGCGCGGTCCCTTCCTCGCCTGCGGGCTTCGCTTGATCGGACGGTTTGCAACCGTCCAGCCCGCTCGCCAGCCCGTATGGCGCGCGGTGTCGTCCGTTTCACGGCGCGCGAAAATCGTGTGTTTTGATGCACTGTGGGGCGGATTCATGCGCCTCAAATTGCGGTGACCGATTTCTCGGCAGATCGTACCTTCGGCTAGCCAATCAGCGGTCTTGATTTTGTCCACCATGCGCATCGTGTCGTAACTCAGCGGATCGGCGCTCGTCGCGACAGAGGCCGACGAAAACGACAATCGAACCGTGGAGAAAGACGACGGCGCAAGCGATGCATGGCCGCATGAACAAACAATTTCGCTATCGGTTGCGAATTCATGTGCAATCCGCGGCGAACCCGGATGGGTTCGCCGCGTTTAATCACGAAATTCGAGCACAAAATCAAAACGACGACGGGGAGGCAATCCGATGTTTACCCGTTTGATGGCGTGCGGTAGCATTAATATGCCGTCCAGCTTCGGGAGAAATCATGGACCGGAAACAGTGCATCTCCCTCATTGAGAGCGGCTGTATTATTAGTGCCATAATCAATGACGGACAAACGATCTCAGGCATTGTCCACAGCCTGGATCAGGAAAGCAGGACGATAACGGTCAGGCGCGGCCATGATAAATATTGCGATATATTCGTCGATAAAATAATGGCGATCAGCGTCAGGCCGCGCCCCGCAGACGTCGACAATTTCAAGATCGAGATCGACTCGCTTCATGATGAAAAATTGATCGAGCGCGTGAGGCGAGAGTTCTTGACGCCGTGGCAGCGCACGATTACCCCGCTGCATTTTCGGTTCTTGTATGGAAAATCAGGCGCAAACCAAGCGACCAGGACGAAAATAGATCGCTGGATAGACGCCGTTCGAACCCTCCAGGCTGCGCTTAGAATAAAAGACGATGAAATCATTCGGCAGATAGCACTATATGTCTATTCGATCAAACACGATGGCCACGTGCAGAGCGAAAAATTTCCCCGGGAGTCGATCGAGGAGAAACTGATGGCGATTCCCATTGGAGAACAGGTAACGCTATACGGGGATTTTAGAGATTCAATTAATTATAATATCGAGCAGGGCCGGCTATTGGAAATTGACATGGATAAACGATTGGTCCGGCTGCATAGTGCGATTGATGATCTGGATTTCGACATTGATCTCGATGCGATATTTGCAATTGAAGCGGACCGGCTCGCAGCCGATATTGCGGCATCGCACTAGATGCGCTGTCGCATCTCCCCATGATTGTTCGTCCGAAATATCGCCGGATTGGCGGGAAGCTGCGCAAGCGCCGAGGCCGAACGACAGACAGCAGACAGCAGACGACAGGCGCTCCGCAACCGCAGCGGACGATCTTCAAGCGGTCGAATAACGAGCCTGCCGCTTTCCGCGAAGCTGTCGCCGGCCGCCCGAGGTCAAACGCTGCGCGAACGCGGTCGCATTTTTCGGCGAGCGCAGCAGAACCCGGACGGCACCGCGCATGAGCGCCGAAAGGCGAGGTGCGAGGGGCCGCGCCCGCGTGACGAGGCCGGCCGAGCGGATGAAAATTCGGCTGCTCTTCTTGCTTGATGATCACCTGCATAGGCGCGCGTTCGGCACGGTCATGACGAGGGCGATATGGATCGCGCTGCCGCCGCCGCCAATAACGGCCGCACTGTCGCCGCGGACGACAGCACCTCGATACGCGGGCCAAGCCAAGCACATCGACGTCGCGAGCAACGCAACATGACGCGTCGTCGCGCGACCCGCGCGAAGCGTGTTGTCGCTTGATCCGCGACCCATTCCCGGTGCGGATGAACTTTGCGTAGTCAATGCGCTCGCGTCGTCGCCCGGCGAATGCGGGTGGTGCCGCGCAGCAAGCCGCGCGCGTTTCAGCTCATCGGAAGCGGACGGCATGGCGCGTGCCTTGATCGGAAGGATTCCGCGCCAAGCCGTTATCGCCGTGCGGCCGAATGCCGAAACTGACGGTTGCACCCTTGTTTCGCTCGCGCGTGCACGCGGCCGCCGCTCGCGCGATCGAGACGCCATGCCGGACATGCGCGATCCGTCGGCCATCGACATATTTGGCAATGCGCTTGTCGAAATATCTCGCGGCATGGCCTTTCTCTGACGTGGCGCGTTCGAATCGAAATCGGCATTCAAACAGTTTCGGCGGCCGTCGCCACGGGTTGCCCGCAGCCGGCGAGCGCGTGATCGTGGCAACTGCGATGCAGATGACGAAAAAGCCGGCCATCCACGGCCGCCACGCCCGGGCGCTGCATGCGTTGGCGGTGGGGGCGGCGTCGCTGCCGTGCGGCAACCGGGCGGTGAGCCGCACGTTCGACATCGCGAGACGGCACCTCCGATCCATGCGGCACGCACGGCCGGGTGATCCGATGGCCATCGCCGAAAACGCGCGATGCGTGAACGGCCCGGCGCGAAGCCGAACGCGCCGAGCGCGAGATCGCATGGCGGCGGCTCGCCCAATAACGGAACGCAGCGCCGAGCCGCGTTCGTGACGAAGCGATCCAAACGCGTCGCGGCGGCGATTGCCGTCTGATGGAATCGGTTGCTTTCGAAGGTTTGAAGGAAATTGACTGGAAAAGCATCGCCGATGGGCGATGGGAACATCCGACGGCGCCGTCAAACTCAGGAACCGAAAGGCGAGCGCCCAATAAGCATATCGCTCACGAAATCCACAAGACGGAAAGATGGAATTAAAAATTTCCCCTTGTCATTCAATTCGTTTTCAGGTCGATCCGGACGGATGGATTTATTTATAAATAAGTGGTTATTTGCTTCGGCTCGCGGCATTCGCCGGCAGAGAAATTCATTTTCTCTCGCGAGCGGCGCGGAGATGCCGGGTCGGGGCGCGCGATACGCTTGCGGATGCGAAGAGAGGCGCATCGCGCATCGCTATCAAACGGGGCTCAATGAACGCCGGCGCCGCGCAAGGTACAGAGCAAGTTGCGCTACAAAAAGGCGATTAATTTTAAATTCCGGCTCAAACATGAATATTTTGCAAATCCGGCTTCAGCGTCATATATAAATATTGGTGGCGCGATATCCATCCGTTAATTCGCGAGGGAGTTTTCGGGTTCGGTCGATTGTGATTTGGTGAAAAATGCAAATTATTCTTGCATGAATGATCGTGCCGCAGAATGCGAAGCGCGTTTTCGCACTTTTCGTGCCATTGATGTGCCGGGCCGCCTCCGGGGTGACGGTGGCGCAGTTCTCTTCGCCAAAGGATCGATGTCCGATCGCGTGAGATGGAGGTTCTGATGATTCGCTACTTCAAATCCCTGATGCATGACGAACGGGGTGTGAGCGCACTCGAGTACGTCGTCCTCGGCGGCATCGTCGTTGTCGCGCTCGCGGCGGTGGGCACCATTCTGAGCAGCACGTCCACCGGGCTTCCGAACGTCTTTTCGACTTTGCTTGCGAAAGTCACGGGCCTGATCTAAATCCTTTTTTCGCGTGTTGCCGGGGACGACACGGATTCGGCGAGGTCGGACGCCCTGTCGCGGCGCGCGAACGGACGGCGCTCTTTATGGCCAGCTATGTACAGGCGGCAGCTACGCTAATTCTGGCGCTGCTCGCGGCGCAGGACATTTGCGTTCGGCGTTTAGCCAACGGCGCGGTGCTCGCGCTCGCGACGCTTTACTTCGCGGACGCGGCGCTCATTCGCGACAGCTCCGCGTCGGTGGCGAGCCACGCCGCCATCGCGGCGGTGATGTTGGCGCTGTTCGGGGCATTGCGACATCTCGGCTGGATCGGCGGAGGCGACGTCAAGCTGGCGGCGGCGATATTCCTCTGGGCGGGACCGGCGTTGGTGTTCCCCGTGATGCTGATCGTCGGGGCGGGCGGGCTGCTGCTCGGCTTCGCGATCGCCGCCGCCGTTGCGTGGCGGCGCGGGGCGACGGCATCGCCATGCATCTCGGCGCGCGGCGTGCCGTACGGCGTTGCGCTCGCATTGGGCGGCGCCTTTGCGATATGGGCGCCGGTGGCGAATAGCGCTTCCATCAATTAGCGTCGCGTGCCCGTCGTCATGCCAAAGTCAATCAGAATGGCCGCGCTCCTCATCGCCGCAGGTATCGGCGCCTTCGTGCTGCGCGGACTGTATGTGGCCGCATCGGTTCAGAAGGCGGCCGAGCCGGCGCCGCTCGAGCGCGTGCGCGTCGCGGCGGCCGATTTGCCCGAGGGGCTCTTGCTGCGCGACAACGACCTTGCCTGGCAAAGCATGCCGCGCACCCAGATTCCGGCCGGCGCGTTCGTCGAGACGCAACCCGGCGCCGATCTCAAAGGCGCGTTGCTGCGCAGCCGGGTCAGTGCAGGTACGCCGCTTCGCGTCGACAACGTCATACCGGCAGGCGCGCCCGATTTTCTCGCCGCCGCGCTCAAGCCGGGCATGCGTGCGATCTCGGTCCCGATCGACGACGTCTCCGGCAACGCCGGCCTGATCCAGCCGGGTGACTACGTGGACGTGCTCCTGACCCAGCAGATCGGAGGCAACGCCGCGGCGTCCGTTCCGCTCGAGCGCGCGATCGAGTCGGAAACGGTCGTCACCCGCATCCGCGTGCTCGCGGTGGGTTCCGAGTTCCAGCGGCCGAAGGCGTCCAACGCGGCCGAGTCGACCGCGCGGGCGCGAACGGTGACGCTCGAAGTCAGTCCGCGCACGGCGCAGGTGGTATCGGTCGCGACGCGTCTCGGCGCGTTGTCGCTCGCGCTGCGCAGCTTCGCGACGAGCGACCGCCGTCATCCGGCGGGCGGCGAGGAGATGGAGTCCGATACGCCGCCCGTCTGGGCGGGCGACGTGTCGCGCGCGTTTCGCGATTCGGCGCGCTCGCAGGCTTCGTCGCGAGACTTCGCCCGGCAGCAGTTGCCGTTGCAGTCGGTGGTCATCTATCGCGGTTCGAGCATCGCCGACAGCGCGCCGGCCGGAAATACCGGCACGCCCGGCTTGCCGCCGCTGCCGCCGGGATTGGCGAGCAGCGGCGGGGTGGCCGAGGGGGCGACGCCGCCTCGGGCGACGACGCAGTGACCGTTTGGATTTCACTCAATCGCCGTTCGGCTTCTGACGGGGACACGAATGTTGCGCATAGTCCGCTCGCTCGCTTGCTGCTGTCGGCTGGGAATCGCCGGATTCGGGATCGCGTGCGCGCTCGGCGCGTTCGCGCAGGATTCGGGTTCGACGCTGATCGTCGCGAGCGGCAAGGGCGAGATGCTGTCGCTGCCGGAGCCGGCCGTCGCGATGTTCGTCGCGGACCCGGCCATCGCCGACGTTCAGGTGCCGACGCCGCGCACCGTGTTCGTGCTCGGCAAGAAGGCCGGCACCACGACGCTGATCGCGCTCGGCGCGAACAACCGGACGATCCTGCGCAAGACGATCGTGGTCCAGGTCGATACGCAATCGCTGCAGCGCGTGCTCGACACCCGGTTCCCGCAACTGGGCGTGACCGTGACCGGCGCGCCCGGGTCGCTGATGGTGAGCGGCCGCGTACCCAGCGCGGCGGACGCGGACGCCGTGATGCAATCGCTCACGCCCTACCTGCGCGACAAGGAGAAAATCGTCAACAGGCTGACCCTGTCCCGGCCCGTTCAGGTGAACTTGCGGGTGAGGGTGACGGAGGTCGATCGCAACATCACGCAGCAGCTCGGCATCAACTGGAGCTCGCTCGGCAACGTCGGCAATTTCGTCGGCGGCCTGTTTAACGGGCGCACGCTGTTCGACCCGACGACCAACCAGTTCAATCTTTCGCCGACGGGCGCGTTCTCCGTTCGCGGCGGTTTCCATACGTCGCGATGGTCGATCGACGTCGTGCTCGACGCGCTCGATCAGGAAGGGCTGATCACGATGCTTGCCGAGCCCAACCTCACCGCGATGTCCGGCGAGACGGCGAGCTTTCTCGCCGGCGGCGAGATACCGATTCCCATCGCGCAAAACAACACGGGCGCGATCACGATCGAATTCAAGCCGTTCGGCGTGTCGCTCGACTTCACGCCGACCGTCCTGGCCGACAACCGGATCAGCTTGAAGGTGCGGCCGGAAGTCAGCGAGATCGATCCGGCGAACAGCGTGACGACGGGCGGCGTCCGGGTGCCGGCGCTCACCGTGCGGCGCGTCGAGACGACGGTCGAGCTGTCGAGCGGGCAGAGCTTCGCGATCGGCGGCCTGTTGCAGAGCGAGACGAGCGACATCGTCTCTCAACTGCCGGGGCTCGGGCGCTTGCCCGTGATCGGCCGGCTGTTTTCGTCGAAGAGTTTTCAGGACAACAAATCCGAGGTCGTCGTGATCGTCACGCCGTACATCGTTCAGCCGGCCGGCCCCGGCCAGCTCGAGCACGCGATCGACAGCGTCACGCGGCCGAGCAGCGATCTCGAGTTCGCGCTCCAGCGCAATCTGGGGCTGGATTTGTTGACGGGCGACACGCCGCGGCTCGTCGGCGCGGCGGGCTTTGTCTATTGACTGTCGGGAGGCCACGATGCGCGTTCGAACGATCGCCTTCGCGCTGACGCCGCTGGCGCTGGCGAGCTGTCTGTCGGCGCCGCCGCCGCTCGATCTGCCGGATGCGTCGGCGATCGGCTTCGACGGCGTGCGCGCGGTGCCGCCCGACTGCGGCCGGTTGGCGGAGCCGTCGCATTTCGTCGACGCGGGATACCGGCGGCCGAGCGTCGCGTTCGGATGCGCGACGTACAGGAATCTTGCCGCGATGCTGGCGCGGCCCGAGGATCTCGTCGCGCCCGTGCCCTACGCCGGCGCGGACGCGGCGTTCGCGGCCGACGCCGTTCGCCGGTTCATGGAGGACCGCGTGAAGCAGCCCACGTCCGCAAGATCGAACACGACGACGATTGCTCACTGACTCCGATCGAATGCCGATCCCACGCACATGAAAGTCCTGGAACGTCGCCCCTTCAAACGCACCGCCGCCGCGAGGACGGTGGACTTCGTCGCAGTCGTGTCCGATCCGGGAAGCGAGGATGTCATCCGCCGCTTCGCGCAGGATCTGGCCATCACGCGGATGCATCTGCAGATCGGGCAATTCGACGATGCGATCAGGCTGCTGCAGCAGAGCGAACGCTCGCCGCGCCAACTCGTCGTCGACATATCGGATTGCGCGATGCCCGTTTCCGATCTGATGCGCCTGGCGAAGATGTGCGATCCGTCGGTTCGCGTCGTGGCGATCGGCACGCGAAACGACGTCGGCTTGTTTCGCAATCTGCTCGGGATCGGCGTGCACGATTATCTCGTCAAGCCGATCACGGTCGAACTGTTGCGGCGCGCGCTGACGACCGACGAGGCCATCGCGCAGGTCCGCACCGGCAAGACGGTCAGCTTCGTCGGCGCGCGCGGCGGCGTGGGCACGACCACGATCGCGGTTTGCCTCGCCCGCTGCCTGTCGGACGAGAAGCTGCGCCGGGTCGCCTATGTCGATCTGAACCTGCACGGCGGCGCGGCCAATTCGCTGCTCGGCCTCAGCAGCAACAACGGGCTGACCGAGCTGCTGCAAATGGAGCAACGTCCCGATGAAGCGTTCATCGAGCGCATGTCCGTCGCGAAGGGCGACCGGCTGAGCATTTTGTCAGCCGAGCTGCCGTACGCAGCGGCTGCGCCGGTGCGCGCGGGCGCCATCGCGGATCTCGTCGACACGCTGAAGGGCAAGTACCACTACGTGCTGCTCGACGTTCCGGTTCAGGCTAGCGAGCTGATCGAGGACGCGCTGCTCGCGTCGGATCTCGTCTACATCGTCGCGGATCGCTCGGTTCACGCCGCGTACGAATGCGCCCGCCTCGTGCGCTTCGCGCAGCAACTGCCCGGCGAGCGGAGCGTGTCGGTACTCCTGAACAATCCGCTCGAACCGGTGGCCGGCCGCGTTCAGCCCGCCGAATTCGCGCAGGCGTTCGAACGGATCAACGTGCGCGAGCTGCCGCACGAACCTCAGACGCTCGCTGTCGCGGAGAATCTCGCCGAACCCGTCGGCGATGCGAAACGCGTCGGCTTCCTGCACGAAATCCGCCGGCTCGCGGACGGCATCACCGGCGAGCCGATGTCTGTCGCCGAGGCGTGGTATGCGCGGTTCGTGAAGTGGAGGAGAGGATCGTGACGTTCGGCACGCGAAATAGCGAACCCGCCCGGCCGAAGCCGCCCGAGAAGCCGGCTGCGGCGCAGCCCGCCGTTCGCGTTCCGGCGCCCGCCGCCGACAGCCACGAAGCGTTGATTCGATCCGGCAAGTTCGATGTGATCCGCTCGGCGGTGTTCGCGTCGATGAACATGTCCGCCGCGCTCATGAAGACGCGCGACGAGGTGCGCGCGGGAATCGAACAGGTCGCCGCGCATACGGCCGAGCGCGAGCAACTGAAAATCACCGCGGGCGAACAGGTGCTGATCGTCGACGCGATCCTGAACGACATGTTCGGCGTCGGGCCGATCGAGCCGCTGCTCGCGGACGACGCCGTCACCGACATTCTGGTGAACGGCCCCGATCAGGTCTACGTCGAGCGCAGCGGACGCCTCGAGCTCACGTCGCTGAAGTTTCGCGACGATGCGCACGTCATCGGCGTCGCGCAGCGGATCGCGGCCGCCGTGGGCCGGCGGGTCGACGAAAGCAGCCCGATGGTCGATGCGCGGCTCGCCGACGGCAGCCGGGTCAATGTCGTGCTGCCGCCCATTGCGATGCGCGGCCCGTCGATTTCGATCCGCAAGTTCGCGAAGCGCGACATCACGCTCGCGCGCATGGCGCAGCAGGGCAACCTCTCGCCGACGATGCTCCAGGCGCTGAAGCTCGCATGCGCATGCCGGCTGAACGTCGTCATTTCAGGCGGCACCGGCTCGGGCAAGACGACGCTGCTCAACGCGATGTCGCAGCATATCGAGGAGCACGAGCGCATCGTGACCATCGAGGACGCCGCCGAGCTGCAACTGCTTCAGCCGCACGTGGTCAGCCTGGAAACGCGCCCGGAGAACACCGAGGGGCTGGGCGAGATTTCGCAAAGGGATCTCGTGCGCAACGCGCTGCGAATGCGGCCCGACCGAATCATTCTTGGCGAGATTCGCGGCCCGGAAGCGTTCGACGTGCTGCAAGCGATGAACACCGGCCACGATGGCTCGATGACGACGATCCACGCGAACTCCCCGCGCGACGCGATCAACCGGCTCGAGAGCATGGTCATGATGGCGAACGCCAATCTCCAGCTTCTGTCGATCCGCCGCCAGATCGTGAGCGCCGTGAATCTGATCATCCAGATCGAACGGATGCGCGACGGCGTGCGTCGCGTGACGAAAGTCACCGAGATCGTCGGCATGGAGGGGGAGGTGGTCATCACGCAGGACCTGTTCCTGTTTCGTCAGGATGCCGACACGTCGAGAGAGACGGTCAAGGGCGGTTTCGAAACGACGTCGCTGCGGCCGGCGTTTGCGGCGCGCGCCGCCTATTTCGGCCTCGAGGGTTCGTTGGACGAGGTCTTCCGATCATGACGGCGAATGTCTTTGCCGTCTGTGCATTCTTCGTGATCGTGGCGATCGGCCTGGCGCTGATGTCGCTGCGCGATCGCGTGCGCAATTCGCCGCAGCGCCTGATAAGCGAACGGCTTCATCGAATCGTGCCGGCCGATGCGGGCGGCGCGGCGCTCGCCCGGGCGGAATCCGGAACCGCGCTGCTCAACCTGGAACAGCGGCGCGGCAGGCTTAGATCGTGGCTTCAGCAATACGTCCAGCGCGTTCGTACCGTGGCCGGCAGCGGCGGCCTGCGCATCGTGGGCGCGAGCGCGGTGGCCGGCGTGATCGCCGCGGCGTCGGTCATCGCGTTCTTCGACCCGCCCGGCGCGATGCGTCCGTTCATTTATCTGGGGTTGCCGCTTCTTGCGGTGAGGCTCAGCTATCGCGCGTTGATCTCGCGGTTTCGCACCCGATTTCTGGAGGCCTTTCCCGATACGATCGATTTGATCGTGCGCTCGGCCCGCGCCGGCATTCCGGTCACGCAGGCGATCAGCACCGCGGGCGAGGCCGCGGCCGAGCCGGTGCGCTCGACGTTTCGCGTCATGGGAGACCGCCTGCGGCTGGGCGTGGAGCTGAAGGACGTGCTGAGCCAGGCGGCGGGGCGGCTCCTGATCGCGGACTTTTCGCTGTTCGCCGTGTACTTGCTGCTGCAGCGCGAGACAGGAGGAAGCCTCGGCGAAACCCTGGATGAGCTGTCGGCGATCATCCGCACCAGGCGGGACATTCGGCTGAAATCCCGGGCGTTGACCGCCGAAGGGCGCATCACGACCAACATCATTTCGGCGATGCCGTTCGTCATCATCGGCGTGCTCTACATCGTGAACCGGGCATACGTCGAACTGCTGTTCGAGACGGATGCGGGCCACACGATGCTGACGACGGCCGCCGTGATGCTCGCGATCGGGCTCGTGCTGATCCGGAAATTGTCGAAACTGGATACGTCAAGATGACAGCCTTTCCCGGCATCTCCGCGTGGTTCCTGCTCAGCCGCGGATTCGCGTTGCTGCTCGTGCTGGGCTGTGTCGCCGTCGCGCTCGCCGACCCGGGCGCGCGGACGCGCGCTAGGATCGCCGAGCGCGTGCGGCGCGCGACCGGGCAGGCGGGCGCGACGTCCGGAATGACGATGTTCCAGGCCGGGGATCTTCGTCAGGGGCTGTCGCGGCGGCTGGCGCAGCTCGGAGAGCGGTTGCCGGAATTCGATCCGATGCAGCGCGTGAAGCTCGGCCGCCAATTGACTCGGGCGGGTTTGCGCGATCGTCGCGCGGTGTCGTCGATGATCGGGATCAAGTTGTCGAGCGGCCTTCTATTCGCGGGCGCCGCGCTTCTCCTGAGCCCGTTCATCCCCCGCTTCGGCGCGTATGTCGTCATTCGTTTGCTGGCGATGACGGGCGCCTTCGTCGTCGGCCTGATCGTGCCGGAGTATGTCCTCGCCGCGCTGATCGCCCGCCGTCGCCGGAAGATTGCCGCGTGCCTGCCCGACGCGCTCGACCTGCTCGTCGTTTGCACGATGGCGGGCAACAGTCTCGTGACCAGCATCAAGCGCGTCGCGCTCGAACTGGTGCGCATCTGCCC
This sequence comes from Burkholderia sp. MSMB1498, assembly GCF_001526245.1. Lineage (NCBI taxonomy): Bacteria > Pseudomonadati > Pseudomonadota > Betaproteobacteria > Burkholderiales > Burkholderiaceae > Burkholderia > Burkholderia sp. MSMB1498. The sequence goes on from NZ_LOYJ01000053.1 coordinate 11,474, forward strand.
GCCGCTTGCCGACGAATTGTCCGTTTGCGCGGACGAGATGACGATCGGGGAAGGCAGTGCCGTCGTGCTGGTCAACTTCGCCGCGCGAGTCGACCTTCCGTCCGCGCGATCCCTCGCCGCGACGCTGATTCAATCCCAGCAATACGGCACGCCGATCACGCAGGCATTGCGCACGCTGTCTCGGGCCGAACGGGCGGAGCAGCTCTTTGCGCTCGAAGAGAAAGCCGCGAAGCTCGCGCCGAAAATCACGCTGCCGATGATGGTGTTCATTCTGCCGACCGTTGCGTTGATCGCGGGCGGCCCCGCGGTGATACGCCTGCTCACGATATTCAAATGAGACATTCGATCTTGCAAACGGCCTGGCTTGCGATCGCCTTGCCGATCGTCTTTGCGGGATGCACGCAGCCGGGATTCCAACCGCGCCCGGCGCTGTCGCATCGGATCGACGATCCGGCGGCCGATCTGCGCATTGCGGACAGCGCGCTGTCCGGCGGCAACGTCGATCTTGCCGCCACGCTGTACGAAAAGGTGCTCGACGCGCATCCGGATTCGCTGGCGGCAAGGCTCGGCCTGGGCGACGTCTATTATCGATCCGGCAACCTGGAGCGTGCGCGAGTGCTGTATTCGCAGGCCGCCGAGCAGGCGCCGGCCCAGCTCGGCGCGCGGCTCGGCCTTGCCCGCGTCGCGCTGCGGCAGCGCCGTCTCGACGATGCGCTTCGCCTGTATCGCGCGTTGCTCGCCGAGCAACCGGGCAACCCGCTCGTGGCCGAAGGGCTCGGCACGGCGCTCGACATGGACGGGCGGCACGCGGACGCGCAGGCGGTCTATCGCAATGCATTGCTCGCGCATCCCGATGAGCAGGGGCTGCGCATCAATCTCGGGTTGTCGCTCGTGCTGAGCAACCGCTCGCGCGAAGGCGTGAACGTCCTGCTCGATGTCGCGGGCCTGCCGGACGCGCCTTGGCAGGCGCGGCAAAGCCTCGCGTTCGCGTACGGCGTTCTCGGCAACGCGGATTCGGCCAAGCGGATTCTGTCGTCCGAGCTTCCGCCTTCGGCCGTGGCCGACAACTTGCGCGTCTATCGGGCCGTGCGCGCGAAGTTCGCGTCGCGCGATCTGCCGGAAGCGCCGCCGTCGGCGAGCGATGTCCGGCCGGGCGCCGCGCATTCCGGGCCGAGGGCGAAAAAATGACGCGACGCGCGAGGTTCGCCGGAGGGCAGCGCGGCGTCGTCTCGCTCGAATTCGTTCTGATGCTTCCGTTTCTCTTGATGGTGCTCCTCGGCATCATCGACGTGAGCTTCGTTCTGTGCGACAAGGCGGTGATCACGAACGCGAGCCGCGAGGCGGCCCGCGCGGGCGTCGTGTTGCACGTGCCGCAGTTGACGAGCGCGCAGATCAGCAGCGTCGCGCTGGCGTACGCGCAGAACAGTCTCATCACCGGCGGCACGCCGAGCCCGCCCACGATCACCGTCAGTCAGCCGAGCGGGACGTCTTCGGGCAGTCCGTTGTCGGTGACGGTCAGCTATACCTATACCGGTCTCGTGCTGGGGTCCGCGTTCAGCGCACTGACGGGGCCCGTCACCATCACCGCCACGACCGTCATGAACTACGAATGAGGCGGCGCGTGCGACTCACCACACGTTCGAATCGACATGCGCCCGAGCGGCGGCGCGGCGGGATGACGGCGCGGCGACAGGGCGGATCGATCGCGCTGTTCTTTCTGATGTTCCTGATTCCGTTGCTGTCGTTCGGCGCGTTCGCAATAGACGTGGCGCGCGTGGCGGTGGTGCGCAACGAACTGCAGAACGCGGCGGATGCGGCGGCGCTGGCGGGCGCCGCGGCGTTGCTGCCGTCCGGCGGCACCAGCCCGAACTGGGCGCAGGCCGCATCGGCGGCGACCGGGGCGATATCGCTCAACGCGTCCGATGGCGTGAAGCTTTCGGCCGGCACGGTCAGCGCGGGCTACTGGAGCCTGACCGCCAGCCCGGCCAGCATGCAAGCGTCGACGATTACGCCCGGAACCTACGACGCGCCGGCCGTGCAGGTCACGATGACGCGCGCGACGGGCGTCAACGGCGGGGCGATTGCGTTGCTGCTGGGCGGCCTGCTCCGGATCGGCAGCGTGTCCGGCAGCGCGACCGCCGTGGCCGCGATCGCGGCGCCGGGGGCGGTCGCCGCGGGCGGGTTGTTTCCGATCGCGCTCGATCAATGCGTCTACAACCAATATTGGAATCTGGCGACCAATCAGCCGCTCGTCAATCCGTTGACGAACCTGCCGTACGAATTCATCGTGACGAACGGGCAGACATACGGCTCGTCATGCACGGCCGGTCAATGGACTTCATTTCAGTCGACCGCGAACGACGTGACGACGATGACGAACCTGATGACGACCGGCAACCCGGCGTCGCTTGCCATCGGCGACAGCATCTGGCTCGTCACCGGGGCAAAGACGGCGCTTTACAGCTCCGTCCCGGTCGGGACGACCGTGGTGCTGCCGGTCGTCACGCAGACATCCACCAAGAGCTATGTCGCGATCGTTGCATTTGCCGCCTTCCGTATCGACGCGTCCGTCGGCGGGAGCGGAAAGTACGTTCAGGGCCACTTCGTCGGCGGCGTCAAGCTGACTGGCGTCGCGACCGGCGTCGGGCCGTACTACGGCGTCTACGCGCCGCCGAGGCTCGCGTTTTGAGCCGTGATTCGCGTGCGGCGCAGGATGGCGAGAAGCATGAACAGCAGCACGATCGGGCCGATTTGCGGGAACTCGAGCCATGGATTCAGCATCTCGTACACCGGCAACAGCCAGGCGCAGATCGCGGCGGCCTGCTCGCCCGGCAACCACCCGTCGCGCAGGCCGAGCGTGACCACGCACGCAAGCGCGATGCCGAGCCAGGCCAGTTCGTAGTGCCACAGGTACGGATTCGAGATGAGCGTGGAGACGAACAGCGCTGCGCCTCTCAATCGCGTGTCGCGCGTGCGTCTCCACACGCTGCATGCCGCGGCGACGGCCACGACGGCAACCGATCCGTGCCACGCGTATGCGTAACTGAGCGGCACGTCGCTCAGGCGCAGCGCGGCGAACGGTGTCGGCGACACGAACCAGAACACGACGCCGTGCTCGAGGATCAGCGTTCGCGCGAGCTCCGCGTTGACGGCGAACAGGCGCACCGATTCGACGCCGCAAACCAGCACGGCGATCGCAGCCAACAGGATGGCGCTGACGGCGGCCGACGCGAGCGTGCGCCACGCGCGCACGGCGATCAGGACGAATGGGAACAGCAGCGCCATTTGCGGTTTTGCGCTGAGCAATCCGATGCAAATGCCCGCGTGGATGGGCTTCTTGTCGACCCAGTACACCGCGAGGGCGGCGCAAGCGGCCGTCAGGATGGCGTTCTGCCCGAAGATCGCCGTGACGAAGATGCACGGGGAGGCGACGAGCGGTACGCAGCCGAGACCCGGCGTGCGATGGATGCTCGCGGCGCCTGAAATGCGGCGTGCGGCAATGACATAGCCCAGTAGACTCGCGCCGATGAAGTACGGATAGGCGACGGAAAACGGGAGCAGCGCCAACGGCGTGACCATGAGCAGATACGTGGGCGGATACAGCCAGGCGATGAAATTCTCGCGTTGAAAATCCGAAAGCCGCGTCAGCACGAGGTCCGCGAGAAGATGAAGGTCGTACGCTTGCCAGGGCGAGCCGTGCAGCGCGAGGTACGACGCGGACCAGAACACGGCGAAGTCCGGGCCCGGCCGCACCACGTCGAACTCGGGGAAGCGGCGGTTGATGCCGGTCCAGGCGACGAAGAACAGCCCGTAAAGCGCGAGCGTCACGCTACTGTAGAGAACGATCCGCCGCTGCGTCAGCCACGCGTTCACGGGGGGGCGGCTCACGGGCATGCGCGGGCGCGGAACGTACATGATCCGGGCGGCGCGCTATTCGGTGAACTGGTGCGTGGGGACTGGGCGCGCCGAGCCGGGTGCGCCCGCCCGACGTCTTGCCGCGGCGGCGCGCTTGGCCGGCGAATCGATCCGCGCGGAAGGCGGATGCGCATGATCGTGCAGCACGAATGCCGCGCTATCGCGGCTTTCCGCGCGATACCGCTGCCTGATCAGATAGATCGGGCGTTGCTTCGATTCATGGTAAATGCGCCCGATGTACTCCCCGACGACGCCGATGCCGACCAACTCGATCCCGCTCATGAAAAGGATGATGGAAATGAGCGATGCATATCCCGGCACTGGATTTCCGAACAGAAGGGTGCGGAAGACGATGAACGCGCCGTACGCAAACGCGAATAATGCGATGGCGAGCCCGACGTAGGTCCAGCTGCGAAGCGGAATGGTGCTGAAGCTCGTGATGCCCTCGAGCGCGAAATTCCACAGCCGCCATCCGGAGAATTTCGAGCGGCCGGCCCGACGGGGCGCGCGCTGATATTCGATGATCACGGTCCGGAAGCCCACCCATGCGAACAGGCCTTTCATGAAACGCCGGCGCTCCGGCAGCCTTCGCAGCGCATCGATGACTTGCCGGTCCATCAGGCGGAAATCCCCGACGTTCGCCGGCATTTCGACTTCGGAAAGCGCGTTGTGCACGCGATAGTAGAGCGCCGATGCGATGCGCTGGGCGAACGAATCGCACGTCCTGTCGGTTCGCCGTGCCGCCACGACCTCGGCGCCGCGTCGCCAGTGATCGATCATTTGCGGAATCAGGCCGGGAGGATCTTGCAAGTCGGCGTCGATCGGAATGACGGCGGCGCCCGTCGCCTCGTCCATGCCGGCCGTCAGCGCGGCTTCCTTGCCGAAATGGCGCGTCAGATCGACGACGCGTATGCGCGAATCGCGGGAACTTGCGGCGATCAGCTTGTCGAGGGTGCCGTCGCTGCTGCCGTCGTTGACGCACACGATCTCGAAACGAGCCGAGTCAACCGAATCGAGAACCGGAATCGTCTCGGCGAAGAACAGGTCGACGGTGTCGTGTTCGTTGTAGAAAGGTACGACGAGCGAAATCAAAGGTTTTCTGCTTCGCATGAACGCGCTCCACTCGCCAATGTGGCGGAAGTTATAGCGCAGGCTGAAGCGCGCAGTTGAATAATGTAATTGGTTTTGATGAGTGGATTGTGCGTGCGATCATGGCGATAAAATGAATTAAATTCCTATCTTATAAATTGTAGGTCATTATCCGCGATGGAAAATGAATTTTGATTTTCCTGTTTGTCGGAGGGCCAATGAAGGCGTGGCCGTCGCGGGAGCGGCGCGCTGCATCGCCGAGGCGACGCAACGCGGGCGGCGCATGTCGAAGCGGCAATGCGCCGTGCGGATTGCGCCGTGACGCAGGAGCGGGCGCCGACGGGCCTGGCCGATTGCCGGCCGTTCGTCGCGGAACGCCGGTCCGATGGCCGGAAAACCGATGTGCGGAGAGCGCGAATGACGCAACGGCATACGCTTCGATTCGTGACTTATCTGGGCGTCGGCGTATCGGGAACCGCCGCGCAATATGTCATTTTATGGACACTGGTTTCGACTGCGATCGCGGCCCCGGTATTTGCGTCGGCGGCGGGAGCGGTGGTTGGCGCGCTATTGAATTATGTTCTCAATTATCACATTACGTTCAAGCGTTCCCGGCCCCATGATCAAGCGGTTCCACGCTTTTTCTCCGTGGTGTTCGCCGGCATCGTCATCAACGTCATGGCGATGTTCGCGCTGATATGCTTGCATGTCCCGTTCATGCCGGCTCAAGTCGTTGCGACCGGATGCGTGTTGGGAGCGACTTACCTCGCCAACTCCGCGTGGTCGTTCAAGCGGTAGTTTGCGAGCGACCCCTTTCGGCGGCGCCATACGAAGATTGATGATTTTTCTCGGGCGCAACCGGTGTCCGCCATGCGGCGAGATCGTGCTTTTCGTCGAAGCGTCGTCATGCGGTGCGGGCAAGCTACGCACGCGCGGAGTCCGTCGCGGAATACGTCGCGGAATACGTTGACCCCGTCGACGCATCGGCCGCGCCGCCGCCACGTGGCCGGTGCCGATGTCTCGCTGCGCTTTCACGATATCGGGACGAGCCGGTCAGCCGGCTCGCCGGCGATTTTGCCGGATCTCCAGGAACGGTTTCGCCGCTCGCCCCCGGATTTGCATTCGAATCGGAAGTGGGGCGCGCGGCGTGGCGGAGTATCGGCGAATCCCGGCCAACGCATTTCAGCAGCCGGAGCGAAGCGGCACTCCGCTCACCGCCTCGAACCTGCCGGACCGCCCGACCGCTCGACCGCTCGACCGCTCGACTGCCCGATCACTCGATCACTCGATCGCCGCCCGCCGAACGTTCAACCCCGCCAGAGCCAAATCAGCATTCGTGCATCGCTATCCACGACGGATTGGCTCGCGTCGCGACGATCGCCGCTAGAATCGTCGCTTGCGAAAACCTGACGAATCACCTCGAACCACCAGCGGAGCACCAACGATGAAGCACAACCAAGGGATCGGCCGCCGGCTCGCCGCCGGCATCGCAGCGGCGCTGCTCGCAACGGCCGCGCATGCCGACACGTCGCTGCTGAACGTGTCCTACGACGTCACGCGCGAACTGTACAAGGACATCAACGCGAGCTTCGCCGCCGCCTACAAGCAGAAGACGGGCGAGACGGTGTCGATCCGGCAATCGCACGGCGCGTCGAGCGCGCAGGCGCTGTCGGTGCTGCAGGGGCTGCAGGCCGACGTCGTGACGATGAACCAGCCGAACGATATCGATCTGCTCGCCGAGCGCGGCCAACTGCTGCCGAAGGATTGGCGCACGCGTTTGCCGAACAACAGCTCGCCGTACTCGACGACGATGGTGTTCCTCGTGCGCCACGGCAACCCGAAGGGGATCAAGGACTGGAGCGATCTCGCGAAGCCGGGCGTGCAGGTGATCATCGCGAATCCGAAGACGTCGGGCAACGGCCGCTATGCGTATCTCGCCGCATGGGGGTATCAGAAGCTGAAGGGCGCGACCGATCAGCAGGCGCTCGACTTCGAGAAGGCGATCTTCCGCAACGTGCCGGTGCTCGACTCCGGCGGCCGAGGCGCGACGACGACGTTCACGCAGCGCGGCATCGGCGACGTGCTCGTCACGTTCGAGAACGAGGTCGCGCTGATCGACACGGGCGCGGCGGGCGCGAGCTTCGACGCCGTCTATCCGTCGGCGAGCATTCTCGCGGAGCCGCCCGTGGCGATCGTCGACAAGGTCGTCGACAAGAAGGGCACGCGCCGCGCGGCGCAGGCGTATCTCGAGTACCTGTACTCGCCCGCCGCGCAGGAGATCGTCGCGCAGCACCATCTGCGCCCGCGCGACGCGAACGTGCTGAAGAAGCATGCGAGCGAGTTCAAGCCGCTCAAGACGTTCAGCGTCGAGCAGATCTTCGGCAACTGGGCGAACGCGCAGAAGACGCATTTCGCGGACGGCGGCACGTTCGACAAGATCATCGTCGATCGAAAGTAAGCGCCGGCCCGGCGGCGAAGCGAGCGCGCCGCCGGGCATCCGCGCGGGCCGTCGTCGCCGGGCGGCCGGGGCATGCTTCGCCGGCCGCGCGAACCTTACATTTTCCGTTCGCGGATTCACGGGCGTATTCCATCGAACCGGAATGCGCCCGTTTTCGTTTTCTTTATCCGATTCGGATGCCGAATTCATTCGCGATTTTCGGCATTTCCGGGTGTGTTCCGGCTTCACCCGATCGCGTTCCCGTCGCAATCCGCCGGTTTGTTGCGCGCGCAACAAATGTTCACATTATGGGCATCCTGTATGCACGCGGAACCTATCGAGCCGCGTAATTGCTTTCGGCGGCGAGGCAAAAGCGGCCGTATCACGTGCATTGTCGATCGATTAATGAATGGATAGGCCGGGTGGTTGACGCGCCATTTTTTCATTATTAGGATGCGCGGAAATTGAATAAATCAATTGAGACATTATCGAGGAAGGCATTGCACTGCAATACCTTACGTCTTTGAAATAAATAGAAAGCGAAAATGAATAAATCGATGGATGGAGGGAACGCCGGATCGGCGGGATGGCGCGGCCGGCTCTCGGCGGCGGCGGTTGTCGCGACGATGCTGGCCCTGGCAGGGTGCGGCGACGATCTGCAGAGCAGCACGACGCCCGCGCAGCTCAATCAGCCGTACACGGACACGGCCGCCTACTCGCCGAACGCGGGCGACGGGCTCGCCGCGTCGCAGGTGTCCGAACGCGCCGCGGTGATGAGCCACCAGTGGTCGTCGAACGGCGCGACGCTCGATTACCTGAGCACGACCGGGCATCTGACGGCCTACGATTCGAACGGCAACGCGGAAGCGACGATGTCGTATGTCGCGTACACCGTGCCGACGCAGGACGGCTCGCCGCGGCCCGTCACGTTCTTCTACAACGGCGGCCCCGGCTCGTCGTCGGTGTGGCTGCGGCTCGGCTCGTTCGCGCCGACGCGCGTCGCGACGCCCGATCCGCTGATGACGAACTGGCCGAATTTCCCGCTCGTCGACAATCCGGACAGCCTGATCGCGACCACCGACATGGTGTTCATCGATCCGCCCGGCACCGGCCTGTCGGAAGCCATCCAGCCGAACACGAACCAGACGTTCTGGGGCGCGGACGCCGACGTGAAGGTGATGCGCGATTTCATCCGCCGCTATCTGTCGGTCAACGGCCGCGGCGGATCGCCGATCTACCTGTACGGCGAATCGTACGGCACGCCGCGCACGGACATGCTCGCGCTCGCGCTCGAATCGGCGGGCGTGCAGCTGACTGGCATCGTGCTGCAGTCGTCGATCCTGAACTACATGGCGGCGAACGGGGATCAGGCGGTCGGCACCTTCCCGTCGTATGCGCAGGTGGCGGCGTATTACAACCTGGTGTCGCCGTCGCCGACGAATCTCGGCGCGTACGCGCAGCGCATTCAGGATTTCACGACCGCGCAATACACGCCGATCGTCCATTACGCGACGGCCTCGTCGCCCGTGTCGCCGGACGCCGCGACGCTCGCCGCCTGGTCGACGCAGACGAGCATGACGACGGCGTCGCTCGGCGCGTACTTCCAGTACTTCTACGACACCGAAGCCTCCCCCGGCCAGACGACGCTCGTGCCCGGCTATACGATCGGCCGCTACGACGGCCGCGTGTCGCTGCCGAACGGCGATTCGCGTCTCGCGAGCGACGACGATCCGTCCGACATCCTGATCTCGCAGCCGTTCACGAAGGCGCTCGCTTCGCAGATGCCGAACTATCTCGGCTACACGGCGCCGAACGCGACCTATCAGACGCTGAACCCGAACATCATCGGCGTGTGGAACTTCAGCCATGCGGGCCAGCCGTATCCGGACACGATCCCGGATCTGCTCGCCGCGCTGCAGCTCAATCCGAAGCTGAAGGTACTGTCGTCGAACGGCTACCATGACCTCGCGACGCCGTACTTCGAGACGGAAAAAGAGCTCGCGCGGCTGCAGACGGTGTCCGGCCTCAATCCGAACCTGCAGGTCACGTTCTATCAGGGCGGCCACATGATCTATCTCGACGACGTCGCGAGGCCGCAGATGAAGTCGGATCTCGTCGCGTTCTATCAGAACCAGCCGGTGGCGAACGCGCTGACGCTCGCGGCGCTGCCGCCCGCGTGGCCCGACGAAAGCCCGGCGAACACGCCGACGGCGAAGATCGCGCGGGCCGCCGCGGCCCGCTGAGATTGCGGCGAGCGGGCCGCGCGATGAGCGGCCCGCTCCGTTGAACCCCGATATTGCGAGTTACGTCATGTCCCATATTTTTCAGTTGCGACGCATCATTCCGGCGATCGCGTTCGCGGTTGCCGCGGCGTTCACGATCGGCGCATCCGCCGAGACCTTGCAGGCCGTTTCGTCCGCTGCGCCGCTGCACGGCGGCGTCGACGGCCCGTTCTTCCCGAAGGCCGCCTCCGCCGCGCCCGCGTCGGCTTCGGCGACGACGGGCGCGCAGTTGCAGCAGCAGGCGCAAAGCCGACTCGCCGCGAGCCTCGGCGCGAGCGGCGCGCTCGGCAACGGCGCGGCGCTCACGAAAGCGCAGGCGCAAGCGAGCGGCCTCGGCTACGTCGCGCAGCATTTCGACGAAATCGACACCGCGCACACCGGCAAGGTCACGCTCAAGCAGGTTCAGCAGTTCATCGAGCAACAGCGTCAGTGACGGACTGACGCGAGCGCGGCGCGCGGGCCCGGCCGCGCGACGAACGCATCGCAAGCGCCGCGTGCTACGCTCGCCGCACCGACTCCGGCGAGACTGCGATGAACGTCGATTCCTCTTCCCCGCACCCCCCCGATCCTTTCGCGGACGGCGGCGCCCGCGCGCGCAAGCCGCCGCGCGGCGGCCGCCGGATCTGGTCCGGCACGCGCGAGGTGATCGCGTACGGCATGCCGGCGTCCGTGTGGCGCGATCTCTATTACTGGGCGCTCAAGGTGAGCTGGCCCGTATTCTTCGCGACGCTCGCCGCGCTGTTCGTCGTCAACAACACGCTGTTCGCGCTGCTGTACCTGCTCGGCCGCACGCCGATCGCGAACCAGTCGCCGCCCGGCTTCATGGGCGCGTTCTTCTTCAGCGTCGAGACGCTCGCGACGGTCGGCTACGGCGACATGCATCCGCAGACCATCTACGCGCACGCGGTCGCGACGCTCGAGATCTTCGTCGGGATGTCGGGGATCGCGCTGTCGACAGGGCTCGTGTTCGCGCGCTTCGCGCGGCCGCGCTCGAAGATCATGTTCGCGCGCCACGCGATCGTGCGCTCGCTCAACGGACGGATGACGCTGATGGTGCGCGCGGCGAACGCGCGGCAGAACGTGATCGCCGAGGCGCGCGCGAAGATGCGGCTGATGCGGCGCGAGCATTCGTCGGAGGGATATTCGCTGATGAAGATCCACGATCTGAAGCTCGTGCGCAGCGAGCACCCGATCTTCCTGCTCGGCTGGAACATGATGCACGTGATCGACGAATCGAGCCCGCTGTTCGGCGAGACGCCGGAGTCGCTCGCGCAGCGCAGCGCGATGCTGCTCGTGATGATCGAAGGCTCCGACGAAACCACCGCGCAGGTGATGCAGGCGCGCCATGCGTGGGAGCACGGCGACATCCGCTGGCATTACCGCTACGTCGACCTGATGAGCGAGGTCGACGGCATGACGCACATCGACTACACGCGTTTCAACGACGTCGAGCCGGTCGAGCCGCAGCCGGCGGCCGACGGGGGCGATTCGCCCGACGGGCCCGACGCGAGCGGCCCGGCCGCCACGCCGAATCCGCCGCCCGCCTGAGGCGGCGCGCGGCCCATCCGGCGAGCCGAGCGGGCCGGGAGTGAAATCTCTCTCAAATTGCAAGCAAAGCTTCAGCAGTCTTTCGCTGAAACGCTGATCGATATCAAGATAAGCAAAAAATTCTTCTATTGGCGTAAAAAAATAGAGTTCATTGAGTTGCGCGTCGAAACGCAGGGCCGCGCCTTGCCGGCGCGGGGCGACGCCGCAACGTCGAACAGCACATCGAGGAGACGACAATGAACGCACGCCTGCCGGTCGGCGGCCCGCCCGCGTTGGCCGACTATCGCCTGACCGACAACCTCCGCGCGACGCGCGGCCGCATATTCCTGACGGGCACGCAGGCGCTCGTGCGCCTGCTGCTGATGCAGCGCGCGCTCGACGACGCGCAGGGCCTGAACACCGCGGGCTTCGTCAGCGGCTATCGCGGCTCGCCGCTCGGGATGGTCGACCAGCAGCTGTGGAAGGCGAAGAAGCAGCTCGATGCGAGCGGCGTGCGCTTCCTGCCCGCGATCAACGAAGAGCTCGGCTGCACCGCGGTGCTCGGCACGCAGCGCGTCGAGGCCGATCCGGAGCGCACCGTCGACGGCGTGTTCGCGATGTGGTACGGCAAGGGGCCGGGCGTCGATCGCGCGGGCGACGCGCTCAAGCACGGCAACGCGTACGGCTCGTCGCCGCACGGCGGCGTGCTCGTGGTGGCGGGCGACGATCACGGCTGCGTGTCGTCGTCGATGCCGCATCAGAGCGACTTCGCGATGATCGCGTGGCATATGCCGGTCGTGAATCCGTCGAACATCGCCGACATGCTCGAGTTCGGCGTGTACGGCTGGGCGCTGTCGCGCTTCTCCGGCGCGTGGGTCGGCTTCAAGGCGATTTCGGAGACGGTCGAATCCGGCTCGAGCGTCGATCTCGATGCGCTGACGACGCGCTGGCCCGCGCCCGAAGGCTTCGCGCCGCCCGCGGACGGCCTGCACAACCGCTGGCCGGACCTGCCGAGCCTCGCGATCGAGGCGCGCCTCGCCGCGAAGCTCGACGCGGTGCGCCACTTCGCGCGCGCGAACAGCATCGACAAGTGGATCGCGAAGAGCGCGCACGCGAACGTCGGCATCGTCACGTGCGGCAAGGCGCATCTGGACCTGATGGAGGCGCTGCGCCGGCTCGATCTGACGGTCGCCGATCTCGACGCGGCCGGCGTGCGGATCTACAAGGTCGGCCTGTCGTTCCCGCTCGAGATGACGCGCATCGACACGTTCGTCGAAGGCCTGACCGAAGTGCTCGTGATCGAGGAGAAGGGCCCCGTGATCGAGCAGCAGATCAAGGATCATCTTTACAACCGCGCGTCGGGCGCGCGGCCCGTCGTGCTCGGCAAGCACGACGCGGCGCACGCGCCGCTGTTGTCCGAGCTCGGCGAGCTGCGCCCGTCGCGCATCCTGCCCGTGTTCGCCGACTGGCTCGCGCGGCACAAGCGCGCGCTCGACCGCCGCGCGCGCGTCGTCGATCTCGTCGCGCCGACGATCCTGTCGAACGAGGCGGACGCGGTGCGGCGCACGCCGTACTTCTGCTCGGGCTGCCCGCACAACACGTCGACGAAGGTGCCGCAAGGCTCGATCGCGCAGGCGGGAATCGGCTGCCACTTCATGGCGTCGTGGATGGAGCGCGACACGACGGGCCTGATCCAGATGGGCGGCGAGGGCGTCGACTGGGCCGCGCACGCGATGTTCACGAGCACGCGCCACGTGTTCCAGAATCTCGGCGACGGCACCTACTTTCATTCGGGAATCCTGGCGATCCGGCAGGCGGTGGCCGCGCGCGCGAACATCACCTACAAGATCCTCTACAACGACGCGGTCGCGATGACGGGCGGGCAGCCCGTCGACGGCAGCATCTCGGTGCCGCAGATCGCGCGGCAGGTCGAGGCGGAAGGCGTGTCGCGCTTCGTCGTCGTGTCCGACGAGCCCGAGAAGTACGACGGCCATCATGCGCTGTTCCCGACGGGCACCACGTTCCATCACCGCCGCGAGCTCGATGCGGTGCAGCGCGAGCTGCGCGACACGCCGGGCGTCACCGTGCTGATCTACGACCAGACGTGCGCGGCCGAGAAGCGCCGCCGCCGCAAGAAGGGCGAATTCCCCGATCCGGACAAGCGGCTGTTCATCAACGAAGCGGTCTGCGAAGGCTGCGGCGATTGCGGCGTGCAGTCGAACTGCCTGTCGGTCGAGCCCGTCGAGACCGCGCTCGGCCGCAAGCGGCGCATCGATCAATCGTCGTGCAACAAGGATTTTTCGTGCGTGAACGGCTTTTGCCCGAGCTTCGTGACGGTCGAGGGCGCGAAGCTGAAGAAGGCGGCGGGCGCCGCGTTCGACGAGGCCGCGCTCGCCGCGCGCGTCGACGCGCTGCCGCGCCCGGCGACGCATCTGGCCGACGCGCCGTACGACATGCTGGTGACGGGCGTCGGCGGCACGGGCGTCGTGACGGTGGGCGCGCTCGTCAGCATGGCCGCGCATCTGGAGGGCAAGAGCGCATCGGTGCTCGACTTCATGGGCTTCGCGCAGAAGGGCGGCTCGGTGCTGTCGTTCGTGCGGGTCGCGTCGTCGGACGCGTGGCTCAATCAGGTGCGCATCGACACGCAGCAGGCCGACTTGCTGCTCGCGTGCGACATGGTCGTCGGCGCGAGCGCCGACGCGCTGCAGACGGTGCGCCGCGAGCGCACGCGCATCGTCGTGAACACGCACGCGATTCCGAACGCCGCGTTCGTGCGCGATCCGGACGCGAGCCTGCACGCGGACGCGCTCGTCGAGAAGATGCGGCACGCGGCGGGCGACGGCTTCCTGTCGCGTTGCGATGCGCAGGCGCTCGCGACGAAGTTCCTCGGCGACACGATCGGCGCGAACATCCTGATGCTCGGCTTCGCATGGCAGCAGGGGCTCGTGCCCGTGTCGCTCGACGCGTTGATGCGCGCGATCGAGCTGAACGACGTCGCGGTGCCGATGAACAAGCTCGCATTCGCGATCGGCCGGATGGCGGCCGCCGACGCGGCGGGGCTCGACGCGCTGTGGGACGCGCGCCATCCGGCGCACGAGCCGCTGCCGCCGCAGACGCTCGACGCGGTCGTCGCCGATCGCGAGGCGCGGCTCGCCGAATACGGCGGCGCGCGCTACGTCGAGCGCTATCGCGCGCTCGTCGGCGCGGCGCGCGCGGCGGGCGACGAACGCGTCGCGCGCGCGGTCGCGACGACGTTCTACCGGCTGCTCGCGGTGAAGGACGAATACGAAGTGGCGCGGCTCCACACGCACGGCGCATTCCGCGCGGCGCTCGAAGCGCAGTTCGAGGGCACCGCGGGCAAGGACTTCCGCGTGAAGTTCAATCTCGCGCCGCCCGCGACCGCGAAGGCGGGCAGGGACGGCTCGGCGCCGGGAAAGCAGGTGTTCGGGCAGTGGCTGTGGCCGGTGCTCGGCGTGCTCGCGCGCGTGCGCGGCCTGCGCGGCACGCGGCTCGATCCGTTCGGCGGCACCGTCGAGCGCAAGATGGAGCGCGCGCTCGCCGACGACTACGAGGCGACGATGCGCCGCGCGCTCGCGGCGTTGACGCCCGGGACGGCCGACGCGGTCGCGCGGCTCGCCGAGCTGCACGCGAAGGCGCGCGGCTACGGGCACGTGAAGCTCGCGAACGTCGCGAGCGTGAAGCGCGCCGAGCGCGAGCTCGCCGCGCGTATCGCGATCGATGCGGCGACAAGCGCGGCCGTGCAGCGCGCGCTCGACGAGATGAAGGGCGCGGGCGCGTTGCGCGGGATTCCGGTCGTCGTCGCGAAATCGTGAGCGCGGCGCGAGCGCCGGACGTCGAATGACGAGCAGTGGGCAGTGGGCAGCGGGCGGCGAGCGGCGAGCGACGGGCAGCGGCCGGTTGCGCGCGGCATGGCGCAGCGGTCCTCCGCCGTCGCGTTCCAGCGTTGCGCGCGCTGCGTGTCTGTCGCGTGCTGCGTACGTCGTGAGCGCCTCGAGCGCCTCGAGTGTCTCGCGCGACGCCCGCCCGTCACTGCGCCGCCCGCTCGCCGAGCGTCGAGAACGCGCGCCGGCGAGCGCGCGTCGTCAGACGATGCCCTTCTTGCGCGTCGACAGCGCCGTCTCCGACAGATCGACTTCGCGCATCAGCTTCGCGAGCGTTTCGTCGTTGATCTTCTGCTCGCCGCGCAGCCGGTAGAGCACCGCGCGCTCCGCGCGGATCGCCGCGATCTTCAGCGCCAGTTCCATCTTCTCGGTCTGCCGCGCTTCTTCGCGCGGCGTCGCGCCGTCGGCGGCGAGGCCCGCGAGCCGGCGGCGGTACAGGTCCATCACGCGCGCCGTCACGTCCGCGCAGCGCGCGGCGGCCGTCTCGTCGAGATCGACGGCAAGCGCGTCGTGCGCCGCGTCGACCGCGCGGATTGCCGCTTGCGCCGCCGCCGCGCGCGCGGCGCGCTCTTCCTCCGCGTGCGGATTGCGCATCGGGCGCATGCCGCGCAGCAGGAGCGGCAAGCCGATCACCGCGACGACGAGCGAGCCGAGAATCACGCCCGACGCGACGAAGATCGCGGTGTCGCGGCCCGCGAGCGGCGTGCCGTCGCCGAGCGCGACCGGAATCGACAGCACGCCCGCGAGCGTGACCGCGCCGCGCACGCCGCCCACCGTCATCACGGCGATCGTGCGCACGCCCGCCATCGTGCCGGTGAGCCCCTGCCTCGCCGCGCGGCGGCTTGCGATCCAGCGCAGCAGCCAGACCCACGCGAAGCGGATCGCGTAGAGCGCGGCGAGCATCGCGGCGATGTAGCCGAGCATCGCGCCGACGAGCGCGTCGCTCGTATGGTGTGCGTCGAGGAGCGCGCGGCCGATGATGTGCGGCAGCTGCAGGCCGAGCATGATGAACACCATCCCGTTGAACACGAACTCGATCATCGCCCACGTGCTTTCCGCGCGCACTCGCGCGGCGACCGTGCTGCTCTTCGAGAAGCTCGTGTAGTTCATCATCATCCCGGACGCGACGGCCGACAGGATTCCTGACAATCCCAAATGCTCGGCGATCAGGTACGACGCGAACGGCACGAGCAGCGTCATCACGATGCCGGGCGCGGGATCGCCTTCCTGCGAGGCGTTCAGGAAGCGCGTCGACAGCGCGCTGAACAGCCACGCGAGAGCCGCGCCCGCCACGAGGCCGCCCGATGCGACGATCACGAAGCTGATCGACGCGTCGCGCAGCGAGAACATGCCGGTCAGCGCGGCGGCGATCGCGAACTTGAGCGCGACGAGGCCCGACGCGTCGTTCATCAGCGCCTCGCCCTCGAGGATGTGCATCAGCTGCGGCGGGATGCGACCCTTGCCCGCGATGCCGGACAGTGCGACCGCATCGGTCGGCGACAGCACCGCGGCGAGCGCGAACGCGATGGGCAGCGGCAGGCCGGGAATCAACCAATGCGCGAAGTAGCCGACCGCGAGTACCGTCATGAACACGAGGCCGAACGCGAGCATCAGGATCGCGCGCCGTTGCAGATACAGCTCGCGCTTCGGAATGCGCCAGCCGTCCGCGAACAGCAGCGGCGGGATGAACAGCAGCATGAAGATTTCGGGATCGAACGTGACGTGCAGATTGAACTTCGGCCACGCAAGCACGGCGCCGATCGCGATCTGCATCAGCGGCAACGGCAGGCGCAGCGGCAGCACGCGCGTCGCGACGCCCGACAGCGCGACCGCGAGCAACAAAATCAAAACAGTGAAGACGATTGCCATCGATGATTGAAACGGGGAAGAAACGACGGTACGCAGTGTAGCGTGCGCGCGAAATGCGCGACGGGAAGCGACGTGCGAGCATCGGCGCACTGTGATGGTGCGCACAATCCCCATCGCCATGCATGCGCGGCGCGGCGCGATCGACGCATCCGCACCGGGGATGGCGCGACTGGGCGTGGTGTCGTGCGAGTGAGCACGGAGCTTGCTTGAGGCTTGCAGACAACTACGATCGAACAACCGAGGACCACCGATGAAAACCCGCGAGCCGCACGTTTCGCCTGCCGACGTTTTCGTCATGAGGAGGGCCGCCGCATGACCACGACCGTTCAGCAGGAGCGTCCCGTCGCCGCGTCGCCGTATCGCTTCGAGCCGGAGATGACGTCCGGCCTCGAGCGCGTCGCCGCGCATCACCACGATCTCACCCTGACGACGGTGTTTCAGCCGATCTTCAGCCTGTCGCACATGCGCGCGGTCGGCTACGAGGCGCTGTTGCGCGCGCACGATGCGCTCGACCGCCCGGTGTCGCCGCTCGACGTGTTCGGTGAAGCCGCGCGCCACGGCGAGGCGACGCAGGTCGACCGCCTCGCGCAGGCGCTGCATCTCGAAAACTTCGCGCGATTCGGCGCGGAGCGCGAATGGCTGTTTCTCAACGTGCACCCCGGTGTGCTCACCGATCCGTTTCAGGCCGCCGCGCTGTTCGCGAACCTGAAGCGGCTCGACATCCCGCCGCGGCGCATCGTGCTCGAGGTGCTCGAGCAGCGCGCCGACGACATCGAGCGGCTCGCCGACGCGGTGCGCGAATTCCGCGAGCAGGGCTTTCTGATCGCGCTCGACGATTTCGGCGCGGGTCATTCGAACATCGAACGAATCTGGCAACTGAGCCCGGACATCGTGAAGCTCGACCGGATCATGCTGTCGCATGCGCAGCATCGCACCGGGCTCACCGCGATCCTGCACGGGCTCGTCACGCTGCTGCACGAGGCGGGCAAGCTCGTGCTGATCGAAGGGATCGAGACCGAGCACGAGGCGCAGATCGCGCTGTCGTGCGATGCGGATTTCGTGCAGGGCTATTTCTTCGGACGTCCGGCGCCGGGGCTGCCCGACAGCGCCGCGGCGTCCGCCTGCATCGGCGAGCTCACCGAGCGCTATCGCAAGCAGACCGAAGCGGCCGAGCGGCGCGACGCGCAGCGGCTCGCGCCGTACCAGCGCGCGTTCGAGCGCGCGGCCGAGCGCCTCGCGGCGGGCGAGCCGCTCGACGAGGTCTGCTGGAACTTCCTCGCGCTCGATCACGCGGCGCGCTGCTTCCTGCTCGACGAGCGCGGGCGGCAGGCGGGCCGCAACGTCGTGCTGCGTGCGGACCGCGCGTCGCACGAGACGCGCTTTCTGCCGCTCGCCGACGCGCAGGGCGCGAACTGGCTGCGGCGTCCGTATTTCCGCTCGGCGATCGCCGAGCCGGAGCGCGTGCAGGTGACGCGGCCGTATCTGTCGATCAACGAGGCGCTGCCGTGCGTGACGTTGTCGATCGCGGTGCGCGTGAACGATGCGCTGTGCGTGCTCTGCGGCGACATCGACTGGATCGACGGCGAGACGCCGCCCGGCGCTTGATCGTCGGCGGGCCCGCGGGCCGCTGTGTTGAGTGGCGGTGCGCGCGGGCGTTGCTGCGGCACACGCGGGTTCGCTATGTGTCCGCGGAATTAACTGCAATCTTGGTTGAGTTTTTGATTCGATGCGAATGCATCGCGCGTTGCGTGCAGTTGCGCCTCGCGATACGCGGCGAGCACGTTGCCTTGCCTCGGTTCGTGCGTACGGCTTTCCAAGGCCGCGAGCGGTGCGCGTACGGCCGCGGGTTCCTGCGCGCGTCGCCGCAGGCGCGATCGGCGACGGCGCGCGTTGCATTTTGCGAACGCGAGGCCGAGAATGCTCCGAGGATTGCGGTGCCGGGCCGGCTTCGCGCGATCCCGCCATCGGCACTACGCGAAGAAAATCATGAAAAGACCGCTTTCGCTGACTGTCCTAGCGTGGTTCGTCATCGTCTCGAACCTGATCGGGCTGATCTCGCTGCCGTTTTCTCTTCACGATCCCCTTTCGCTCGCCGTCCTGCGCCGCTCGCCGCTGCCGATCGAGGCGACCGTCGCGATCGCCGTCGCCAGCGAGGCGCTGCATCTCGTCGCCGGCGTCGCGATCCTGAAGCGGAAAATCTGGGGGCGCACCCTGTACGCGGTCGTTGCGCTCGTCGGATTCGCGATCTCCGCATTCACGACGCCGTTCAAGGGCATGCTGATCGTCGTCGCCGCGCTGATCGCGCTGTTCCTGTTCATCCTGTATCGCCCGGCCGCAACCGCATACTTCAGACGGGCAGCCGCATGAACGCGCTGCGCAACGTGGTTGCGGTGCTGTTCCATGTGCTCGGCAGCTTCGTCGCGGTCGGCACGATGGCGTGCGTCGTCTGGTTGCGGCCGGCGACGCCGCGGCGGCTCGCGTGCGGCGCGGCGCTGCTCGTCGGCGCGGGCGCGCCGTATGCGGTCGGCGCGGCGATCTTCTTCCTCGGCGACGGAATGGGGCCGACCACCGTGACCGCGAGCCGCATCTACAAGGTCGGCGAGGCCGGCCAGCTCACGATGGAGAAGCTGCCGCGCACCGCGCGCATCAAGACCTTCTCGAACGACGCGCAGACGACGGACAGCGCGCCGTCGATGGCCGCGTACATGACGGGCGTGAAGATGAACAACGAGGTGCTGTCGATGTCGTCCGACACGCGCGCGATCGCGCCGGGCTCCGACGCGAACGGCAACAAGACGGTGAACAATTGCGGCGCGACCAACGGCAAGGCCGTGCCGACGCTGCTCGAGCTCGCGAAGGCGCGCGGCAAGGCGGTGGGCGCGATCACGACGACCGAGCTCACGCACGCGACGCCCGCCGCGACTTACTCGCACATCTGCCATCGCGACGCGCAATACGAGATCGCCGCGCAAGCGGTGCCGGGCGGCGCGGGCTACAACGCGGCGCTCGGCGACGGCGTCGACGTGCTGATGGGCGGCGGGCGCAATCACTGGACGCCGTTCGATCCGGTCGCGAACAGGCGCGGCCGCGCGGACGGGCGCAACCTGCTCGCCGAGCTGCAGGCGAAGGGCTACGCGCTCGCCGCGACGAAGGATCAGCTCGCACAGGCGGGCGGCGGCAAGCTGATCGGACTCTTCAGCACGACGAGCCATCTCGAGTATGAACTCGATCGCGTCGCCGGCAAGGGCGAAGGCGCGACGCAGCCGAGCCTCGCGGAGATGACGGCCAAGGCGATCGATGTGTTGTCGAAGAATCCGAACGGCTATTTCCTGATGGTCGAAGGCGGGCGCATCGATCACGCGCTGCACGGCACGAACGCCAAGCGCGCGCTCGAGGATACCGTCGCGTTCGACGAGGCGATCCGCACGGCGCTCGCGAAAGTGGATCTGTCGAACACGCTCGTCGTCGTGACGGCCGACCACGACCACACGATGACGATCAACGGCTATTCGAAGCGCGGCAATCCGATTCTCGACATCAGCCGTGGCTATCGCGACGGCCAGCCGAACAAGGATGCGGACGGCAACACGTACACGACGCTCGTGTTCGGCAACGGCGCGAACCGGCCGAACGCGCGGGCCTCGGTGGATTCGGCGAGCGCGACGAACGAAGCGTACTTGCAGGAAGTCGGCGTGCGGATGGGCGGTGCGGGCTCCGAGACGCACGGCGGCGGCGACGTGATGCTGTTCGCCGACGGCGCCGATGCGAAGGCATTCAAGGGCACGCTCGACAACACGAAGGTGTTCGGCCTCGTGAAGTCGGCGTTCGGGTTCTGAGCGGGAGGGTTGCGATGCGCACCTTCGCGATGCAAACGCGCGGGGAAAGACGCGCCGGAAGGCTCGTCGCGCGGCGCGTGCGCGCGGCGCTCGGCGCGACGGCCATGTTCGCCGGCGCGCCGGCGTTCGCCGCGCCCGCCGCGCCCGATCTCGACGCGGTGCTGTTGCACGAGAGCGCGTCGGTGAGCGCGGACGGCGTGACGCGCACCGTCACGTATCGCGAGCGGATGGTGCGCCGCGACGGGCACGTGTGGATCGAGCGCGTGCTGCCCGCGAGCGCGAAGCACGGGCAAGCGAGCGACGGCCACGCGCACGACGCCGCGCACGCGCCGCAGTCGCGCGGCGGCGTGCGCGCGGCCGCCACTTCGACGGACGCGCACGCAGGCCACAAGCACTTCGACTTCGATGCGGCCGCGCGGCACGTGACGAACGAAGGCGGGAAGGTTCGCATCGAGTACGTCGATGCGGCGCAGCGTACCGTCGTCGCGGTGCCGCCCGCCGAGTACGAGACGACGGGCTTCGACGGCTCGTGGGACAACGCGTTCTACATCACGCCGCCGTCGCGGTTGAAGCGGCTCGCGGCGAAGTCGACGCCCGGGCCTGTGTCCGGCACGCGCTGGTACGAGCAGACGGTCGGCGCGCAGGGCGTCAATCGCATTCTCTGGAGCGACACGCTGCAGGCGCCGCTCGTCGTCGAATATCGCAGCGCGGACGGCCATGCGTCGCGCAAGCTGACGCTCACACCGGCGTCGCGCGCGAAGGTGCCGCCCTGGCAGCAATTGCAGCCGTATGCGCGCAAGGAGTATGCGGACTATCTCGATTGACGCGTGATGCGTGATGCGTGGCGCGTTCGCGCCCGCGTGCGATGCCGGGACAAGCCGAGCAACGCAACGCAACGTAACGCGAGACGGCGCGGAGCAACACAAGCGAAGCGATGCGATGCGGGCGATGGCCGCACGGAGCAACGTCGCGCGCGGCGCGGCGAGCAAACGCAGGCAAGCAAGGCGCAGGCAAGCAAGGCGAAGGTGGCGCAAGGCCGGGCGACATAGCGCAGCGCGTTGCCCGTCGTCCGTCATCCATTGACCGTCGCCGCCGCATTCCGCCCGCCATGCGCGCGCGTTCGCGCCGTCGGTTACGATGCGGGCTGGTTCAACTCGACCCGAGCCGCCTCCATGCCAGCTTCCTCGATCCTTCTCGAAGTCATCGCGACGACGATCGGCGATGCGAATGCCGCCGCCCGCGCGGGCGCCGATCGTCTCGAACTCGTGACCGCCATCAGCGAAGGCGGATTGACGCCGAGCGTCGGCGTGATCGAAGCCGTTGTCGCCGCGGTGCCGATTCCCGTCAACGTGATCGTGCGGCCGCACAGCCGCTCGTTCCATTACGACGCGAACGAGCTTGCGGCGATCGCGCGCGACGTGCGCGCGGCTGTCGCCGCGGGCGCGAACGGCGTCGTGTTCGGGATGCTCGACGCGCACGGCGACGTCGATCTTGCCGCGTTGCAGCGCGTCGCCGACGCGGCCGACGGACGCGATCTCACGTTCCATCGCGCATTCGACGTCGCGCGCGATCTGAATACCGCGCTCGATACGCTGCTGCGCGTGCCGTCGGTCACGTCGGTGCTGACGTCGGGCGGGCATGCGTCGGTGCTCGACGCGCGCGACGTGGTCGCGCGGATGGTGCGCCGCGCCGAGGGCTCGACGTGCGCGGTGCTCGCGGGCGCGGGGCTCACCGTCGACGCGGTCGGCGATTTCGTGCGCGCGACAGGTGTGCGGGCCGTGCATTTCGGCTCGGGCGTGCGCGAGCGCGGCGAGGTGCTCGCGCCGATCGACGAGCGGCTCGTCGCGAAGGCGCGCGCGACGCTCGACGCGGCGGCGCGAGGGTAGTGCGTCGAAGGCATGTGCTCGCACGCGTGGGCAGGTGCTGCGCGACGATAAAAAAGCCGGGACATCGTCCCGGCTTTTTGCTTGACTATTGAAGGCGTTCGGCGTTCGGCGTTCGGCGTTCGGCGTTCGGCGTTCGGCGTTCGGCGTTCGGCGTTCGGCGTTCGGCACCGATTGTTTGATGTTCGACACCCGACACCCGACACCCGACACCCGACACCCGACACCCGACACCCGACACCCGACACCCGACACCCGACACCCGGCATCGCACATCGCACATCGCGCATTCGACATCCGACGTTACCCGCCGAACCTCGGACGTCCGGCAATCGACGCCCGACGTTCGAAATCCGACATCCGACATCCGACGCCCGGCTTCTCTTTCAGCGCTCGAGCTTCAAACGAAAAGCATCGCGCCGGGAGCGCTCGGCCGTCACCGGCGAATGTTCGCGAGCGCGCGGCCGCCGTTCGCCACGCGCGGCGGCGCGCTCAGGCACTCAAGCGTTCAAGCGTTCAAGCACTCAATTGCGTCGCTTCGCTCGCCGACATCCCGAGCCGCGCCAGCAGCTTGCGGTCGGCTTCCGCGCGCGGATTGCCGGTCGTGAGCAGCACGTCGCCGTAGAACATCGAGTTCGCGCCGGCGAGGAAGCACAGCGCCTGCATCGAATCGTCGAGCTGCTCGCGGCCCGCCGACAAGCGCACCATCGCCTTCGGCATCGTGATTCGAGCGATCGCGATCGTGCGCACGAATTCGAACGGATCGAGCGCCTGCGCGTTCTCGAGCGGCGTGCCTTCGATCGCGACGAGATTGTTGATCGGCACCGACTCCGGATACGGGTTCATGTTCGCGAGCTGCGCGATGAGGCCCGCGCGCTCGCGGCGCGATTCGCCCATGCCGATGATCCCGCCGCAGCACACGTTGATGCCCGCGTCGCGCACGCGCTCGAGCGTGTCGAGCCGATCCTGGTACGTGCGCGTCGAAATGACCTGGCCGTAAAACTCGGGTGACGTATCGAGGTTGTGGTTGTAGTAGTCGAGGCCCGCTTCGGCGAGCGCCTTCGCCTGATGCTCCTCGAGCATGCCGAGCGTCACGCACGTTTCGAGGCCCATTTCCTTCACGCCGCGGATCATGTCCTTGATCGGTTCGATGTGCCGATCTTTCGGGCTGCGCCACGCCGCGCCCATGCAGAAGCGCGTCGCGCCGTTTTCCTTCGCGGTGCGCGCGGCGGCGAGCACCGCGTCCACTTCCATCAGCTTCTCCGCCTTCAGGCCGGTCTCGTGATGCGCGGATTGCGAGCAGTAGCCGCAATCCTCCTCGCAGCCGCCCGTCTTGATCGACAGCAGCGTCGACAGCTGGATCGCGTTCGCGTCGAAGTGCTCGCGATGCACCTGCTGCGCGCGGAACAGCAGATCGTTGAACGGCAGCTCGTAGAGCGCGATCACGTCGGCGACGCGCCAGCGCGGCGCGACGGGCGCGGTCACCGGCGTTTCGGTCGTCGCGCGAGCGGTTTGGGCTTGAGTCATGTCGGTCATCCTTCGGAACGGGGATCGATTCGGAAATGCTTCGATAAGCGGGTAAAACGTCAGCGCGGCGCGGCGGCGCGCAACGCTTTCAGCAACAGGTTCACGTCGAGCGCCGCCGACGCCGCCTCGGGCGACGGCGGGCTCATGTGCGCGACGTCGCCGACGAGTGGCGCGCCGTGCTCGCGGTCGAGCCACGCGCGCAGCGTGTCGACGTTTTCGTCGGCGAAGTTCATCGCGGCGTCGATGCGGTTCGCGACCCAGCCGGCGATGCTCAGGCCGCGCGCGGCAATCGCGTCGGCGGTGAGCAGCGCGTGGCTGATGCAGCCGAGCCGCACGCCGACGACGAGCACGACGGGCAGGCCCAGCGCGACCGCGAGATCGGCGGTGTCGCGCGTGCCGGTCAGCGGCACGCGAAAGCCGCCGACGCCTTCGACGACGACGACGTCCGCCGCCTCGCATGCACGGCGATGCGCGGCGACGATCGCGTCGATGTCGAGCGCGACGCCTTCGCGCGCGGCGGCGATGTGCGGCGCGGCGGGCGCCTTCAGCAGGAACGGCGTGCGGATCTCGGCGGGCAGCGCGACGTTCGCGGCGGCGTCGAGCTGGTCCGCGTCGTCGTTGCGCCACATGCCGTCGCGCTCGTATGCGCCCGCGGCGATCGGCTTCATCGCCGCCGCGCGCAGCCCCGCGCGCGCGAAGCCGCGCAGCAGCGCGGCCGACACGAAGGTCTTGCCGATCTCGGTGTCGGTGCCCGTCACGAACAGCGAAAGCGGCGCGCTCATGCGGCGGCCTCGGCCCGCGTGACGAGCGCCGCTTCGAGGCGCGCGAGGTCGTCGAACGAATGCGCGGCCGACAGCGAGATCCGCAGCCGCGACGTGCCGGCCGGCACCGTCGGCGGCCGGATCGCGGGCACCCAGAGGTTCTGCGCGTCGAGCGCGGCCATGGCGGCGAGCGTCGCTTCGTTGCTGCCGATCACGAGCGGCTGCACGGCCGTGTGCGAATCGACGGGCCGCCACGGCGTCGCGCGCAGGATCGCGCGCGTGCGCTCGATCAGCGCGGCGAGATGCGCGCGTCGCGCGTCGCCTTCGTCGCTCGCGATCACGCCGAGGCTCGCGGACACCGCGCACGCGACGGACGGCGGCGCGGCCGTCGTGAAGATGTAGCTGCGCGCGCGCTGCACGAGCCATTCGATCACGGTCTCGTGCGCGACGACGAACGCGCCCGCGACGCCCGCCGCCTTGCCGAGCGTGCCGACGTAGACGAGGTTCGGCGAGCGCAGCCCGTGCGCGGCGAGCGCGCCGCGGCCTTGCGGGCCGAGCACGCCGAAGCCGTGCGCGTCGTCGACGACGAGCCATGCGCCGTGCGCTTGCGCGAGCGCGACGAGGCGAGCGAGCGGCGCGACGTCGCCGTCCATGCTGAACACGGTGTCGGAGACGATCAGCTTCGTCGGCGCGTCGGACGCGGCGAGGAGCGCTTCGAGCGCGTCGGCGTCGGCGTGCGGATAGATGCGCACGTCGGCGCGCGACAGCCGCGCGCCGTCGATCAGCGAAGCGTGGTTCAGCGCGTCGGAGAAGATCGTCGCGCCGCGGCCCGCGAGCGCCGTCAGCGCGGCGAGATTCGCCATGTAGCCGGTGCTGAAGTAGAGCGCGCGCGGCGCGTCGCAGAAGCCGCCGGAGAATGCCGCGAGCTCGTCTTCGAGCGCCGCGTGCGCGCGCGAATGGCCGCCGAGCAGATGCGAGCCGCCGCTGCCGGAGCCGTAGCGGCGCGCGCCTTCGGCGAACGCTTCGATCAATCGCGGATGCGCGGCGAGGCCGAGATAGTCGTTGCTCGCGAAGCCGACGATCTCGCGGCCGTCGACCGTCATGTGCGCGCCGCATGCGGTGTCCGCGATGCGGCGGCGGCGGCGCAGCCCTTGCGCGTCGATGTCGGCGAGGCCGCGTTCGAGCGTGGCGAGCAGGTTCATGCGCGTGCCTCCGTGAGCGTTGCGTCGAGCGTCGCGCGCGTGCGCGACGCGAGCCATTCGATTTCGCCGTCGTCGAGGATGTACGGCGGCATCAGGTAGACCGTCGTGCCGATCGGGCGCAGCAGCGTCTCGCGTGCAAGCGCGTGCTCGAAGAAGCGGCGCGGGAATGTGCGGGCCGCGTCGCCTTCGAGCGCGACGTCGAACGCGAAGATCGTGCCGCGCTCGCGCAGGTGGCGCACCTGCGGATGCGATGCGAGCGGCGCGAGCGCGGCGCGCATCAGCGCGGACTTGCGCGCGTTCTCGGCGAGCACGTCGTCGGTGTCGAACAGATCGAGCGTCGCGACGGCCGCGCGGCACGCGAGCGGATTGCCCGTGTACGAATGCGAATGCAGGAAGCCGCGCGTCACGTCGTCGTCGTAGAACGCCTCGAAGATCGCGTCGCGCGACAGCACGAGCGACAGCGGCAGATAGCCGCCGCTGATGCCCTTCGACAGGCACAGGAAATCGGGCCACACGTTCGCCTGCTCGCACGCGAAGAACGTGCCGGTGCGCCCGCATCCCACCGCGATCTCGTCGGCGATCAGATGCACGTCGTGCGCGTCGCACAGCGCGCGCAGGCCGCGCACGTACGACGGATCGTGCATCGCGAAGCCGGCCGCGCACTGCACGAGCGGCTCGACGATCAGCGCGGCGATTTTCTCGCCGCGCTCGGCGAACAGGCGCTTCACGTCGTCGAGCGCGCGCGCGGCGACGTCGGCGGCGCTCTCGCCGGGTTGCGCGCCGCGCGCGTCCGGCGACGCGACGACGTGCGCCGCGCGAATCAGCGGATCGTATGCGTCCTTGAACAGCGCGACGTCGGTCACGCCGAGCGCGCCGATCGTCTCGCCGTGATAACCGTTCGCGATGCAGACGAATTCGCGCTTGTCGCCGCGGCCGCGGTTGCGCCACGCGTGGAAGCTCATCTTCAGCGCGATCTCGACGGCCGACGCGCCGTCCGACGCGAAGAACGCGTGGCCGAGCGTGTGCCGCGTGCGCGCGGCGAGCCGCTCGGCGAGCTCGATCGCGCTTTCGTGCGTGCAGCCGGCGAGCATCGCGTGCTCGAGCGTGTCGAGCTGCTGCTTGAGCGCCGCGTTGATGCGCGGGTTCGCGTGGCCGAACAGGTTCACCCACCACGAGCTGATCGCGTCGAGATAACGGTTGCCCGCGCGATCGAAGAGCCACGCGCGTTCGCCGCGCGCGACCGGGATGAGCGGCAGCCGCTCGTGGTGCTTCATCTGCGTGCAAGGATGCCAGACCGCGCGAAGGCTGCGCGCGACCCAATCGTCGGTTGCGTGTGTGCTCAAGACTGCTCCGGGACCAAAACGCGTCGAGGGCGTGCGAAGCGCCGCTTGCTCATGCGGGATCGATGGCGGAGAAAGCGCTCGATCGGATGGCGAAAAACGCGTGTGCAAAATCAAAACCGGGGCTGAGATTAGCGTGTTTTGCGCTTCGTTGCAGTACCCGTTACAAAACGCCGGAGCCTTTACGGACGCGGAGTTCGGCGCATTTCGCGGCCGCTCGCGACGGTTTGGGCCCGTTCGTTCGCATACGGCGCAGAAGACGACGGCAAAGAGTGGCTACCCGTCGGGCGGAAATCGGGCGGCGCGCGGCCGAAACAGCGCGAGCGCCGAAAAAAGGGCGCTTTCAGGCGAGATCGAATGGCTGCCCGCGTGCGTCGCCCGCGCCGACAGGCGGCGCGCGCGGACGGCGCGCGGTCATCGATGTGAGGAAAACGCGAGAACGCGGAAGAGGAGCCGGCCGCAGCGGTGCGCCGGCGTGCGGCCGAGAACGGCCAAGCGCGGGACGGATCGATTGCTCGGCGATCAGCGGCTTGCGAGTGCGCGCGCGGCGTTCGGCGAATCGTCAGCCGTTTGCGCGATCGCGTCGCGCCACACGACGCGATCGTCGACCGCGTACAGCTGGCACTGCCCCGCGCTCTGCTTGCGGCAGCCATCGAGCGCGAGCGCCATCGGATCGTCGCCGCCTTCGGCCCACGACCACGCGCCTTCGCTCGACACCGCGAACGCGCGGCTCGGATGCTGCGCGAGGAAGCGGCGATACGCGGCGCGCCCGGCCTCGTCGATGAACGGCACCGCTTCGACCGCGTCGATCGCCGCATAGCCGCTCGCTTTCGGCTCGTGCGGATTCGCGACCGCGTAGCGGACCGACGTCGGCAGATTCAGCTGCGCGAGGAACGACGCGACGGGCGGCCACCAGATCGGCACGCCGTCGCGATCGACGATGATCCGGTGCGCGTCGTCCTTATAGCGGCCGAAATCGACGAAGAGCGTGCTCGCGCCGTGCGACACGTACGCGTCGCGCAGTTGCGCGACGAGCGCGGGCGACCATACGGAATCGTTGTCGCCGTACAGCCACAGCGACGGCACATGCGTGCGCGAGCCGTACGTGTCGAACGCGTCGACGAGATTCTTCTGCCAGCCTTCGCAGAGATCCTGGCGCAGCCCGCCCGAGAAGTTGATGATCCCGCGCACGCCGCGCGCGGCCTCGGCGCCGTATGCGAGCGATA
This sequence comes from Burkholderia sp. MSMB1498, assembly GCF_001526245.1. NCBI lineage: Bacteria > Pseudomonadati > Pseudomonadota > Betaproteobacteria > Burkholderiales > Burkholderiaceae > Burkholderia > Burkholderia sp. MSMB1498. Next base: position 40,270 of record NZ_LOYJ01000053.1, read on the forward strand.
CGAGCCCGCCGTGCGACGTGCCCGCGACGACGACGTGCTTCGCATCGACGTAAGGCAGCCTCGACATGTAGCCGATCGTCGCGGCGACGTCGCGCGCCTGCGCGACGCCGTTTCGCTCGACGTCGCAGCCTTCCTGGGCATACGCGCCGCCCGAGCCCGCGAAGCCTTCGCGGTTCGGCGCGACCACCGCATAGCCGCGCCGCACGAACTCGCGCGCGAACGACAGCGGCCGGCTGCGCGGCTGCGCGCGCAGGTCGCCGGGGTTCTTGCCGTGATTGAAGACGACGAGCGGGAAGGGGCCGGGGCCGTCCGGCTTGAACACCGTCGCCTCGAGCGTGATCGCGCCGGCCGCGTCGACCGGAATGCGGATGATCGTTTCGTTGAGATTCGCGGCGACGGGCGGCAGGCCCGAATTGCCGTAGTCGAAGCGCTCGGCGTTCGCGTGCGCGCCGGGGCGGGCGTTCGCGGCGGCAGGCGCGGACGGAATGTCGGGCGGCAGCGGGCCGGCCTGAGCGGCCGACAGCACGCATGCCGCGATCCATCCCGTCATCACCTTGCCGAATGCCATGCCAGAGCCCACCGACGCGAATTGCACCAAACGTCGGCCATCCTAGCCTGACAAATTCCGGTTGTGCAATGCCGGAATTACCCGGCATGGCGAGCTGCATCGCCAACCCGCGGTATCGGCTTGGGCCGCGTGGACTCAGCGCTCGCTTACATCGCCGTCGACGTAGCGCCACGCGCCTTGCGCGTCGCGCGTGAAACGGCTCGTTTCGTGCATCCGGTGCGCGCGGCCGCCGACTTTGTAGCGTGCGACGAATTCCACTTCGGCGTGCGTATCGTCGAGCTGCGCATGGCGCTTGATCGCAAGGCCGAGCCAGCGCGGCGCGTCCGCGCGGGCGGCGTCGGCGCCGAGATCGGGCGGGCAGGTGCGCGGGTCCCAGGTCGCGCGCAGATAATCGGTCGCGCCGAGCACGTACGCGCTATAGCGCGAACGCATCAGCTCGAGCGCCGTCGCGGCGCGCGCGTGCCCGTCGATCAGGCGCGCGCAGCAATCCGCGTAGCGCGGCGCGCGCGCGTTCGCCAACGCGCCGGGCGCGGCGCCGCCGCACGGACAGTCGAGCGGGCGCTCGGAGGCGGGCTTCGTGGCTTGCATCGTGATTCGAAAAAAAGGGGGCGGCTCGCCGGCTCACCAGCCGAGCTCGACGCCGTCGTATTGGAAGAAGCGGCCGTTCGCCTGCTCGCGGTCGCCCGCCGCCTGCGCGATCACGCGCCGCATGCCGGCGACGCTTGCCTGCGGCTCGAGCGCGGCCTGCGCGCCGCCCATGTCGGTGCGCACCCAGCCCGGGTGCAGCGCGATGCAGGCGGCATGCCGCGCCTGCAGCGACGCGATCCGCAGCGCGTCGTTCACCGCCGCCTTGCTCGCGCGATAGAGCCAGCCCGTCGTGCCGGTCGCCTCGCTGATGCTGCCCATCTTGCTCGACAGCACCGCGAGAACGCCGCGGCTCTCCTCGACGAGCGGCAGCAGGATCGGCATGAGCAGCATCGGGCCGAGCACGTTCGTGTGCATTACGTCGTCGAAGTCCTCCGCGCTGACGGGCTCGACGCCCGCCGTGCGAGGACCGTACACGCCCGACACGACGACGGCCGCGTCGAGCGCGACGTCGCCCAGTTGCCGGTCGAACGCCGCGACGTCGCCCGGCCGCGCGACGTCGAGCGCGATCGCGCGCGCGCCCGCCGACGCAAGCGACGCGAGCGATGCCTCGTCGCGCGCGGTGGCGATCACGCGCCAGCCGTCGTGCAGATATTGGCGCGCGAACTCGCGGCCGATGCCGCGCGATGCGCCGACGATCAATACGGTCTTCATCGGAGGACTCCTGTTCGAGTGCGCGTCGAATCGATCAGATCAGCTCGATGCCCATCGCGGTCGCCTCGCCGCCGCCGATGCACAGGCTCGCGACGCCGCGCTTGGCCGCGCGCGCGCGCAGCGCGCCGATCAGCGTGACGAGGATGCGGGCGCCCGACGCGCCGATCGGATGGCCGAGCGCGCACGCGCCGCCGTTCACGTTGACTTTGTCGTGCGGCAGGTCGTGCTCCTTCATCGCCGCCATCGCGACGACCGCGAACGCCTCGTTGATCTCGTACAGATCGACTTCGGCCGCGCGCCAGCCGTTCTTGTCGAAGAGGCGCCGGATCGCGCCGACGGGCGCCGTCGTGAACTTCGACGGCTGTTGCGCGAACGTCGAATGGCCGACGACGCGCGCGAGCGGCGTGACGCCGAGCCTGCTCGCCGTCGACGCGCGCATCATCACGAGCGCGGCCGCGCCGTCGGAGATCGACGACGAATTCGCGGCGGTCACGGTGCCCGTCTTGCTGAACGCCGGTTTGAGCGTCGGGATCTTCTCGGGGCTCGCCTTGAACGGCTGCTCGTCGCGCGCGATCACCGTCTCGCCCTTCTTGCCGGCCACCGTCACGGGCGCGATTTCCCACGCGAACGAGCCGTCTTCGTTCGCCCGCTTCGCGCGCGCGAGCGATTCGATCGCGAACGCGTCCTGCGCCTCGCGCGAAAACGCGTATTCGCCCGCGCATTCCTCGGCGAACGTGCCCATCAGGCGGCCCTTGTCGTATGCGTCCTCGAGGCCGTCGAGGAACATGTGGTCGAGCACCTGGCCGTGGCCCATGCGCATCCCCGCGCGCGCCTTCGGCAGCAGGTACGGCGCGTTCGTCATGCTTTCCATGCCGCCCGCGACGATCACGTCGGCCGAGCCCGCGACGAGCATGTCGTGCGCGAACATCGCCGCGCGCATGCCCGAGCCGCACATCTTGTTGATCGTCGTGCAGCCGACCGAAAGCGGCAGCTTCGCGCCGAGCGCCGCCTGCCGCGCCGGGGCCTGTCCCTGCCCCGCCGGCAGCACGCAGCCCATCACCGCTTCGTCGATCTGCTCGGGTTTCAGGCCCGCGCGCTCGAGCGCCGCGGCGATCGCGACCGCGCCGAGCTGCGGCGCGGCGAGCGACGCGAAATCGCCCTGGAAGCCCGCGATCGGCGTGCGCGCCGCCGATGCGATGACGATCGGGTCCTGATCAACAGCCGTCATGTTTCGTCTCCTTGATGGTTTGGGCAATGAGATCGACCGCGCCGGCGAGCTGCGCCGCGTCGGCCGCCACGACGTCATTGTCCGCCGAATGCGCGCCTCCTGCCGAGAGCGCGCCGACCGCGCGGCGGTACGTCGCATCGAGCTGTTCGGAGTGCGACACGGCCATTCCGAGATCGCGCATCCGGCCGTCGTGCACGCCGTAGACGAGCGCGTGCACGGTGAGCGGCTGGCCGCGCGCCCACGCGTCGTTGACGATCGTCGTGCGGCACACGTTGACGACCTGCTCGATCGCGTTGAGCTCGATCAGGCGCCGGTAGCGCGCTTCGCCGAGCGGCCATTCGTCGAGCAGCGCCGCGTGCTTCTCGCGCACGTCCTGCACGTGGTGCAGCCAGTTGTCCGCGAGCCCGACGCGGCGGTTGTGCAGCGCCGCGTTCACGCCCGAGCAGCCGTAGTGGCCGACGACCATGATGTGCTTGACCTTCAGCAGGTCGACCGCGAACTGGATCACCGACAGACAGTTCAGATCGGTGTGCACGACGACGTTCGCGATGTTGCGGTGGACGAACACTTCGCCGGGCGGCAGGCCGATGATCTGGTTCGCGGGCACGCGCGAATCGGAGCAGCCGATCCACAGATACTCGGGCGCCTGCTGGTCGGCGAGGCGCGAGAAGTATTGCGGGTCGCCGGCGAGCTTGCGCTTGACCCAGGCGTCGTTGTTGTCGAACAGATGGGAGAGCGGATGGTCGTTCGTGTTCATCTCAAGTGAGTTCCGTGGGATGAAAAAAAAGGGCTCACGCGGCGGCGCGCTTGCCGTCGTCGGCCGCGTCGCTCGGCGCGAAGCGCTCCGGATAGCGGATGCAAAAGCGCAGCGCCGGCTCGTACGCGTAGAAGTCGGGCAGCTCGCCGCGCAGCAGGCGGTCCTTGCTGTCCTGCCAGAGCTGCGGATCGAAGAAATCCGCGTGATGCCTGATGAAATACTCGCGCACGCGCGGATCGCCGAGCAGGAACGGCGCGTAGGTTTCGGGGAAGATGTCGTGCGGGCCGACCGTGTACCACGGCTCGCCCGACATCTCGTCTTCCTCGTTGCGCGGCGGCGGCACGCGGCGCACGTTGCAGTCGGTCAGATATTCGATCTCGTCGTAGTCGTAGAACACGACGCGCCCGTGGCGCGTCACGCCGAAGTTCTTGTACAGCATGTCGCCGGGGAAGATGTTCGCCTGGATCAGCTCCTTCACCGCGTTGCCGTATTCGCGCACGCCGTGCTCGATCTCCGCGTCGCTGCCGTTCTGCAGGTACAGATTGAGCGGCACCATCCGGCGCTCGATGTACAGGTGCTTGATGACGAGGTTGCCGCCCTCGTATTCGATGAGCGACGGCACTTCCTTTTCGAGCTCGCGCACGAGCGCGTCGTCGAGCCGCGCGAGCGGCAGCGCGACGCTCGAGTATTCGAGCGTGTCGGCCATCCGGCCGAGACGGTCGTGACGCTTGACGAGCAGGTACTTGTCCATGATCTGCTCGCGCGTCGTTTCCTTCGGCGGCGGGAAGTGGTCCTTGATCATCTTGAACACGTACGGGAACGACGGCAGCGTGAACACGAGCATCACGAGCCCCTTGATGCCGGGCGCGACGATGAAGCGGTCGCTCGAATGCGACAGGTGATGCAGCAGATCGCGATAGAACAGGTTCTTGCCCTGCTTCTGCAGGCCCACCGACGTGTAGATCTCCGCCTTCGGCTTGCCCGGCATGATCGAGCGCAGGAACTGCACGTACGCGGACGGCACGTTCATGTCGACGAGGAAGTACGAGTGCGAGAAGCTGAAGATGATCTTCAGCTGGTCGCGCCGCAGCAGCACCGTGTCGAGCGCGAGGACGCCCGCGCGCGCGTGGCGGATCGGCACCGCGAACGGCAGCACGCGATCGCCGTTGATGATGCGGCCGACCACGTACGCGGTCTTGTTCCGGTAGAACAGCGACGAGAGCACGTGGATCTGGAAATTCACCGCTTCGTCGAATGCGCCGAACTCGTCGTGAATCGCCTGCATGATGCACGCGATGTCGCGCTCGAGATCCTCGAACGGCGGGTTCAGCTGGAAGTTCGTGACGATCCGCTCGAGCGTCGCCGCGAGCCCTTCGCTGCCCGGATAGTACGCGCGGTACGTCGGCTTCGCGGCGGGCTCGTCGTTCTCGATGTATTCGGTCGAGATCGCCGGGCGCACGAAGATGAAATCGTTGTTGAAGTACGCGCGGTGCAGGATCTTGCAGCACACCGAATTGAAGAACGTCTCCGCGCACTCGGGTTGACGGTGCGACGTCAGGAGACCGATGTAATGCAGCTTGATCTGCGGCCAGACTTCGCTGCCGATGTTCTCCGCGTCGTACTCGTCCTCGAGCAGCTCGACGCATTCGCGCACGCGATCGTCGTACGACGTGATGCGCTCGCGCGCGAGCCGCTGCAGCGCGTGCCAGTCCTCGCGCTCGAACAGGTCCTTCGCCTCGACGGCCGCTTCGCGGAAGATCCGGTAGTGGCGGTCGAAGTTCTCGAGGATCGTCTGCGCGACGTCGAAGCCGATCTGCGAGGACAGCAGTTTGGGAAAATGATTCATCGTGCGCGGGCTCACGGGCGGGAAGCTCACGCCATTTTAGCGCCCGGCGGGCGCGCTTTAGGCAACGCGGGGCGATTCGGCGCAGGCGGCCCGCGCGAACGGTTCAGCGACGTTCGCCGACGTTTCGCGGATCTTCCCGCAACGCTCGGGGTTCGCGCGGGATCGTGGCGCGATCTTTTTTTCAGGGGCGCGAAGGCTCGCGGCGCGCGGTTTCGCGTTGAGCGATAGAATCGGTTCCGGTTCGCGCCGCACCGCGGGCCCGACGACAACGCAACGAGACACCCCCGATGAACGCACTGGAACACCAACTCGATTATCCGTTCGCCGACACGCTGCCCGAGCCGGGCGGCTTCGTCGAGGTCGCGCCGGGCGTGCGCTGGCTGCGCATGCCGCTGCCGTTCGCGCTCGATCACATCAATCTCTGGCTGTTGCGCGACGAGATCGACGGGCAGGCGGGCTGGACGATCGTCGACTGCGGGATCGCGTCGTCGGACATCAAGGCGCACTGGGAGCGGATCTTCGACGCGCATCTGGACGGCCTGCCCGTGCTGCGCGTGATCGTCACGCACTGTCATCCGGATCATCTCGGACTCGCGAACTGGCTGTGCGAGGGCGGCGAGCGCGCGCGCTGGAACGTGCGGCTGTGGATGACGCTCGGCGAATACCTGTTCGGCTGCCTGATGGCGGCGGGCAACGGTTCGAACGCGGGCGGACCGGGCGCCGCCGACCATTTCGCGCGGCACGGCCTGACCGATCCGGCCTCGCTCGACAAGCTGCGCAGCCGCCGCAGCTACTTCTCGGATCTCGTGCCCGCGGTGCCGCCGCGCTACCGGCGGCTGCGCGAGAGCGACGCGGTCGCGATCGGCGGGCGCGAATGGCGCGTCGTCACGGGCTACGGCCATTCTCCAGAGCATTGCGCGCTCCACTGCGCGGCGGACGGCGTGCTGATCTCCGGCGACATGGTGTTGCCGCGGATCTCGACGAACGTGTCGGTATTCGACCTCGAGCCGGAGGCAAACCCGCTCGCGCTTTATCTGGGCTCGTTCGGCCGCTACGAAGCGATGGCGGCCGACACGCTCGTGCTGCCGTCGCACGGCAAGCCGTTTCGCGGGCTGCGCACGCGCATCGCGCAACTGCGCGCGCATCACGACGCTCGGCTCGCCGAGGTGCGCGCCGCGTGCCGCGAGCGGCCGATGAGCGCGGCCGACATCGTGCCGATCATGTTCAAGCGGGGCGGGCTCGACATTCATCAGATGACTTTCGCGCTCGGCGAAGCGATCGCTCACCTGAATCTGCTGTGGCTCGCGGGCGAGCTCGCGCGCGAGACGGGCGCGGACGGCGTGATCCGGTTCCGGCACGCGGGCTGAGGCGCGCGGGCTCGATTCCGCATTCGACATCCGATTCCCGCCGTCGCGCCGGCCGCGCCCGCCGGCGATCCGGCGCCACGCCGAGGGCTCGAAGCGCCATCCCTCGTCCGTCCAACGCATCGAATGCGTGGGCGCGAGCGCGTCGATGAACGCCGCATCGTGCGACACCGCGATGATCGCCCCCGGAAAATCCGCGAGCGCCGCCTCGAACGCGCGCACCGATTCGAGGTCGAGGTGGTTCGTCGGCTCGTCGACGACGAGCAGCTCCGCGCCCGACAGCAGCGCGCCGATCATCGCGACGCGCGCGTGCTGGCCGCCGCTCAGCGCATGCGCGGGCGTGCCGGCGTCGATCGGCAGGCCGGCGTCGTCGAGCGCCGCGCGCCAGCGCTCGGCGAGGTCCCAGCGCCCGTCGAGCGTGCCGAAGTCGTCTTCTCGCGCGTCGCCGCGCGCGATGCGCTCGAGCGCCGCGAGCGGCGCGTCGAGATGCGCGACGGCGGCGGCCGTGCAACGTGGGTCGTGTGTCGCGCCGGCGTCGTGCTGCGCGACGAACGCGATCGACGCATGCCGGTCGATCGCACCCGCCGTCGGCGCGAGCCCGCCCGCGATCAGGTGCGCGAGCACGCTCTTGCCGACGCCGTTGCGGCCGGCGATCGCGGTCGGCGTGCGATCGAACGTGAGGTCGAGCGAATCGAACAGCGTGACGCCGTCGTCGAAGCGGAAGGAAATGCGATGGATCGCGACGAGCGCGGTAGCGGGTGCGGTTCGGGCCATGAGCACCTCCGAAAATGGGTGGCGACTTTCGCGCGGCGCGCACGGGATGCACGAAGTGCAACGCGCGGCGGCGAAACCATTCGGGGAAGGCTCAGTTGTTCACTTGGCGGCTCGGAATTCGTCGGAGGAAAGATGCGCGGAGTTTAGCAAGCTCCGCGCGAAGCGGACAAGGGCGGCCCGGCGCGCGTCGTTGCGCGCGGGCCGCGGCGGCGGCGTCGCAGCGCTACTGCACCGACACCGCGTCGAAGTGCTGCCGCCCGAACGGGCTCACGCGATAGCCGGCGACGTTCGGACGCGTGATCGCCGCGGCGGTCGGATAGCCGAGCGGAATCCACAGCGCCTCGTCGTGGATGATCTTCTGCGCGGCTTCGTAGAGCTTCGCGCGCTTCGCCTGATCGGCCGTTTCCTTGCCGTCGGCGATCAGCCTGTCGAGCTTCGGATCGCAGTAGCGCGCGAAGTTGAGCCCCGACTTCACCGAGTTGCAGCTGAATTGCGGCGTGAGGATGTTGTCCGGATCGCCGTTGTCGCCGGCAAAGCCCATGAACAGCAGGTCGTGCTGGCCGAGCTTCGCTTGCTTGATCAGCTCGCCCCATTCGATCACCTTCACGTCGGCCTTCACGCCGATCTTCGCGAGGTCGGCCTGCAGCAGCTCGGCGCCCGCCTTCGGGTTCGGGTTCAGCACGCTGCCCGTCGGGCGCACCCAGATCGTCGTCGAGAAGCCGTTCGGAAAGCCCGCGGCCGCGAGCAGTTGCTTCGCCTTCGCCGGATCGTGCGGATACGGCGCGATCGATTTCGCGTAGCTCCACGTGTTCGGCGGGTACGGGTTCGTCGCGGGCGTCGCGGTGTTGTCGAACACGACCTTCAGGTACGTCGTGCGATCGAACGCGAGATTGAGCGCCTCGCGAACCTTGTCGTTGTCGAGCGGCTTCTTCTGCGTGTTGAGCGCGACGAACGCGGTCATGAACGCGGGCGTCTCGACGACCTTCAGCGCGCGGTCGGCCTTCGCCGCCGCGACGTCCTGCGGCTTCGGCGACAGCGCGATCTGGCATTCGCCCGCCTTCACCTTCTGCGCGCGCACCGAAGGATCGGGCGTGATCGCGTAGATGAGGCGCTCGACCTTCGGCTTCGGCCCCCAGTACGTCGGGTTCGCCTCGTAGCGGATCACCGCGTCCTTCGTGTAGCTCTTCAGCACGAACGGGCCGGTGCCGACCGGCTTCGCGTTCAGGTCGGTCTGCTTGCCCGCCTTCAGCAATTGATCCGCGTATTCGGCCGAATAGATCGACGCGAAGCCCATCGTCAGGATCGGCACGAACGTCGCGTTCGGCTCGTTCAGCTCGAACTTCACGGTCGAGTCGTCGACTTTCGTCACCGCCTTCACGAGCTTCACGAGCCCCATCGATTGCGCATGCGGAAAGCCGCTCGCGCCCGCGACCTTGTGCCACGGATTCGCGTCGTCGAGCATCCGGCTGAACGTGAAGACGACGTCGTCGGCATCGAGCGCGCGCGTCGGCTTGAAGTAGTCGGTGGTCTGGAACGCGACGTTCGGGCGCAAATGGAACGTGTACGCGAGGCCGTCGGCGCTGACGTCCCATTTGTCCGCGAGCGCGGGCACGACCTTCTTCGATGCTTCGTCGTACGACACGAGCGTGTTGAACACGACGTCGGCGGACGCGTTCGTCGTGACGAGCGAGTTGTACTGGACGACGTCGAAGCCGTCCGGGCTCGACTCGGTGCAGACCGTCAACGGTTTCGCGGCGGCGACGGCGGGGGCGGCGGCGACGAGCGCGGCGGCGGCGATGAGCGTGAAGCGCATGAGATCTCCCACGTGGCGTAATTCTGATGACGGCGGGCGGCAACGCCGCAGCGGCCGCACGCCAGCGGGATAGCATACCGTCAATATGCGCCCGATGTTAATCGGCGCCGGAACGCATCATGCCGCGGCGCCGGAACCGACGCCGCGGCGGCGCGCCGCCGCGGAGCAGCGGCGTTACGTCAGCTCGATCGCCAGCGCGGTGGCTTCGCCGCCGCCGATGCACAGGCTCGCCGCGCCGCGCCGCGCGCCGCGCTCGCGCAGCACGCCGAGCAGCGTGACGACGATGCGCGCGCCCGACGCGCCGATCGGATGGCCGATCGCGCACGCGCCGCCGTGGGCGTTCACGCGTGCGCGCGGCAGGCCGAATTCGCGCATCACCGCCATCGGCACGACCGCGAACGCCTCGTTGATCTCGTAATAGTCGACGTCCACGTCCGACGGCTGCCAGCCGGTGCGCGCGAACAGCTTGCGCAGCGCGCCGATCGGCGCCGTCGTGAACCATTCGGGCTCCTGCGCATGCGCGGCGTGCGCGCGGATCGTCGCGAGCGGTTGCACGCCGAGCGTCTCGGCGACCGACGCGCGCGCGAGCACGAGCGCCGCCGCGCCGTCCGACAGCGGGCTCGAATTCGCGGGCGTGATCGTGCCGTCGGCGCGAAACGCGGGCTTGAGCGTCGGGATTTTCGCGGCGTCGACGGTTTGCGGCTGCTCGTCGATCGAAATGGTTTGCGCGCCTTGACGCGTGCGGATGTCGACGGGCGCGATCTCCCAGTCGAGCGCGCCGCTTCGCTGCGCATGCTGCGCCCATTGCAGCGATTCGGTCGCGTACGCGTCTTGCGCCGCGCGCGTGAAATCGTAGCCCGCCGCGCAGCGCTCGCCGAATTCGCCCATCGGCGTGCCGCGATCGTACGCGTCCTCGAGGCCGTCGAGCGCGACGTGGTCGTAGAAGCTCGCGTGGCCCGAGCGGTAGCCGCCGCGCGCGCCGAGCGCGAGATACGGCCCGTTCGACATGCTCTCCATGCCGCCCGCGACGACGACGTCGGCGCTGCCGTTCGCGAGCGCGTCGAATGCGTAGCGGATCGCCTGCATGCCGGAGCCGCACACCTTGTTGACGGTCGCGCACGCGACCGAGCGCGGCAGCCCCGCGCCGAGCACGGCCTGCCGCGCGGGCGCCTGCCCGAGCCCCGCGCTCAGCACGCAGCCGACGTACGCTTCGTCGACGCGCGCCGGATCGATGCGCGCACGCTCGACGGCCGCGCGGATCGCGACGCTGCCGAGCTCGGTTGCGCGCTTCGATGAGAGGTTGCCCAGATAGCGGCCGACAGGCGTGCGCGCCGCGGAAAGAATCACGATCGGATCGGCTGACATGATGCGCTCCATGCGTGGGGAAAAGACGGCCTGGCATTTGAATGCATATGCATATATTATGGTCGGGCGCGTTGCCGATGCAAGGTGCGGCGCTCATGGGAGGAGTACGTCTGGGGAACGGCGAATGAGGCCGCGGGTACGACGTGTGCGCGTGTCGCGCGGCGGCGGGTCGCGTCGCGCGGAGGAAAGCGCCGCGCGCGAAACGCGCGCGGAAGGACGGCGAACCGCGAGGCTCAGTCCGACAGCGCCTCGGCGAGCGCGAAAATCTCGGCGTCGAGCGCCTGCATGTTGCGCTTGCCGACGCGCCGATACACGTCGTTTTGCGCGGCTTCCCAATCGGCGCGCGACGCCTTGTACAGCGCGGCGCCCTTCGGCGTGAGGCTCCAGAGCCGTACGCGCTGGTCGTCGCCGGATTCGGCGCGCACGAGCCGATTCGACTGCAGCGTCGCGAGCGTGCGGCTCAGCGTGGTCTGATCCAGCAGCAGGCGCGTCGCCAGCTCGCCCGTCGGCAGCGTGCCGCAGCCGTGCAGGGCCGCGAGGATCGTAAACTGCGTGACGCGGATGCCGTGCTTCGCGAGGTGCGCGTCGTAGAGCGACGTGATGGCGCGCGTGGCCTGGCGCAGCGTGCCGCAGTGGCACAGGAGTCTCATTGGAGCGTCGCTCATCGTGGGTCCTTCGGAATCGTTCGTCGACAGTGAACATTCTATGACTTACAAAATGCATATGCATGATTTTGCGTCGATCGGCGGTGGCGCATCGGTGCCGTGGATCGCCGTTTTGATGGATGAACCGATGTGCATGCATCGGTTGAGCGGAAAGTTGTGCTCGCCGATCGGGGCGAGGCGGCTTCGTTCGGGGTGTGGCGGCACCGCGTGCGCTCGCGTGCGCGGCGGCGGCCGTGCGTAACCGTGGTCTTGTCAGCGAGAATCGAAATGAAACTGGATGATGCTGTCGTACTGGTGACGGGGGCGAATCGCGGCCTGGGGCGCGCGTTCGTCGAGGGGCTGAAGGCGGCCGGCGCGAAGAAGATCTACGCGGCCGCGCGCGATCCGGCGCGCGTAACGACGCCCGGCGTGCAGCCGGTGCGGCTCGACGTCACGCGTGCGGACGACGTCGCCGCCGCCGCGCGTGACCTGCGCGACGTCAATCTGCTCGTCAACAACGCGGGCATCTACCGGACGGGCTCGCTCGTCGCGGATGCGGACGGCGGCGCGCTGCAGGCGCAACTCGATACGAATTTCTTCGGGCTGCTCGCGATGGCGCGCGCGTTCGCGCCGGTGCTGCGCGAGAACGGCGGCGGCGCGATCGTCAACGTGCTGTCGGTGCTGTCGTGGCTCGGCGTGCCGAACGCCGGCGCGTACGGCATTTCGAAGGCCGCCGCGTGGGCCGCGACGAACGCGCTCCGCAACGAGCTGCGCGAGCAGGGCACGCGGGTTCTCGCGCTGCATTCCGCGTACATCGACACCGACATGGTCGCGCAGGCACAGGGCGTGCCGAAGAACCGTCCGGAGGACGTCGTCCGGCAGACGCTCGACGCGCTCGCCGCCGGCCGCGACGAGGTGCTCGTCGACGATTTGACGCGCGGCGTCAAGGCGGGATTGTCGGCCGATCCGGCGGTCTACACGCAGCCGCCGACGGGCGCATGAAGGCTCGTTGAAGCGCCGCTGAAGCGCCCGTGCGACGGCTGCGCGAGAGATGCGTGACGGATGAGTGAAAGGCACGGCGCAAGATGTGTCGCCGCTGGCGTTGCCGCCTTCGCCTTCGCCGTCGCCTTCGCCTTCACGTTCGTCGTTGCCGTCGACGTCGACGTTGGTGCTGCCGTCGCCACCGTCGCCACCGTCGCCACCGTCGCCATTGCCGCCGCCGTCAGCGGCGGTGCGCCTCAGCCCGCCTTCGCCCGCGGTTTGCGCGGCGCTTTCTCGAAGAGGCGGTCGTACAGCCAGCGCGGCATCACGTGCAGCAGCTTCGCGACGACGCCCATCTGCCACGGAATCACGCGAAACGCCGTCTTCTGCGAAATGGCGAGCGCCGCGCGCTTCGCGAAGCGGTCCGCGTCCATCAGGAACGGCATCGGATACGGATTGTGCTCGGTCATCGGCGTGCGGATGTAGCCGGGCGCGATCGTCACGACCGCGACCTGCGCGGGCCGCAGCTCGACCCGCAGCGCCTCGAGATATCTGATCGCCGCCGCTTTCGACGCGCTGTACGCGCCCGAGCCCGGCAGCCCGCGCACGCCGGCGACGCTCGCGACGCCGACGAGCGTGCCGCGTCGAGCGGCCGTCATCGGTGCGATGAACGGCTCGAACGTTGCGATCATTCCGTAATAGTTGACGTCCATGATCTCGCGGAACGCGGCGAGATCGCCTTCGCCCGTGATCGCGCCCTTGCTGATGCCGGCGTTCGCGATCACGATGTCGGGACACCCGTGCGCGGCGACGAAGCGCGATGCGGCGAGCGCCAGCGCGTCGGCGTCGCGCACGTCGGCCGGGTAGATCGAGATCGCGGCTTTGGGAAAGCGCTGCGCGAACTCGGCGAGCGCGTCGGCGCGCCGGGCAACGAGGCCGAGCGTCGCGCCTTGCCGCGCGTATTCGGCGGCGAGCGCGAGGCCGAGTCCGCTGGACGCGCCGGTGATGAAGACCTTGAGCGGGAGAGGGGCGTTCATGCCGGCGCGGGGCGGGGGGTTACAGCTTCTTGTCCTGCACTTGCTTGACGAGGTAGTCGAGCACCTGCGCCGTGCCTTCCAGGCTGTTCGTGTACGCCGGGCCCGTCTTGTACTTGCCCTGCACGACGATCGTCGGCACGCCGTCGATGTTGTAGCTCTTCAGCAGCTCGGCCGATTGCTTCACCTGGCCCTGCACGCTGAACGAGTTGTACGCGTCGAGGAACTTCTTCTTGTCGACGCCTTGCGTCGCGAGGAAGTCGGCCTGCGCCTGCGGCGTCAGCAGATAGTTCTTCTCCTTGTGGATCGCGTTGAACACGGCGGGCGTGACTTTCTCGGAGATGCCGAGCGCCGCCAGCGCGTAGAACAGCTTCGAGTGCGGAATGAAATCGTCACGGAACGCCACCGGCACGCGCTTGAACGCGATCTTGTCGCCTTGCTTCTTCACCCATGCCTCGACCGTCGGCTCGAACTCGTAGCAGTGCGGGCAGCCGTACCAGAAGAACTCGATCACCTCGACCTTGCCGGCCGGCGCGGACACCGGCTGCGGCGACTTCATCACTTCGAAGTCCTTGCCGGCGACGGGCGCGGCCGGCGACGCCTGCGCGAAACCCGCGACGAGGCTCAGGGACAGGAACAGCGTGCTAAGCAGTTTTTTCATGTTCGAACGTTCAATCGGTTGCGTGGGTAACGATGTCGGACGGCAGCGCGGCTTACTGCTTCGTAAAGCGGATCACGGCGGTATCGACTCCCGCATCGGACAGCCGCTGGCGCGCGGAGTTCATATCGTCGAATTTCGAGAACGGTCCGATCCGCACACGGAAGTAGGTGACGCCGCTCACGTCGCGCTTGGACACCTTCGATTCGAACCCCTGGAAGCCGAGGCGCGCGCGCTGCTGCTCGGCGTCCGCTTCGGTCTTGTACGCGCCCACCTGCAGGAAGTAGCCGGTGTTCGCGTCGGCGCCCGACGTCGGCTTCGCGGCGGCCGTCGTCGCCGACGACGCGCCCTTCGGCGCCTGCGCGGCCTTAGGCGGCGTCGCGGCGTTCGCCTGCGCGTTGTTGTTCGCGACGTGCGGCGCCGAGCTGCCGTTCGCGGCCGTCTGCGGCTTCTTCGCGGGCGGCGGCGTGATGTCGGCGGGCTTCGGCGCGACCGCGACGCCGTTGTCGGCGGCGTTGTTCGATTCGCTCGACGAGCCGTTGCCGTTGTTGTTCGACGACGGCACTTCGACGATCTGCGGCTCCGGCAGCAGCGGCGGCTGGCTCGGATTCGCGGCCTGGCCGGGCGCCGTGTTGGGCGGCGCGGGCTGCGCGGCCTGCGGCGTGACCGGCTGGCCCGGCGTCTTGCCCTGCAGCGCGCGGTTCGGATCGAACTGCTGCGGCTGGCTCGCGTTGCTGTCGGCGGGCGGCGCGACCTTCGACACGAACGGCGACGGCGCGCGGGTGATATAGAGCGCCACCACTACCGCGATGGCCAGGCCGACGATGAGGCCCAGCACGATTCCAAGAAACGTTCCTCCGGCTTGTTTCGATTGCTTCGACGTGCGGCGTGGTTTTGCCATTGCTTGAGTCACCTGCGAAAAATTTCGTGAAACAGCCGCGGCGCGCTGCGCCGCGGCGCTTGGCCGATGGTCCCGGCGTTACATCTTGCTGGGCGCGGACACGCCCAGCATCGCGAGACCGTTTTCGAGCACCTGGCGCGTCGCCGCGAGGAGCGCGACGCGCGCGGTGCGCGGCGCTTCTTCGTCGACGAGAACGCGCTCCGCATTGTAGAACGAGTGAAACTCGCTCGCGAGGTCGCGCAGGTAGAACGCGACCGCGTGCGGCGCGAGCTCGTGCGCCGCGTGCGCGAGCACGTCCGGATACTCGGCGAGCTTCTGCATCAGCGCCGTCGCCTGCTTGCTGCCGAGCGGCGACAGGTCGGCGCCCGGCAGCAGCGCGTCGGTGGCGCCATAGCGTGATTTCCACTCGTTGAGCACCGAGCAGATCCGCGCGTGCGCGTACTGCACGTAATAGACCGGGTTTTCGTCGTTCTGTTTCAGCGCGAGATCGATGTCGAACACGAATTCCGTGTCCGCCTTGCGGGAAATCAGGAAGAAGCGCACCGCGTCGCGGCCGCGCGTGATCGTCGCCTCGTCGAGCAGGTCGGGCGAGACTTCCGAGCCCGGCGTCGCGCCGCCCGACCATTCGATCAGGTCGCGCACCGTCACGTAGCTGCCCGCGCGCTTTGAGATCTTCACTTCCTGGCCGTCGCGCATCACCGTGACCATCTTGTGCAGCACGTAGTCGGGATAGCCCTTCGGAATCCCGACGTGCAGGCCCTGCAGGCCCGCGCGCACGCGCGCGATCGTGCCGTGGTGGTCCGAGCCCTGGATGTTGATGACCTTCGTGAAGCCGCGCTCCCACTTCGTCACGTGGTACGCGACGTCCGGCACGAAGTACGTGTAGGTGCCGTCCGACTTGCGCATCACGCGATCCTTGTCGTCGCCCTCGTCGGTCGTGCGCAGCCACAGCGCGCCTTCCTGCTCGTAGGTCATGCCGGCCCGGATCAGCGCATCGACCGTCTTCTCGACGCGGCCTTCCGTGTAGAGCGACGACTCCAGATAGTACTGGTCGAACTTCACGCCGAACGCCTTCAGGTCCATGTCCTGTTCGCGGCGCAGGTACGTGACCGCGAACTTGCGGATCGCCTCGAGATCCTCGACGTCGCGCTTGCCCGTCACCGGCTCGCCGTCGCTCGCCGCGACGGTCTCGCCGTTCAGGTAGTCGCGCGCGATGTCGGCGATGTACTCGCCGTTGTACGCGGCCTCCGGCCAGAGCGCGTCGCCCGGCTTGAGGCCGCGGGCGCGCGCCTGCGTCGAGATCGCGAGATTGCCGATCTGCACGCCCGCGTCGTTGTAGTAGAACTCGCGATGCACCGCGTAGCCCTGGCTCGCGAGCACGTTCGCGAGCGCGTCGCCGAGCGCCGCCTGGCGGCCGTGGCCGACGTGCAGCGGGCCCGTCGGGTTCGCGGACACGAATTCGACCAGCACGCGCTTGCCGTGGTTGCGCTCGGACGCGCCGAACGCGCGGCCTTCGGCGAACACCGCGCCGATCACCGCCTGCTTCGACGCGGGCGAGAGGCGCAGGTTGATGAAGCCGGGGCCGGCGATTTCGGCCGCGTCGACGAGGCCCGCCGCTTCGGGCTGCGCGGTGAGCGCGGCGACGATCTTCTCGGCGAGCTGGCGCGGATTCGCGGAAAGCGGCTTCGCGAGCTGCAGCGCGACGTTGCACGCGATGTCGCCGTGCGCGGCGACCTTCGGGCGCTCGAGCGCGATCGCGGGGAGGATGAACGTGGCGTCGGCGTCGCCTTTGGACGCCTGGACGACCTGCTTCACGCTGTTTTCGAGCAGGGTTTCGAGAGTATGTTTTTGAGCAGGCAGCATGCTGGTCGAAGATATCGTTGGCGGCGTCCCGCCTGGCCGGGCCGCCGTCGCGCCACACGGCGCGCGTTTCAGGGATCGCTGAATTTTAACAGGTGCTAATATGTCCCTCAGGTGCTGAGCGCCCCCGACGTTTGTTCAGCGCGCCGGCCGGGCGTCCGTCGCGGACGTACGGCGAGCACGACAAGATGAAAAGGGAGTTGTCATGATTACGTTCAAAAGCAAGGCGGCACAGGATCTGGATGTGCTGAAGGATTTCGCGGTCTATGTGCTCGGCGTCGTCGGCAAGCAGCTCGGCGAGCGCGGCGTGATCACGTCCGACGAGCTCGACGACGCGATCGCGAAGCTCGAGGACGCCGTCAGCCAGGCCAAGCAGGCGCGGGCCGAGCATGCGGGCCATTTCCATGAAGACGAACCCGATCACCCGCACCACGAAGTCTCGCCGAGCCTCGCGCAACGCGTCGCGCCGTTTCTCGTGATGCTGCGCGAAGCGAAGGCGCAGAACGCCGACATCCACTGGGGCTTCTGAGCGCCGTTCGCCGGCCTTCCGATACCCGGAAAGCCCGCCTCGCGCGGGCTTTTTGCATGTTGGGGGCCGGGGCGCGCGGCGCGCTCCGGCCGCCGTCGGCCGGCCGTGCGACCGCGCCTGGCGCGGGCCGCCGCCGGCCGCGCGCGCGGCCCGCGGCCGAAACGCGCCGCCGGCCGCGGAGCCGACCGAATGCCCGCCGCCGTGCGCGGCGCCCGCGGCGGCCGTCAGAGCAGCGGCGCGAGCGCGCGCTCGGCGTCCGCCTTCGACAGCGCGGTGCGGCGCGCGAAATCCTCGAGCTGATCCTGCCCGATCTTGCCGACCGAGAAGTACTTGCTGTCCGGATGCGCGAGATAGAAGCCCGACACGCTCGCGGCCGGCAACATCGCGAGCGAATCGGTGATGCTCATCCCGATCTCGTCTGTATGAAGCGCTTCGAACATTGCGCGCTTCACGAGGTGATCCGGGCATGCCGGGTAGCCGGGCGCGGGGCGGATGCCCGAGTAGCGCTCGGCGATCAGCGCGTCATTGTCGAGCTGCTCGTTTGCCGCATAGCCCCATAGCTCGCGGCGCACGCGCGCGTGCATCGCCTCGGCGAACGCCTCCGCGAGGCGGTCGCCGAGCGCCTTCAGCATGATCGCGCTGTAGTCGTCGTGGTCGGCCAGGAACTGCTTTTCCTTCGCGTCGACGCCGATCCCGGCCGTCACCGCGAACATCCCGATGTAGTCGGCGACGCCCGACTCCTTCGGCGCGATGAAATCGGCGAGCGAGCGGTTCGGCCGCATCACGCCGTCGACCACCGGGCGCACGCTCTGCTGGCGCAGGTTGCGCCACGTGAGCAGCACTTCCGAGCGCGTGTCGTCCTTGTAGATCTCGATGTCGTCGTCGCCCACCGTGTTCGCGGGCAAGAGCGCGATCACGCCGTTCGCGGTCAGCCAGCGGCCCTGGATCAGGCGCGCGAGCATCGATTTCGCGTCGGAGAACACGCGGCGCGCCGATTCGCCGACGATCTCGTCGTTCAGGATCGCCGGATACGGGCCCGCGAGATCCCAGGTCTGGAAGAACGGGCCCCAGTCGATGTAGTTCGCGAGCTCGTTGAGGTCGTAGTTCTTGAACACGCGCCGGCCGATGAACTTCGGCTTGACGGGCGCGTGGTGCGCCCAGTCGATCCGCGTCTTGTTCGCGCGCGCCTCGTCGAGCGTGACGAGCGGCAGCGCCTTCTTGTTCGCGTGCTGCGCGCGGATGCGCTCGTAGTCGGACTTCAGCTCGTCGAGGTACTTCGCCGCGCCTTCGTCGGACAGCAGGCTCGACGCGACCGACACCGAGCGCGACGCGTCCGGCACGTAGACGACGGGGCCTTCGTAGTGCGGCGCGATCTTCACGGCCGTGTGCACGCGCGACGTGGTCGCGCCGCCGATCAGGAGCGGAATCTTCTTCACGCGGAAGTAGTCGTCGCGCTGCATTTCGGACGCGACGTACGCCATTTCCTCGAGGCTCGGCGTGATGAGGCCCGACAGCCCGATGATGTCCGCGCCCTCGACCTTCGCCTTCGCGAGGATCTCGTTGCACGGGACCATCACGCCCATGTTGACCACTTCGAAGTTGTTGCACTGGAGCACGACCGACACGATGTTCTTGCCGATGTCGTGCACGTCGCCCTTCACGGTCGCGATCACGATCTTGCCCTTCGCGCGCACGTCGCCGCCCGCTTCCGCGAGCAGCCGCTTTTCTTCCTCGATGAACGGGATCAGGTGGGCGACGGCCTGCTTCATCACGCGCGCTGATTTCACGACCTGCGGCAGGAACATCTTGCCCTGGCCGAACAGGTCGCCGACGATGTTCATCCCGTCCATCAGCGGGCCTTCGATCACGTTGATCGGGCGGCCGCCCGCCGCGTCGATCTTCGCGCGCACTTCTTCGGTATCCTCGACGATGAAGGTCGTGATGCCGTGCACGAGCGCATGCGAAAGCCGCTTCTCGACCGGCTGGTTGCGCCACTCGAGGTTCTCTTCCTTCTTCGCGCCGCCGGCCTTGAACTTGTCGGCGATTTCGAGCAGGCGGTCGGTCGAATCGTCGCGGCGGTTCAGGATCACGTCCTCGACGCGCTCGCGCAGCTCGGCGTCGAGATCCGCGTACACGCCGAGCTGGCCCGCGTTCACGATGCCCATGTCCATCCCGGCCTGGATCGCGTGGTACAGGAACACGGTGTGGATCGCCTCGCGCACCGGGTCGTTGCCGCGGAACGAGAACGACACGTTCGACACGCCGCCGCTCACCTTCGCGTACGGCAGGTTCTGCTTGATCCAGCGGGTTGCTTCGATGAAGTCGACCGCGTAGTTGTTGTGCTCCTCGATGCCGGTCGCGACCGCGAAGATGTTCGGGTCGAAGATGATGTCCTCGGGCGGGAAGCCGACTTCGTTCACGAGGAAGTCGTACGAGCGCTTGCAGATCTCGGTCTTGCGCTCGTACGTGTCGGCCTGGCCGGTCTCGTCGAACGCCATCACGACGGCCGCCGCGCCGTAGCGGCGGATCAGGCTCGCGTGGTGGCGGAACGCTTCCTCGCCTTCCTTCAGCGAGATCGAGTTGACGATCGCCTTGCCCTGCACGCATTTCAGGCCGGCCTCGATCACGTCCCACTTCGACGAGTCGATCATGATCGGCACGCGCGCGATGTCCGGCTCCGACGCGATCAGGTTCAGAAAGCGCACCATCGCCGCCTTCGAATCGAGCATCGCCTCGTCCATGTTGATGTCGATCACCTGCGCGCCGTTCTCGACCTGCTGGCGCGCGACGGCGAGCGCCTCGTCGAACTGGCCGTTGAGGATCATGCGCGCGAACGCCTTCGAGCCGGTGACGTTGGTGCGTTCGCCGACGTTGATGAAGAGCGTTCCGGGCGTGACGTTGAACGGCTCGAGGCCGGCTAGGCGCATCGTATGGTCGGTCATGGCGGTGCGTGCGTATTCGGGTTGGAGTGGGGGGCGGCTGTGAGCGTCAGGCGGCTTCGCTGTACTGGTTCGGCCAGCGGCGCGGCTTGACTTCGGCGAGCGCCTTCGCGATCTCGGCGATGTGCTCGGGCGTCGTGCCGCAGCAGCCGCCCGCGAGGTTCACGAGGCCCGCCTGCGCGAATTCCTTCAGGAGCCCCGACGTGACGTCCGGCGTCTCGTCGAAGCCCGTCTCGGCCATCGGGTTCGGCAGGCCGGCGTTCGGGTAGCACGACACGTAGGTGTCGCACAGCTTCGCGAGCTCGGCGATGTACGGGCGCATCAGCGCCGCGCCGAGCGCGCAGTTCAGGCCGAAGGTGAGCGGCTTCGCGTGGCGCAGCGAATTCCAGAACGCCTCGACCGTCTGGCCGGACAGGATGCGGCCGGATGCATCGGTGACGGTGCCGGAGATCATGATCGGCAGCCGTTCACCGGTGTCCTCGAACAGCTGGTCGAGCGCGAACAGCGCGGCCTTCGCGTTCAGCGTGTCGAAGATCGTCTCGACGAGGAACAGATCCACGCCGCCGTCGAGCAGCGCCTTCGCCTGCGTGTAGTACGCGTCGCGCAGCTCGTCGAACGTGACGTTGCGCGCGCCCGGATCGTTGACGTCCGGCGAGATGCTCGCCGTCTTCGGCGTCGGCCCGATCGCGCCCGCGACGAAGCGCGGCTTGGCCGGCGTCGTGTATTTGGCGGCCGATTCGCGCGCGAGCGCGGCCGACGCGACGTTCATCTCGACGACGAGGTCTTCCATCCCGTAATCGGCCTGCGCGACGGCCGTCGCGCCGAACGTGTTGGTCTCGACGATGTCGGCGCCCGCGGCGAAGTACTGGTCGTGGATCTCGCGAATGATCTGCGGCTGCGTGATCGACAGCAGCTCGTTGTTGCCCTTCACGTCGCGCGGGAAATCCTTGAAGCGCTCGCCGCGATACGCGGCTTCGTCGAGCTTGTAGCGCTGGATCATCGTGCCCATCGCGCCGTCGAGGATCAGGATGCGCTGCCGAAGCAGCGTCGGCAGCTCGGCGCCGCGCGTGTACGGCGCGGCGAGGGCGGCGGATTGGGCGGAAGACGCGATCGGCGTGGGCTCGGACATGGCGGATTACCGGCGTATCGGAAAGCCGTCATTGTAGCCGCTGCTCCCGTCGTACGTGAGGCGGCCGTTCGCGGGCAAACAAAGCCCCCGCGCGGCGGACCGGGCGGGGGCGGGTTGGAGTGCGCCGGATCGCGTCGGGCGGCGGCGCTTTCGCGGACCCGCGGGTCCGGCAAGCGGCCGCGTCCGTGCGACGTTAGTGGAGAACCACGGGTTGCGTCATCAGGCTGTCGAACTGTCCGAGGAATTCGTCGACCTCGTCGAGCGACGGCTCGGCCTGGATCAACTGCTTCACGTGCTCGCGAAAGCGCGCGGCGAGTTCGCCGTCGATGAAGATTTCGCGTTGCGCGTTCTTGTCGACGATCTCGTAGCCACCCGAGTTCATCGCATGGTGGCCGTCCTGCGGCGGAAACTCGACGACGCAGTAGTTGGGGCTGTTGTAGATCATTTGCATGGCGGCACTCCTCTTTGCTGTGGCTTTCGGCCTCGTTGCCACCGTAGGTGGGGCAGACCGAGCCGGTTTCAAGGGGGTTGGCGCTGCACGCCGGTCGTTTTTACACGCGGCGTATCGGTTTGATGCCGATGACCTTAAAACGTTTCCGATTCTGCTCCAGTGGACGAAAGTTGTTGTCAAAGATTGTCAAGGTTGTTGCCGCTCGTGAACGGCGGGCGATTCGGCCGGCGTGCCGTCGGTCGTATTTACCGATTCGTCGGCGTTCAGCGGCGCGCCGGACGCCGGCGCCCGTGCGGCGTCCGCGCCGGCGCCTACGTTGGCGCTCGCGCCGCCGTTCGCGCCGGTGCGTTCGCCCGCCGCGTCGCGCGCATCCGAGCGACGGTGCAATAGCAACTCGATCTGCGCGCCGTTCGGTTCCGTCTGGACCATTCGCACGGGCAGCCAGCCGAGCGACGGCGCGAGCCAGATGTCGATGCGGCGCGTGTCGCCCTCGCGGCGCGGCAGCCGCATGAAATGCCGGGCGTCGAGCCTGCCCATGCCGGTCGAGATCGTCTCGTCGCCGATCGTCGTGATCGGCCAGGTCTCGCCGCTGTCGCGATCGACGACGAAGAACTCGCGCGTGACGCCCGGGCGATACGCGTCGGGATCGCCGCCGACGAGGCCCGCGAGCTGCATCAGCATGCTGAAGCGGTCCTGCGCGCCGTCGGGCAGCGCGAGCGAATTCGGCGTGCCCGTGAACACGATCTGCCTCGTCTCGCGATTGAAGATCGCGAAGTCGGGCGGCCGCCTGCCGCGCGTCTCGACGTAGCGCTGCGGCGCGATGCCGAACGCGTCGACGCGGCCGCGGCTCTCGTACGTGTACGGGCCGACGAACGGCACGGGCATCGACACGTACAGCGAATAGGCGCGGCCGTCGGTCTGCCAGAGGATCGTGCCCGGCGTGTTCTGCATGCCGTTGTAGAACGTGTCGTATTGCAGCTCGCCCGAAGGCGGGAGCGTGAACTTCGAGCCGGGCTGCGCTTCGCCGGGCGATGCCGCGCCGGGCTGCGCGGTTGCGTCCGCGCCCGACGCGCCGCCCGCCGTGTTGCCTGATGCGCCGCTCGCCGGCTCGTCCGTTGCGGCTGTCGCCGCGCTCGCGGACTTGGCCGCGGAAGCGGCGGCGGGCGCTGCGACGGGCGCTTCGGTAGGCGCTTCGGCGGGCGACTCCACGGCGCTCAACACGGGTTCCGCGCGACGCGGCGCGCGGGCGCTCGGCTGCGGAGCGGGCATGGGCGTGGGCGCCGCATGCTTTGGGACGGCCCGTGGCCGAACGGCCGCGGGCTTCGCGGGCGCCGGCGCACGCTCGATCTGCTGCGGCTTCAGCAACTCGACCTGAACCGGCACGTTCTCGGGCTCGACAGGCTTGAACGGCTCGCGAAACCGCACGAGCCACAGCGCGGCGAGCCAGTGGAGCGCGAGCACGAGCGCGAGCACGAACGCCGCGCGCCGCACGCGGCGCGGCGCGATGCGCGGGTTCGACGAAACGGTGGACGACGGCGGCATCAGGAGCGGGCGAGCATCTCGAGCAGCGAGGAAGCGGGGGCGCGCGCCATGCGCGGCCGGGATGCGGCGGCGCCGGTCAGGCGTCGCGCGCCCCTTCACTATACCCAAGCTCGTAGGAGAGCTTCTGCGCGCAAGCGCGCAGCGCGACGTCGATCTCCCCGCCCCAGCGGATGTCGAACGCGCCTTCGTGGCCGAGCGCGATGATCGCGAGCGCGAGATCGCCGAGCGCGTCGAACACCGGCATGCCGAACGCGTTGATCGTCGGCAGTAGCATCCCTTCGACGCGGGCCGCGCGATGCGCGCGCACGTCGGCGAGCGCCGCGTCGACTTCGGCGAGCGTGCGCGGCCCGGTGTAGTGCGTCGCGCGCCGCGTGTCGGCGAGCTCGCGCTCGATCAACGCGGCCGTCTTGCCGCGCGGCAGGTACGCGGCGAACACGAGGCCCGTCGCCGAGCCGAGGAGCGGCATCACGTCGCCGAGCTTGAGCGACGCCTTCGCCGGATGGCTCGACTCCATCCAGTGGACGATCGTCGGCCCCTGGTTGCCCCATACCGCGATGCCGACCGTCTGGTCGAGCTGATCGCGCAGCGCGGTGAGCGCGATCCGCGCGAGCTTCACGCCGTCGACGCGCGCAAGCCGCGCCAGGCCCATTTGCAGCGCGAAGCCGCCGAGCTCGTAGCGGCCCGAGACCGGGTCCTGCGAGACGAGCCCGAGCCGCTGGAAGCTCACGAGATAGCGGTGCGCCTTCGCCGGGCTCATCGCCGCGCGCTGCGCGAGGTCGCGCAGCATCATCGCGCGGGGCTCGCTCGTCAGCACGTCGAGCAGGCGAAAGCCGACCTCGATCGACTGGATGCCCGAGCGGATCTTTTCCTCGGCGGTGTCGTGGTCGTCGGCGAGATCGTCGTCGGGCGAATCGGAGGCGTTTGAGGCGGACTTGTTCACGGCGTTGCGGGAAGAATGGGAATCGAACGGCGGCGCGGCTTGCGGCGCGCGCCGCCGCGCGGATTCACCATCGTAAAATAGATTCCTTCCATCGTCACTACAACGGCTCTCTTCCCTATGAAACTTGCTTCGCTCAAGGACGGCACGCGCGACGGCCAACTGATCGTCGTATCCCGCGACCTGCACACGGCGGCGATCGCCGACGCGATCGCGCCGACGCTGCAGCGCGTGCTCGACGACTGGGCGTTCTATGCGCCGCAGCTGCGCGATCTGTACGACGCGCTGAACCAGGGCCGCGCGCGCAATGCGTTTGCGTTCGAGCCCGCCGACTGCATGGCGCCGCTGCCGCGCGCGTTCCAGTGGGCGGACGGCTCCGCTTACGTGAACCACGTCGAGCTCGTGCGCCGCGCGCGCGGCGCGCAGATGCCGCCCGAGTTCTGGACCGATCCGCTGATGTACCAGGGCGGCAGCGACGACTTTCTCGGGCCGCGCGACGACATCGTCTGCGCGTCGGAGGAGTGGGGCATCGATTTCGAGGCGGAGGTCGCGGTGATCACGGCCGACGTGCCGATGGGCGCGACGCCCGACGAGGCGCTGAAGGCGGTGCGGCTCGTCACGCTCGTCAACGACGTGTCGCTGCGCAACCTGATTCCCGCCGAGCTCGCGAAGGGCTTCGGCTTCTTTCAGAGCAAGCCGGCGAGCGCGTTCGCGCCGGTGGCCGTGACGCCCGACGAGCTCGGCGAGCACTGGCGCGACGGCCGCGTGCATCGCCCGATGATCGTTCACTGGAACGGCAAGAAGGTCGGCCAGCCGGATGCGGGCGTCGACATGGTGTTTCACTTCGGTCAACTGATCGCGCACGCGGCGAAGACGCGCAACGTGCGCGCGGGCTCGATCGTCGGCTCGGGCACGGTGTCGAACCAGGATGCGAAGCGCGGCTACTGCTGCATCGCCGAGAAGCGCTGCGTCGAGACGATCGAGCACGGCGCGCCGCAGACCGAGTTCATGCGCTATGGCGACAAGGTCAAGATCGAGATGTTCGACGAAGCCGGGAAGTCGATCTTCGGGGCGATCGAGCAGGCGGTGGCGCCGGTGGACGGCGCTGCGTAATCGAGCGAAGGACGCGAAGGATGCGAAGCCGAAGCCCCGCGACGAGAGGCCGTGCGAGCAAGCCGCGTGAAACGCGCGCCGGCGCGGCGCGCGACGTGCACGTTCCGGCGTCGCGGTGCGCGCGGTGCTTCGCCGGTCCCGCGCCGGGTTTCGCCCGATGCCCGCCCGAACGGGCTTCGCTACACTGAATCGAAAGCGACGAAGAAGCCTCCCGATCACTCAATCCCAATCGAAGGAAGGTTCAGCATGTCCGATCTCGCTCCCTATGCCGGCTACGAAGCGCTGCGCATCCGGCGTCAGCCGCACGGCGTCGTCGAAATCGTGATGAGCGGCGAAGGCGCGAACCGCAGCGGCCTCGCGGTCGCGAGCGAAGCGATGCATCGCGAGCTCGCCGACATCTGGCGCGACGTCGATCGCGATCCCGATGCGCGCGTCGCCGTGATTCGCGGCGAAGGCAAAGGCTTCTCGGCGGGCGGCGATCTCGCGCTGGTCGAGCGGATGGCCGACGACCACGCGGTGCGCGAGCGCGTCTGGCGCGAGGCGCGCGATCTCGTCTACAACGTGATCAACTGCAGCAAGCCGATCGTCTCCGCGATGCACGGGCCCGCCGTCGGCGCGGGGCTCGTCGCGGGGCTGCTCGCCGACGTGTCGATCGCCGCGAAGAGCGCGCGGATCATCGACGGCCACACGCGCCTCGGCGTCGCCGCGGGCGATCACGCGGCGATCGTCTGGCCGCTTCTGTGCGGGATGGCGAAGGCGAAATACCACCTGCTCCTCTGCGAGCCCGTGAGCGGCGACGAGGCCGAGCGCATCGGGCTCGTGTCGCTCGCGGTCGACGATCACGATCTGCTGCCGAAGGCGTACGAGCTCGCCGAGCGGCTCGCGCACGGCTCGCCAAGCGCGATCCGCTGGACCAAGTACGCGCTCAACAACTGGCTGCGGCTCGCGGGGCCGACGTTCGACGCGTCGCTCGCGCTCGAATTCATGGGGTTTTCGGGGCCGGACGTGCGCGAAGGCATTCGCTCGCTGCGCGAGCGCCGCGCGCCGGATTTTTCGGGCGACGTGCCGTCGTGAGCGCCGCGCGCGCTATGATCGGCAATGGACGCCGCCGCGCGGCGTTCGCCCGTGACCCGCTTCAATCGTTTCGAAGGAATCGACGATGACCGATACCAACGGCACCAATCCGTTTTCCGGCTTCGGCGGCTTTCAGCCCGCCGGCTTCCTCGACAAGATGTGGGAGATGATGCGCCTCACGCCGTTCGGCGGGTTGGGCGCGTTTCCGGGCGCGTCGCAAGGGCTGCCGCCGTCGCTGTCGGCGATGTCGGACCTGATGGCGCCGCTCGCGAGCGTCGAGGAGCTCGACAAGCGGATCACCGATCTGCGCGCGGTCGAGCAGTGGCTGAAGCTCAACCTCGGCATGCTGCAGTCCGCGATCCAGGCGCTCGAGGTGCAGCGCGCGACGCTCGCGACGCTGCGCGCGTTCGGCGCGTTCGCGCAGACCTCGATGGCCGCCGCCGAAGCCGCGCTGACACCCGACGATTCGGCGCATCGCGAATCCGCTTCGACGCCGGCGTCGGCGCGCGAAGCCGGCGCGAGCGAGCGCGACGAAACGCGCGGCGGCGCGTTCGCGAGTGCCGATGCGGGCGCGGCGGCCGCGGCCGAAGGCGCGCAGCAGCCGCAAGCGGCGCCGGGCGCCGACGCGTTCGATCCGGCGGGCTGGTGGAACCTGCTGCAATCGCAATTCAATCAGCTCGCGCGTTTCGCGATGGCCCAGTCGGGCATGACGCCCGCGGGCGGCGCGTCCGAGCCGGGCGGCGACGCGGCGCCGAAGCCGTCCGCCGCGAAGAAGCCGGCGACGCGCCGCGCCGCCTCGCCGCGCGCGAGCGGCTCGGCGGCCGACCGCGCGCCCGGCGCGTCGAGCGCGGCCGACGACGCGAAGCCCGCCGCCGCGAAGAAACCGGCGAAGCGCAGCCCGTGACGCGCGCGGCGCCGATGAGGACACGCTGAGGCGGACATGCGGCTCGCGCTCGTGCTGATGGGAGGCGGCGCGCGCGCCGCGTATCAGGTCGGCGTGCTGAAGGGGCTCGCCGAGATCGCGCACGATGTCGATCCGAAGCGGCGCACATCGCCGTTCACGGTGATCTGCGGCTCGTCGGCGGGCGCGATCAACGCGACGTCGCTCGCGAGCCACGCCGACGATTTCGAGCACGGCGTGCGGCGTCTGCTCGAATTCTGGGAGCGGCTGCGCGCCGAGCACGTGTATCGAACCGACTGGCTCGGCATTGCCGCCGCGGGCGCGCGCTGGCTCGCCGCGATGAGCATCGGCTGGGCGGCGCGCCGCTCGCCGCGCGGGCTGCTCGACAACGCGCCGCTCGCGCACCTGCTGCGGCGCGAGCTCAACTTCCACCGGATCGAGCTGATGCTCGAGGCGCGCAAGCTGCATGCGCTGTCGGTGACGGCGCTCAGCTACACGAGCGGCCGCCATCTGACGTTCTATCAGGCGAGCGAGCCGATTCAGGCGTGGCGGCGCGCGGAGCGCACGGCCCGGATGGTCGATCTGTCCGCGGGGCATCTGATCGCGTCGTCGGCGATTCCGTTCGTGTTTCCCGCGGTGCCGCTCGTGCTCGACGGCCAGATCGAATATTTCGGCGACGGCTCGATCCGGCAGATCGCGCCGCTGTCGCCCGCGATCCATTTCGGCAGCGACCGGATCGTCGTGGTCGGCGCCGCCGACCCGCGGCCCGAGGTGCCCGCCGCGAACGGCAACGGGCGCGGCTACCCGTCGCTTGCGCAGATCGGCCAGCAGGTGCTCGCGAGCGTGTTCCTCGATTCGATCGGCGCCGACATCGAGCGGATCGATCACGTGAACCGGATGATCGAGCATTTGCCCGCCTACGTCGAGCCGGCGAGCGGCTGGCGGCACGTCGACGTGCTCGCGATCGCGCCGTCCGAGCGGATCGAGCTCATCGCGTCGAAGCATCTGAAGCGGCTGCCGCTCACGGTGCGCGGGCTGCTCGGCGCGGTGGGCGGCAACAAGCCGGCGGGCGCGTCGTTTGCGAGCTATCTGCTGTTCGAGGCGGAGTTCACGCGCGAGCTCGTCGAGCTCGGCTACCGCGACGCGCACGGGCAGCGCGAGCGGCTCGCGCAGTGGATCGCGTCCGCCGAGCGCACCGGCGCGGACGCGGAAGCGCAAGGCGGCCCGGGCTCGGGCGTCGAGGCGGGCGCGAGCGTCGCGGGGACGGACGACGGCGTGGCGGGCAGCGGCGATGCGCGCACGTCCGGCCGGGCCGCCGGGCGCTGACGGCGCCGCAGCGGCGGCCCGCGTCCGGATTCGACGTGCCGCTCGCGACGAACGGGATCGTCCCGGACCGGATGAATCGCCCGCATGCGGCCCGATGCGTGCCGACGCGGCCCGTTGCCGCCTCGCGCCGTTCGCCCGCGTTGCGGCGGGGCGGCGCATTCGGGCGCGGCGATTCAGCGCCGTTCGCCCGTCGTTCAACGGCCGTTCGCCCGCCATTGCGGCTTGGGTTGCGTTTTCGCCACGCTAACGGAATGCTTTCGCTGCGACGCTTTGCCGCATGGGCGCGGCCCCGGCGCCCGCCGCCGTCTCGGAACGGTCACAGTCGCGTGCTATTATGGCCGCCGCCGAATACATCACATCGGGCCGCTCGGGCGCAGCCGTTCACCACGGCGCGCGCGGGGCCCGGCAACGAAGCCGGCGGTGCGCCGGCGCCTTTCAGGCATGCGCGACGCGGCTTTCGATCGTCGGGAGCGCTGAGTGCGGCCTGCCCCACGGTGGAAGTGCGGCCGCCCGGCGTCCGGCGCGAAACCTGCGTCCGGGCCCGGATTAGCGCGTAAAATTATCGACTTGGTTGCGAAAACGCCTGCACTAGGCGTGTTTGCCGCAACAGTCACGTTTGGTTGTCGCATTGCGCAGAACAGGGGTGGGACCATGAACACCATGCTTTATCCGGAACTTTACAAGTCGCTCGAAGCCGTCCGCTGGGACATGGAGAAGGACATCCCTTGGGACAAGTTCGACGCATCGCTCCTGAGTGACGAGCAGGCGAGGACGATCAAGATGAACGCGATCACCGAGTGGTCGGCGTTGCCCGCGACGGAGATGTTCCTGCGCGACAATCACCACGACAGCGATTTCTCCGCGTTCATGAGCGTGTGGTTCTTCGAGGAGCAGAAGCACTCCCTCGTGCTGATGGAATATCTGCGCCGCTTCAAGCCGGAACTGATGCCGACGGAAGAGGAACTGCACGCGGTGCGCTTCGAGTTCGATCCGGCGCCGCCGCTCGAGACGCTGATGCTGCACTTCTGCGGCGAAATTCGCCTGAACCACTGGTATCGCCGCGCGGCCGAGTGGCATACCGAGCCCGTCATCAAGCACATCTACGAGACGATCTCGCGCGACGAGGCGCGTCACGGCGGCGCGTACCTGCGCTACATGAAGAAGGCGCTCAACAACTGCGGCGACGTCGCGCGCGCGGCGTTCTCGAAGATCGGCGTGCTGATGGCGTCGGCGCGCCGCACCGAGAAGCCGCTGCACCCGACGAACCTGCATGTGAACCAGGCGCTGTTCCCGCGCGACACCGTGCAGTCGCGCCTGCCCGATCCGGAATGGCTCGAGCGCTGGCTCGACGAGCAGATCCGTTTCGACGGCGAGTGGGAGAAGAAGGTCGTCGACCGCATCCTGCACAACCTGTCGGTGCTGTTCGAGCGCACGTTCGCGACCGCGCAGGAACTGAACCGCTATCGGAAGGAAGTCACGGCGCGCCTGCAGGCGCAGGGCGGCCCGGCCGCCGCGCAGCCCGCGTAACCGCTGCCGCATCGCGCGACAAGCCCGCTCGCAGGTTCGGCGGGCTTTTCTTTTGCCGTTTCGCGTTGCAGCCGGCGTGCGCCTGGTGCGACGCGGTTTGCCCCGTTCATCCCGACCAACGAGTTTTCCGACCATGCCCGCTTCGTTCGAACGCAAGCTGATCACCCGCGACGCGCTCGCCGCCTTGCGCGCGTCGCTGCCCGCGCCCGTCGTCTTCACGAACGGCGTATTCGACATCCTGCATCGCGGCCACGTCACCTATCTCGCCGACGCGAAGGCGCTCGGCGCGTGCCTCGTCGTCGGCGTGAACAGCGACGCGTCGGTGCGCATGCTCGGCAAGGGCGACGACCGGCCGATCAACGTGCAGGAAGACCGGATGGCGCTGCTCGCCGCGCTCGAATGCGTCGACTGGGTCGTCGGCTTCGACGAGAAGACGCCGGTGTCGCTGATCGAGGCGGTGCGCCCCGACATCCTCGTGAAGGGCGGCGACTACGACATGGACGCGCTGCCCGAAGCCGCGCTCGTGCGCGGCTGGGGCGGGCGGGCGCTGGCGATTCCGTTCGAGCACGATCGCTCGACCACCAAGCTGCTGAAGAAGGTGCGCTCGCAGTCGAACGGCGACTGATCGACGCTTCGCGCGGCCGGCGTCGCGCGCAGGGGCGCGCGGGCGGCTCGACGCTGCGTCACGGCGTCAGTGTGCGGCCGAGGCGTTCGGCTGGGGTTGGGCCGGCGCTCGAGCCGGCGGCGCCGCGGCCGTGGCCGCGGCGGGCGGCAATGCCGGGGCCTGCGTCGCCGAACTCGTCGCGGCGCCGGACGCCGGAACGGACATCGGGCCGGAAGTCGGGCCGAGCGCGTTCAGCGGCGCGGTGTCGAGCGGCGGCGACACGATCGGCCCGCCGATGATCGGTTGATCCGCTGCCTGCGACACGGGCGCAACGCGCAGCGCGTCCGGCCGCACCTGCAGCAGCGCGTGGCCCGGCTCGCGCGGGCCCGCGGCGGGCATCGGGCCGAACACGCCGCGCACTACCACGAACGCGAGCATGTTGGCGAGAAAGAGAATAGAGATCAGCCAGCGCAGCATCGTCAATACTCCCGAGAATCGTTCCGTTACCGTCAATCCGCCGCGCATCGCATCGCATCGCATCGCGGCGCCGCGCCGCTTCGCGCGCGAGCGGCTTGCGGGCCGCTCGCGCGCGCGGCCCGCGTCACGTCGAATGCGCGATCAGCGCGAGGCCCGTCAGCACGAGCGTGTCGTGCCGCGTATGCGGGACAGTCAGCGCGCGCACGATCGCCTCCGCCGCGCCGCCCGACAGCACGAGCCGCACCGGCGCTTTCCACGCTCGTTCGAGATCGCGCCACGCGCGCTCGATGAGCCCCGCCTGCGCCTGCAGGCAGCCGGCGGACAGCGCATGCGGCGTGTCGATCGCGAACGGCGCGTGCGCGTCGTTCGCGGCGACTTCGTCGAGCAGGCTCGTCGCGGCGTCGATCGACACCGTCGGCAATTGCGCGGTGTGCATGCCGAGCGAGCGCATCATCAGCGCCCAGCCGGGCGCGATCAGCCCGCCCGCGAAATGGCCGTCCGCGCGCAGCGCTTCGAGCGTCGTCGCGGTGCCGAACGTCGCGATCAGCAGATGCTCGCCCGGGAATGCGGCGTGCGCGCCGATGAGCCCCGCCCAGCGGTCGCTGCCGAGGCGCGAGGGCTTCGCGTAGCTGTTCGTCACGCCGCATTGCGCGGCGCTCGCGCGGACGACGGTGCGTGCGAGCGCGGGCCAATGCGCGTCGATCAGCGCGTCGATGCGCGCGGCGGCCGCGTCGCCCGCGACGTTCGAGATCCACGCGCCGCTCGGCGCGGGCAGCGTCGACCAATCCGGCGTGTCGTCCGCGTGCTCGAACGCGCCGCTCGCGACGAAATGGCGCGCGCTGTCCGCGAGCGCCCATTTGACGCGGCTGTTGCCCGCGTCGATCAGCAAGCACAAGCCGCTCATCGGTCGCTCCCCTGCGCGCGCAGCGACACGTCGCCCGCCGCGATCGCCTGCCGGCCGGCGGGCGTGTCGAGCAGCAACTGGCCTGTCGCGTCGATGCCGGCCGCAACGCCGCGCGCGAGCTCCGCGCCGCGTTCGAGCAGCGCGACGTCGCGGCCCGCGTAAGCGTGCAGCGCGTTCCAGCGCGCCGTGAACGGCGCGAGGCCGCTCGTCGCGAACGCGGGCAGCGCGACGGCGAGCGCGTTCAGCGCGGCGGCGAACGTGTCGGTGAGCGTCGCGCCGGGGCGCACGGCGGACAGCGCGACGGGCGGCAGGCCGCTCGCGAGCGTCGCGTCGCGCGCGCGCAGCGCGTCGATTTCGGCCGCGGCGGCATCGGCCGCACGCACGTTGACGCCGAAGCCGATCACGACCGCGGTCGCATCGTTCGTGTTCCAGACGGTTTCGATCAGGATGCCGGCGAGCTTGCCGACGATCGCGGTCTCGCCGCCTTGCGTCGACGTGACGAGCAGGTCGTTCGGCCATTTGAGCGCGATGCGAGGGGCGGCGGCGGTCGTATCGGCGGTTGCGGCGGCGGTCGTGTCGGCGCGCTGGCGGGCGGCCGGTTCGGCGCGCGCGCCGGTCGGCATTTCGGCGAACGCTTCGGCGAGCGCGACGCCGACGGCGAGGCTCAGGCCCGCGAGCTCGCCGACGGGCCGCGGCAGCACGCACGCGATCGAGCACAGCAGCGCGTCGCCCGGCCGGGCGAACCACGGGCGGCCTTGCCGGCCGCGTCCGGCCGTCTGCTCGTACGCGACGCGCGCGATCGGCGCGGCGAGCGCGTCGCGGCTGCGCGGCAGCGACTTCAGCTGCGCGGCGAGGTCGGCGTTGGTCGAACCCGTCGTGTCGACGATCTGGATCGACCATTCGCGGGCCGCGGGGGCGAGGCGTGCATCCACGCGTGCGCGGTCGATGCGCGGCCCGTCGTTCGCGGGCGTCGAGAGGTGAGGGGCGGCATTCATGGCGCGTATTGTAGCGACAGGGTGTCGCGCGTGGCTTTCCACGTGACCGACGAGGGCTTCGGATCGACGGCGTTCGAAGCGCGCGGGCGCGATCGAGTTGCCGCGACGCCGCGCAACGCGGCGCGCCGAAATGCGCCGCAGCCGCGGGCGAACGCGTTTCGCGACGGCCTCGACGCACGGATCGACAAGCGCGGCGCGCTGCCCGACGAGGTTCGTGCGCTCATCAAAGCCCCCGGCGCCGCGGCCAACAGGATCGAGCAAGGCGGCGGCCAACCGAAGGACGGCGTGAACGCAATTCGCGGCGTGACGGCGATCGCGCCGGGCGGTGCGTCGTCGACGGCGCTGAAAAAGCACATTTGATGAACAGGCTCGGGCGGTATCGGCGCGCGCCGTCTGTCGATGAATGGACGGCGCGGCGCATTTGCGCCGATGATTCGGCGTCCGAGCGTCCGAGCGTCCGAACGATTCGGCGATTCGGGAACGCGGCGGCTCCGCGCTTCGGCGAAGTAGGCGGCGCGGCGCTTTGGCCCTCCGGCGCTCGGCCTCGCGCTCGCCGGCGCGCGCGATCTCGCGCCGCGCGACGACGGTATGCGCTGGCGCCAAACAGCCGCGCACGCGCCGCCGATCGGCGGCGCGGCCCGGCGCCGCGTTCGCGTGCCGGCCAGGTGCGTCGCGCGATGCGCCCGGCCGGCAACGGCGAAACGGCGCGTCAGACGATTCGCGGCTTGCCGTCCGACGTCAGCGCTTGCGCCTGGCGAGCGCCGGCGCGCGTCGCGGGATCGGGCCGCGGTGGGTCCTCCCGCAGCCTGTCGAGACGCTCCTCGATGTCGCCGTTGCGCAGCCTGTCGAGGCGCTCCTCGAGGTTGATGTCGCGCAGGTTGCCGTCGGCGCGCTGCAATTGCCGATTGAAGTTGTCGGCCCAGATCCGATGCGCGCGCTCGGCCGCGGCCCGCTCGATCCCCCGCCTCGCTTCCTGTTCAGCCTGCTGTCGCGCCGCCTGAGCAGCCTTTTCCTCGGCCGCGCGACGCGCGGCGTCGCGCGCAGCCGATTCGGCGCTTTCGCGCGCGCGACGCTCCGCTTCCTGCTCCGCCTTGCGCTGCGCCTCCCGCTCCGCCTGCTGCTGCGCGTCGCGCTGCGCAGCGCGCATCGCCGCGTCCTTCGCCGCGCGCTCGGCCTGCAGCGCCGCCTCGGTCTGCGCCTGTTTGCGCGCGACCTGCTCGGCCGCCGTTGCCGCCTGCGCCTTCACCTGCGACGACACCGCCTCGCCGACCCGATGCTCCGCGCCGGACGCCGCCTCGCGGCGCGCGTCGTGCAACGCGACGCCCGGCGCCGCCTGCCCGGCCTCGCGACGTGCGGCGAGATTCGAGAAGCTCTGTTGAATTCGCGCCATCTTGTCGACGAAGAAGCGATCGTTCATCACGTGGCGCACGAGCGCCTCGCTCGCGACGCGAATCGCCTTGTCCTTGTCGACGAGCCCGGAATAATCCTTCGCCCGTTCGACCGCGCGCATCACGATATCCTTCGCCTGGCTCGATTCGAGACACCGCTTCAGCGCATCGGCTTCCTCCGTCTTGTTCTCGACGAACACGCCGCTGTCGAGCATCGCGCGGATCAATTCGGCGCGCGTTTCGTGCCGCAATGCGTACTGCGCGCCGTCGAGCGCGCGTCGCGCGCTGTCCGTGACGTCCTCGAACGCGCGCGTCGCCTCCTTGAGCGCCTTCTTCTCGGCCTTGAGCGCCGTTTCGACCGTCGCCTTTTCCGACTTCGTCGCGCTCGCGCGCGGTTGCGCCTTGAGCTCGGCGAGCCGCTGCTCGAATTCGTCGACGCGCGCCCGTACCGCGCCGACGCTCGCGCGCGCCGCGTCGAGCCGCTGCGCGAAGCGCGCCTTGACGGAGTCGCCGCTCGCTTGCATACGCTGCCCGAACTGCTCGTGCAACGCGCGCAGCAGCGACAGATGCGCGTCGCCGAGGCTCGCCCGCATGTAGTCGGGCAGATTCAGGCCGTGCGATTTCAGGCGCTCGTTCAATTGCGACTGGAGCTGTTCCTGCGCGCGTTCGAGCATCGTCTGACGATGTTCTTCCGCGGCTTTGCGCTGCGCGATCTGCCAGGCCCGGAGCTTGATGTTTTCGAGCCGCGCCTTCACGCTGTCCTTCGACGCCGCGGCCGTTTCCGGCAACGGCTCCCGCAGGTGGCCGACCACTTCGTCGAACTGGTTCTTGATTTTGCCCGTCAGCTTGTCGAGCGCGGCTCGGTCGCCCGGCCGCGCTTGCGCGGCCTTGTCGTCGAGTTCCGCGAGCAACCCCTTCATCGATGCGAGCAGTTGCGGATGATTCACGCCGTGGTCGAGCACGGCCTTGTAATAGCCCGGCAGCCTGCCTTGCAGCAGCCGGCTCAGGCCCGACTTCTCGTGATCCGGCGAACGCAGCAGTTTCGCGACCTCCCGGGCGACCGCCTGACTGTCGCTGTCGGTCACGACCGCCTGCAGCAACTGCAGGTACGCGTCGTTCAGCTCGATTCCCGCGCCGCGCTCGGCCGAAGGCCGGTCGGTCAGACGGCGCGCCAACGCCGCGCCGATCTCGAATTCGCCGTACTGATTCTTTTGCGCGAGCCTGCGTAGCGCCGCGCCGCCCTGCGGATCGCGTGAACCGCCGAGCGCATCGATCAGCGCGCCCGCCAGACCGGTCACGGGCTGCGCCAGTTGACGCGCGCGCGCGTCGATGGCCGATTCGGCCGATGGGGCGGCGGCCGCGGCGCTCCCGGGCGCGGCGGCCTGCGCGGCGGCACGGAAATCGAGCGGCGTGAACGACGCCAGCAGTTTGTCCGCGAGACGCTCCCCTGACGCGTCCGACGCCTTGAACGGCTGGCTCGTCGGCAACGGCCGGTGCGCGGACGCCGTCGCCCCGGCATCCCCGGCTTCCGGCTGCGGCGCGCTTCGGTCGCCCGACGGCGCGCCGCCGTCGAGCTTCGCGCGCGGAATCTCGCCCGCCGCCTGCTTCGTCGCGCTCGCGTCGCCGGACGAGCCGGCCGCCTCGCGCAGGCTGTCGGACGCCTGCGTGTCCGTCGCGAGCTTGTCCGTCGCGCCGATCACGCCCGATGCGACCTTCGCCGGCGGCTGCGGAATCGCACCGGCGGCGCCGGCGACCGCGCTCGAGATCGCCGCGCCCGTCGCCGCCTGCTTGATGCGGTGATCGACGCGCTGCGTCGCGTCGGCCGCTTGCGCGACGCCTTCCGGCGGCGTTGTCGCGCCGGTCGCGACCGCGCGCGCGATCGCGCCCGTCGCGCGCCCGGTCTTCGCGTACTGCTTCCACGCGTCGAGCTTCTCGCCTTCGAGCAGCGCGAGCGAACCGTCGCCGTTCGCGTAGGCCGACCTGATGTCGGCCTCGCGCATGTGTCCGGACTGGATCATGAACCCGATCAGATTGCCGCCCCAGACTTTCGGCCGTCCGCCGAGATCCGTCGTGAAATAGTTGGTCTTGTAGTCGGCGTCCGGATAAAGCGTCCGATAGACCTTGTGCGCGAAGTAGTCGGTCGCGAACTCGTCGTAGTTCCAGTTGGAATTGATGCCGGCTTCCTTCGTCGTCTGCTGAAAGCCCGTGTGATCGTGCGAAGCTACGGCGCAGCAGGATCGGCAGGGATTCGTCGATCAGCAGACGGCAGAGGCCCTGCGAATCGAAGTGCAGGCCGGGCAGGCCGAGCCGCTGCGCGAGCTCGGCGAGCAGCGCGTCGGTCGCGCCGTCGTGCGGGGAGGGCGCGGACGCCGAGCGGATGCCCGGCGGGAGGTCGGAGAAACGGACGGTCATGAGTGTCGTGTGGAACAAGGGCTTCGCGTAAACGGGGTGGCTCGCCGGAAGGCAAGCGCGGCCGAAATGCGTGGTTCGGCCGCCATGCGTATTCGTACACGATCGTCTCGCGCGCCTCTTTTTGAATTCGTCGATCGCTTCGTTTTTTGGGGGGCGGAGTTCGCGCGGCGGGCAGCGCGATCGGCTGGGCGGAGGGGCGTAAAGCGCGCGTGCGCGCCTGCGTGTTTGCGCGTTCGTGTGTTCGCGTGGCGGCAGGCGCATCCGCCGCATCCGCGCGACGGCGGGTTCCCGTGGCCCGCCGCCGCGCCCGTTCAAGGCATTCGTTCGATCAAGGCGCGAGCGCCGGGTGCTTGAGCGCGTGCGCGGCCTCGATCCATTGCGCGTGGAACGCGTCGGGGTCGCGCGGCAGCCCGAGTTCGCCGTTGCGGTACGCGATCGCGAGCGTTTGCACCGCTTCCGGCAGCTCGCGGTCGGCGGCCTGCCGGTACAGCGCGAGCGCGCGCGCCTCGTCTCGGCGCACGCCGCTGCCGTCGCGGTACGCGTTCGCGAGCATGAATTGCGCGGCCGGTATGTCGTGGCGGGCCGAGAGCTCGAACCAGCGGGCCGCCTCGGCGGGATCGGCGGGCGTGCCGTAGCCGCTGCGGTAGATGAGGCCGACGTAGTACGCGGCGTTCGGATCGCCCACGGCGGCGAGCGGGCGCAGCATCGCAAGCGCGCGCGGGTAGTCGCGCGCGGCGCCGCCCGTGCCGAGCAGCCATGCCTTGCCGAGCGCGAGGCGCGCGTCGCGCACGCCGGCGCTCGTCGGCGCGCTGCCGAGCGGCGCCGCGCGCGCGGCCGTTTCGAGCCAGCGCATGCCTTCGTCGCGCAGCGCGAGATCGCGCGAGCCGACGAGCGCGAGGCCGAGCGCCGACTGCGCGTCGGCCGAGCCGCGCTGCGCGAGCGCGCGAAGGCGGCCGAGCGCGCGCGGCTCGGCCGCCTGTTCGACCATCGCGCGCCATTTGTCGAGCTGCGCGCGCGTGACGGACTGCGCGCCGGGCGCCGGATGCTCGAGCCGGTCCGCCACGGCGACGCCCGCCGCCAGCGCCGCCGCGACGGCGAGCATGCCGACGGGCGATAGCGTCGCGCGCAGCAGGCGCTGCCGCGGCGACGGGCGCGGCGCGTCACCGGGCGGCGTCGTGACGCGTGTCGAGATCAGGTTCTTGGTTGCATTCATCATCGAAGTGAGTCGGTTTCATGGTTGGCGAGCGGGGCAGCGCCCGGCGCTCCAGGGGCGCGCGGGGCGCGGGCGGTGTGGGCGCGGCGAGACGGAGCGAGCGAAGCGAGGGGGCGAAACGAGGGAGCAAAACGAGAGAGCAAAACGAGATGGCGAAGCGCATGCGGCGAGGCGGCCGGTTCGCACGCACCGGCGCATGGCGCGCATCGCTCGATGCGAACCGCATATCGCCATCGCATTTCTCATTTCGCATTCGCACTTCGCATTTACACTTTGAACCGCGAACCGCGAACCGCGAACCGCGAACCGCGAACCGCGAACCGCGAACCGCGAACCGCGAACCGCGAACCGCGAACCGCGAACCGCGAGCCGCGAGCCGCGAGCCGCGAGCCGCAAGCCGCAAGCCGCAAGCCGCAAGCCGCAAGCGGCAAGCGGCAAGCGGCAAGCGGCAAGCGGCAAGCCGCACGATTCGCGTGTCGCGGTCGCGCGAATCGCGGCCGCCGTCGGCTGCTTCGCGCCCGTCCCGGTCCGCGCCCGTCCCGCCCCTCGCGCTTCGTCATTGCGTCAGATCAATCTCGTAGGTCGCGAGTCCCTTGCCGGAGCCGTCGTCGGCCGCGATCTGCGTGATGCCCGCGACGCCTGCCGCGTTCGCGAGCGCGACGAGGTTCGGCGCCGACGCGAACTGCACGTGCGCGACCGACCCCGCGAGCTTCGTGAAGCGCCAGCTCCGCTGCATGCCGTCGGCCGCGCGCGTGAGCTGGCCGCGCTTCTTGATGTACGCGATCAGCACGTCGCGGTTCGCGTCGGGCGACGCGAAGATCGTCTTGCTGCCGTCGAGGCCCGGGAAGTTGCCGCCGCCGCTCGCGCGATAATTGTTCGTCGCGACGATGAACTGCGCGTTCGGATCGATCGGCGCGCCTTTGTAAGTCAGGTTCCTGATCCGGCTGCCCACCGCCTGCGTCACGTCGATCTCGTAGCGCAGATCGGCGGACGTGAACATGTCGAAGTTGTAGCCGGGGAAGCTGCTCACGAGCTTCTGCGCGGTCGCCTTCGTCGGATCGATCGTGTTGAAGCGCTTCGCCGCGGTCTCGAGCCAGTTCCTGATGTCGGCGCCGCTCACCTTCACCGCGTAGACGGTGTTCGGGTACAGATAGAGATCGGCCGCGTTGTTGATCGCGAGCGCGCCCGCCGCGACGTCGGTGAAGTCCGTGCCGCCGCCGAAGCCGCTCTTGAACGGCGCGCTCACCGACAGCACCGGCAGCGACGCGTACTGCGGCAGGTTCGCCGCGACGTAGCTCGCGACGTAGTCGGCCTGCGCCTCGTTGACGATCTGGATCGCGCCCGGGTCGCCGACGTCCGCGAAATAGCTGGTCATCCGGTAGTCGGTGCCGCCGATCGGCGTCTTCACGTAATCGATCGTCGCCTGATGCTCGGCCGCGATCGCCGCGGCGACGGACGGGTCCGCGTCGACATAGCTCTTGTCCGGATTCTGGATCGAGCGCGCCTCGACGGTCGTCTGCGATGGGTCGACGCTCCACTTCTTGCCGTCGAATGCGAGGCCGAGCTTGATCACGCCGAGATGCTTGCCCCAGTAGTTCGCCATCACGGTGGGCACGCCGTTGACCGTGCCCTTCGCCTTGTCGACGCCCGGCAGGTTGAACTGCGCGATCGTGCTCGCCGCGTCCGGGAACACCTGGTGGGAGTGGCCGATCAGCATCGCGTCGATGCCGGGCACGGTGGACAGCCACCAGCTGCCGTTTTCCATCGTCGGCGAATACGGCGAGTTGTCGAGGCCGCCGTGCGAGATCGCGACGACGAGGTCCGCGCCCTTCGCGCGCATTTCGGGGATGTACTTCTCGGCCGCTTCCTTCAGGCCCGTCGTGTAGACCTTGCCGTCGAGCCAGCGCTTGTCCCAGCTCATGATCGCGGGCGGCGTGAAGCCGATGATGCCGATCTTCACGGGCGCCGTGATCGCGCGGCCGTCCGGCGCCGTCGCGGCGACGGTCTTCGTGAGGATCGCGTACGGCGTGAAGAGCGGCGCGTTCGTCTTCGCGCTGATCACGTTCGCGAGCACCTGCGGGAAGTTCGGGCCCGCGCATTTCTTCTGCTGCGCCGGGTCGGGCAGGCCGTCGACGGCGAACGTGTTGCCCGTCACCTGCGACAGGTACGGCAGCCCGTAGTTGAATTCGTGATTGCCGATGCCGCCGCCGTCGAATTTCGCCGCGTTCATCACCTTGTAGATCGCGAGCGCGCTGTCGCACGGCACGGGTTTCACGAGCGCCTGATAATCGGCGAGCGCCGTGCCCTGGATCGTGTCGCCGTTGTCGAGGAGGAGCGTGTTCGGATACTGCGCGCGCGCCTGCGCGATCAGCGTCGCGACGCGTTCGAAGCCGAGCGACTTGTCGGC
The DNA here is from genome assembly GCF_001526245.1 of Burkholderia sp. MSMB1498. NCBI lineage: Bacteria > Pseudomonadati > Pseudomonadota > Betaproteobacteria > Burkholderiales > Burkholderiaceae > Burkholderia > Burkholderia sp. MSMB1498. The sequence continues at coordinate 81,230 of NZ_LOYJ01000053.1, forward strand.
GGCGAGCTTGAAGTAATCGTACGACAGCACGTTCGTGTGCAGATCGGTCGTCTCGAGCACGGCGAGCGTGGCCTTCGCGCCGGCGGGCGTGGGCGCGCCGGACGAGGCGGGCGGCGTCGAATCGACGTCATCGTTGCAGCCGGCGACGAGCGCCGCGCATGCGACGAGGGCGGCGGCCGAGAGCCGCCGGCGAAAACGCGAGGGGAAGGGCATCGGGATTGTTCCTGTTCTGTTTCCGTTGAGCCGGGGATGGCGTGAGCGGCGCATGCGCCGGCGGCCTGGCATCCAGCGCGTGAGAGTATCGAAAGGAAACGTGACCGAAGAATGAAAGCGCTTGGACGGCCAACCGGAAGGCGCGCGGAAAGCATACCGGAAGCTTGCGCGGCGCGGGAGCGGCCGGCGCGGGCCGCGCGCCGCGTGCGCGCGCGACGCCCGGCCGCGCCGCGCGCGCGGGCGAAACGAGACTTCGCGCGGCGAAGCGGTTCGCTACAATGGCCTCTGTCACCGTTTTGCGAAATCGCCCTTTGGACTTCCAGACACCTCCCGGCCTGTCGGTCGATGCCGGCAGCCAAGGTTCGACCGTGCGCCTGTCCGGCCAGTGGACGGCGCTCGCGCTCGCGCGCGACCGCGGCAACGTCGCGCGCCGCATCGCACGGCTCGCGAAGGAGCCGGTCGGCGCGTGGGATCTGTCCGGCGTCGACCGGCTCGACCACGTCGGCGGCCAGGCGCTCTGGCGCGTGTGGGGCCGCAAGCTGCCCGCCGGGATCGCGCTCACCGACAATCAGCGGACCGTGTTCGAGCGCATCGAACGGCTCGACGAGAGCCGCGAGGCGCCCGAGCCCGTCGTGCGGATCGATCCGGTCACGCGCTTCGGCCAGGGCCTCTTCACGTTCGGCGAACACCTGTACGGCGGCATCGCGCTGCTCGGCGGCCTGATCGTCGATCTGCTGTCGGTGCTGCGCCGGCCGCGCACGATGCCGTGGACCGAGATCTCCGCGAACGTCTACGCGGCGGGCGCGAAGGCGCTGCCGATCACGGCGCTCGTCGCGTTCCTGATCGGCATCGTGCTGTCGTATCTGTCCGCGCAGCAGCTGCAGCTCTTCGGCGCGAACCGCTACATCGTCAACATCCTCGGCCTCTCGGTGATTCGCGAGCTCGGGCCGGTGCTGTCGGCGATCCTCGTCGCGGGCCGCTCGGGCTCCGCGATCACCGCGCAGATCGGCGTGATGCGCGTGACGGAGGAGCTCGACGCGATGCGCGTGATGGGCATTCCGCACGGCCTGCGGATCACGCTGCCGCGCGTGCTCGCGCTCGGCGTCGCGATGCCGCTGCTCGTGATGTGGACCAACATCATCGCGCTCGCGGGCGGCGCGCTCGCCGCGAAGTTCGTGCTCGGCATCGACCTGAACTTCTTCGTGCGCTCGCTGCCGTCCGTCGTGCCGATCGCGAACGTGTTCATCGGGCTCGGCAAGGGCGTCGTGTTCGGGATGCTGATCGCGCTCGTCGCGTGCCACTTCGGCTTCCGGATCAAGGCGAATTCGCAGAGCCTCGGCGAAGGGACGACGACTTCCGTCGTCACGTCGATCACGGTCGTGATCCTCGCCGATGCGGTGTTCGCGATCCTCTTCCAGAACGTGGGGCTCGGATGAACACGCGCGACGACGATTTCGTGATCGAGGTGCGCGACCTGACGAAGCGCTACGGGCGCAACGTCGTCCACGAGCATCTGGATTTCGACGTGCGCGCGGGCGAGATCGTGTCGATCGTCGGCGGCTCGGGCTCGGGCAAGACGACGCTCGTGCGGCAGATCCTCGGCCTCGAGCGGCCGAGCTCCGGCACGATCGAGGTGTTCGGCCAGGACACGTCGAAGATCGACGCCGACACCGCGCGCGTGATGCGCAGCCGCTCGGGCATGCTGTTCCAGCACGGCGCGCTGTTCTCGTCGCTGACCGTGTTCGACAACGTCGCGCAGCCGCTGCGCGAGCTCGGCCGCGTGCCGGAGGATCTGCTGCACGACATCGTGATGCTCAAGCTCGAGATGGTCGGGCTGCCGTGCAAGCACGCGTCGAAGATGCCGGCCGCGCTGTCGGGCGGGATGGTCAAGCGGGTCGGGATCGCGCGCGCGATCGCGCTCGAGCCCGAGCTGCTGTTCCTCGACGAGCCGACGGCGGGGCTCGATCCCGGCGCGTCCGACGAGTTCGTCGAGCTGATCGCGACGCTGCATCGCACGCTCGGCCTGACCGTCGTGATGGTCACGCACGATCTCGATACGATGGTCGCGCTGTCGACGCGCGTCGCGGTGATCGCGGAGCGCAAGGTGCTCGTCGCCGCGCCCGTCGAAGACGCGGCGGGCGTCGATCATCCGTTCATCCGCGAATACTTTCTCGGCCGGCGCGGACGCCGCGCGCTGCAGGCGCTGCCGCCCGCGCGGCGCGCGCGCCTGCCGAAGGCGGCGCTCGAACCGGCGCCTTCGGACGCCGAGCTTTAGTACGAACACGAGGGAACCCCAGCATGGAAAACAAATCACACGCGTTCTGGGCCGGCCTCTTCACGATCGGGCTGCTGCTCGCGATCGTCGGGGCGGTCTATTGGTTCAACGTCGATCGGACGGTGCGCGTGCCTTACGATCTCGTGTCGCGCTCGAGCGTGACCGGGCTCTTTCCCGACGCGGCCGTCCGCTATCGCGGGCTCGACGTCGGCAAGGTGCAGTCGATCAACTTCGACCGCGGGCATCCGGGCGAGATCGTGATCCGCATTCTCGTCGACACGAACGCGCCGATCACGCGCTCGACGTTCGGCAGCCTCGGCTTCCAGGGCGTGACGGGCATCGCGTTCGTGCAGCTCGACGACACGGGCGCCGATCAGGCGCCGCTGCCGACGTCGGCGAAGACGGTCGCGCAGATTCCGATGCGCCCGAGTCTGTTCGACCAGCTCCAGCAGCGCGGCGACGTGCTGCTCAAGCAGATGGAGATCGCCGCGAAGAGCGTCAACGAGATGCTGTCGCCCGAGATGCGCGACCAGTTGAAGGCGACCGCGGCGAGCATGCAGCACGCGGCCGACGGCGTCACCCAATTGTCGAAGCAGGTCGAGCCCGCGCTCGCGCAAATGCCGCAGACGATGGCGCACGTGAACCACGCGCTCGAATCGGCGAACGCGCTCGTCGCGCCGGGCGGGCCGCTCGTCGCGAACCTGAACCGCGCGGGGCAGGCGCTCGTGTCGATGAACGACACGCTCGCCGAGCTGAGCGCGCGCGTGCGCTACGACACGCTGCCGCGCTTCAACGCGCTCGCGACGAACGTCGGCGACGCATCGCGCACGCTGAAGGATGTCGCGGGCGACGTCGGCCGCAATCCGCGCAGCCTGCTGTTCGGCACGCCGGCGGCCGAGCCCGGTCCGGGCGAGTCGGGATTCATGTGGCCGGGCGCCGCGCCCGCCCAGTAAGTTTTCTTGGAATTCGCGATGCACGCACACTACACGTCAGGTTTTTTCCTCCGCCGCGGCCGCCCGGCGCTCGCGCTCGCCGCGGCGCTCGCGATCGCGAGCCTGAGCGGCTGCGCGGGAACGCCCGCCGCGCTCTCGAACATCCGCTACGATCTCGGTCCGGCGCAGCCGGCCGCGACGGCGGGCACGGCGCCCGCGCTCAAGGTGCTCGACGTGAGCGCGCCCGACGCGCTCAACTCGGAGCGCTTCGTCTATCGGCTCGCGTATTCGGACGCGCAGCGGATCGCCGTCTACCGCGACAGCAAATGGACGGCGCCGCCCGCGCAACTGCTGACGCAGCGGCTGCGCGGCGCGCTGTCGCGGCGCGGCGCGGTGCTCGAGGGCGAGGACAGCGTGCGCGCGCCCGTGCTGAAGGTCGAGCTGTCCGAGTTCGAGCAGGTGTTCGACGGCCGCTCGGAGAGCCACGCGGCCGTCACCGCGCGCGCGACGCTCACGCAGGAAGGCAGGGTGCTCGGCCAGCGCACGTTCGTGTCGCGCGCGCCGGCGAGCACGCCGGATGCGGCGGGCGGCGCGCAGGCGCTTGCCGCGGCGAGCGACGATCTCGTCGCGCAGCTCGTCGCGTGGCTCGGCGTCCAGGCGTACGCCGCCGCGCCATGAACGCCGCCGCGCACGCCGCGCTTGCCGCGCCGTGCGCGGCGCCGCCGAGATGACCCCCGCCGCGCGCCGGCAGCGCCGCCATTCGACGCTCGCGCGTCAGGCGTTCGCCGTCTACGCGGCGCTCGTCGTCTATGCGTCGCTCTATCCGTTCACGGGCTGGCGCTCGCTCGGCATCGGCCCGTTCGACTATCTGCTCGCGCCGCTGCCGCGCTATCTGACCGCGTTCGACGTCGTCACCAACGTGATCGGCTATCTGCCGTTCGGCGCGCTCGCGGTGCTCGCGCTCTATCCGCTGCGCGGCGTGCCGGCCGTGCTCGTCGCGATGCTGTCGGGCGCGCTGCTGTCGGGCGCGATGGAGGCGTTGCAGACCTATCTGCCGACGCGCGTGTCGTCGAACCTCGATCTCGCGGCGAATGCGCTCGGCGCGCTCGTCGGCGCGGCGGCGGCCGCGCCCGCCGCGACCGCGCTGATCGAGCGCGGCGCCGTGCGGCGCGTGCGCTTCGCGTGGTTCGAGCGCGATGCGTCGACGCCGCTCTTTCTCGCCGCGCTGTGGGCAGGCGCGATCCTGTTTCCGTCGCCGTTCCTGTTCGGCATCGGCGATTGGCCGAGCGAGCTCTGGGAGAGCGCCGACGTGTCGATGCGCAGCGCGCTCCTCGCATGGGCGCCGAACGCTTGGAACGTGCCCGCGTGGCCGGACCGGCTCGACGGCCTGCTGTCCGATTCCGCGTGGGAAACGCTGCTCGCCGCGCTCGGCCTGTTCGCGTCGCTCGCGGTTGCGTCGCTCGCGATGCGCGAGCGCGCGCCGCGCGTGCGGCTCGTCGTCGGCTTCACCGCGTTCGCGCTCGCGCTGAAGGCGGCCGCGACCTTCATGCAGTCGCACACGGGCCTCGTGTTCGACTGGGCGAGCCCCGGCGCGCTGCGCGGCATCGCGGCGGGGCTCGCCGCCGCGCTCGTCGCGCTGCGGCTGCCGGGCGCGTGGCGCGCGTCGCTCGCCGCGGCGGCGCTCGCCGTCGCGCTCGCGCTCGTCAACGTGCTGCCCGTCAATCCGTTCTTCGATTTCGCGCTGTCCGGCTGGCAGCAGGGCCGCTACGTGCACTTCAACAGCATCGCGCGCTGGCTCGCGTGGATTTGGCCCTATGCGGCGCTCGTCTGGCTCGCCGGCCGCGCGGAACGCGCGTGGCTCGCGAGGCGCGCGTCGCGCGCCGCGCGCGGCGTCAGCGGCAAACGGCGCCGGTCGCTATAATCGGCCACGACTCGCCTGCCGAATCCGTCCGATCGCTTCTGTCCGATAACGCCGGTCGCTCACGCGGCGCCCGCACGCAATGAGCCACATCATGGAACCCTACTACCAACACCACGTCTTCTTCTGCCTGAACCAGCGCGAAAAGGGCGCCGAGCGCCCGAGCTGCGCGAACTGCGGCGCGCAGGACATGCAGGAGTACGCGAAGAAGCGCGTCAAGGAGCTCGGCCTCGCGGGCGCGGGCAAGGTGCGCGTCAACAAGGCGGGCTGCCTCGACCGCTGCGAGGAAGGCCCCGTCATCGTCGTCTATCCGGAGGGCACCTGGTACACGTACGTCGACAAGAACGACATCGACGAGATCGTCGAATCGCATCTGCGCGACGGCCAGGTCGTCGAGCGCCTGAGAATCTGAGCCCCGTTTTTTCGAATCGCCCCGCACGCAGCAGCATGAACGCCTACACCCAGAAATCCCTGATCGCCGGCCCCGTCGGCCACATCGAGATCGCGATCGACCTGCCCGACGCCGTGCGCGACGGCTCGGCCGCGCCCCGCGGGATCGCGCTCGTCGCGCATCCGCATCCGCTCTTCGGCGGCACGATGGACAACAAGGTCGCGCAGACGCTCGCGCGCATCTTCGTCCAGTTGAACTACGCGGTGATCCGCTCGAATTTTCGCGGCGTCGGCGCGACGCAAGGCGAGCACGACGACGGCGTCGGCGAAGTCGACGATCTGCTCGCGGTGCTCGCGCACATGCGCGCGCTGCCCGGGCACGCGGATCTGCCGATCGTGCTCGCGGGCTTCTCGTTCGGCACGTTCGTGCTGTCGCACGTCGGCAAGCGGCTGCGCGACGCCGGACAGGCGATCGAGCGGATGGTGTTCGTCGGCACGGCGGCGAGCCGCTGGCAGGTCGCCGACGTGCCGGAGGATACGATCGTGATCCACGGCGAGAACGACGACACGGTGCCGATCGCGTCGGTCTATGATTGGGCGCGGCCGCAGGAGCTGCCCGTCGTCGTGATTCCGGGCGCCGAGCATTTCTTCCATCGCAAGCTGCATATCCTGAAGCGCGTCGTCGTCGGCGCGTGGCGCTGACGCTGACGCTGACGCGCGCCGCGATCGGCGCTCGCGCCGGCGGCGATCGCCCGTCAGCCGGCCGGCGCTCGCCCGATAGGCCGGCCCGGCGCAACCGCATCACACCGCCCGCCGCGCGGCAAGCTCCCCAATCCCGAAAAGCGCCGCGGCGAACTTCCGTATAATGGCCGGGTTTTGCGTCGGCCCGTCCGCACGGACGTCCGATGCGCCGTGCAGGCCGCCGCGCCGCTTTTCGCTCTGCGAACCGATTGCGCCGCCGCCTGTCCAATCGGCGCGTTTCGCGAGCCTTCCTTCCCAGAAATGCCGCAGGAACGCCGCCGCCCGGCCTTTCAACCGCGCGCCCCGTGCGCGCTGCACATTTCTGCCATCAGCCTGAATCGATATGCGTCTGTCTTCCCTCGGCCTCACGTCACTCGCTTCCTCCACCGCCATTGCCGTCGCCGCGCGTAACGTCGCGCTCGGCGTCGTGCTGCCCGCCGCGCTCGTGTCGACGATCGCCGTCGCGCAGGCCAAGCCCGCCGCGAAGGCGAAGCACGCGGCCGCCGCGCCCGCCGCCGCGCCGACGGGCGCGCCCGCCACGTACGTGCCGGGCGCGGTGCCGCCGCCCGGCGTGAACGCGCGCTCGTGGGTGCTCGTCGACGCGTCGAGCAATCAGGTGCTCGCATCGGGCAACGCCGACGAGCGCGTCGAGCCGGCGTCGCTCACCAAGCTGATGACGGCGTACCTCGTGTTCGAGGCGCTCGACGCGAAGAAGATCACGATGGAGCAGATCGTCACGCCGAGCGAGGCGGTGCGCCGCGTCGGCCGCGACGAGTCGCGGATGTTCATCGAGGCGAACAAGCCCGTCAGCGTGCACGACCTCGTCTACGGGATGATCATCCAGTCGGGCAACGACGCCGCGATCGCGCTCGCCGAGCTCGTCGGCGGCAGCGAGGCGCAGTTCGTCAACATGATGAACGCCGAGGCGCAGCGCCTCGGGATGGCGAACACGCACTTCGCCGACGTGAACGGGATGCCCGACCCGAACCACTACACGACGGCGGGCGACCTCGCGAAGCTGTCGACGCACCTGATCCGCGATTATCCCGACTACTACAGCATCTTCTCGGTGAAGGAATTCGCGTACAACAACATCAAGCAGCCGAACCGCAACCGCCTGCTGTGGCTCGATCCGACCGTCGACGGCCTGAAGACCGGCCACACGCAGGCGGCGGGCTACTGCCTGATCGCGTCGGCGAAGCGCTCGCTGCCGGGCGCGGCCGACGCGACGCGCCGCCTCGTCACCGTGATGATGGGCGAGACGAAGGAAAGCGACCGCGTGCAGGACAGCATGAAGATGCTGAACTACGGCTACACCGCGTTCGATTCGGTGCGCCTGTACAAGGCCGGCCAGCCGATCGACACGCCGCGCGTCTACAAGGGCAAGAGCAACAACGTGCAGGTCGGCGTGAAGAAGGATCAGTTCATCACCGTGCCGCGCGGCCTGGCGGACAAGGTGAAGCCGGAAGTCGCGCTGAACGCGCCGCTCATCGCGCCGCTCGCGGACGGCCAGGCGGTCGGCTCGGTGAAGCTCGTCGCCGACGGCAAGACGGTCGCGGAATTCCCGGTCGTCGCGCTGCAGCCGGTGCCGGAAGCGGGCCTCTTCGGCCGCATCTGGGATTCGATCCTGCTGATGTTCAGCAAAAAGAAGTAAGCTGTCCGCATGCCTGCGGGCCGGGGCGAACCCGGCCCGCAGGCAACCCTTGCCCTTCGTCACGATTTCCACCGCCGTTGAACGTCATGAGTCAAGCCGACATCGAACCGATCGTCTATCTGAGCATCGCATCACAGGAAGCGCTGGTGCCGCTCGCCGAAGCGCGCGTGCCGGTGCTCGACCGCGGCTTCATCTTCGGCGATGGCGTGTACGAAGTCGTGCCGATCTACGCGGACGGCGCGCGCCGCGCGCCGTTCCGGATCGCGCAGCATCTCGCGCGGCTCGCGCGCAGCCTGAAGAAGATCGGCATCGCCGATCCGCACGACGAGGCGGGCTGGCGCGCGCTCGTCGCGCAGCTCGTCGACGCGAACGCGGCGGCGCTCGGCGACGGCCAGCACGCGATCGTCTACATTCAGGTGACGCGCGGCGTCGCGAAGCGCGGCCACGCGTTTCCGGCGAACGCGGTGCCGACGGTGTTCGCGATGGTGAGCCCGCTCGCGCTGCCGACCGACGCGCAGCGCGCGCAGGGCGTGCGCTGCGTGACGGCCGAGGACCGCCGGTGGCTGCATTGCGACATCAAATCGGTGTCGCTGCTCGGCAACGTGCTGATGGCGCAGCATGCGGCCGAGCGCGACGCAGTCGAGACGATCCAGCTGCGCGACGGCAACGTGACGGAAGGCTCGTCGTCGAACGTGTGGATCGTGAAGAACGGCGAGCTGATCGCGCCGCCGCGCAGCAACAAGATCCTCGAAGGGATTCGCTACTCGCTCGTCGAGGAGCTCGCCGACGAATGCGGGATACGCTTCGTCGCGCGCGACATCAACGAGGCGGAGCTGCGCGCGGCCGACGAGATCCTGCTCACGTCGGCGACGAAGGAAATCCTGCCCGTGACCCTGCTCGACGATCTGCCCGTGCAGGGTGGCCAGCCGGGGCCGGTGTTCGAGGCGCTGTACGCCGCGTACCAGCGCGCGAAGGCGCGCGAGATGGAAAGCGTCTGAGCGGGCCGCCGCCGACGCGTGGAGAACGACATGACCGAACCGAACAAGACCGTCGAGCTGACGGGCGAAATCGCGACGCCCAAGGAAACGCTGCTCGAATTTCCGTGCGACTTCCCGATCAAGGTGATGGGCCGCGCGCATCCGGAGTTCAAGGACACGATCTTCAAGGTCGTGAGCGTCCACGATAACGAGATCGATCTCGAGAAGATCGAGGAGCGCGCGTCGAGCGGCGGCAACTACACGGGCCTCACGATCACCGTGCGCGCGACGAGCCAGGAGCAGCTCGACAACATCTACCGCGCGCTGACGGGCCACCCGATGGTGAAGGTCGTCCTGTGACGGCCGGCCGCTAGTCCCTTTCCCTTCTTTGCGCACGCGCGGCCGCGTAGGCCGCCGCGTGCTGCGCCTCCTGCGTCGCGCACAGCACCTTGAAGCGCGCGATTTCCTCCAGCAGCCACGTCCGGAACGCCTGCACGCGCGGCGTTTGCGCGAGCGACGGCGGGCACACGAAGAAGTAGTGCCACGGGCTTGGCCCCGCGATGTCGAACAGCCGCACGATCCTTCCCGCCGCCACCTCCGGCACCGCGAGCGAGCGCCGCACGAGCGCGATGCCCTGGCCGTCGATCGCCGCCTGCAGCAGATTCGACGAATCCTGATACAGCACGCCGCGCTTCGGCTCCGTCAGCGTGTCGAGGCCCGCCGCGTCGAACCACGGCCGCCACAGCTCGTCGTCCGAGCGCAGCAGCGGGTAGCGCACGAGATCGGCGGGCGTCTCGGGCAGCACGCCGCCGTTGAGCGCCGGCGCGCAGACGGGAAAAAACGTCTCGTCGAGGAGCGGCTCGACGTACAGCCCCGGATAGACGCCGTAGCCGAAGCGGATCGCGACGTCGACGTCGTCGCGCGCGAAGTCGACAAGCGCATCGCTCGCCCGCAATTCGAGATCGATTTCCGGATGCCGCTCGATGAACGGGCCGATCCGCGGCGTGATCCAGCGCGCGGCGAACGACGGCAGCGTCGACACGATGAGCCGCTTGTCGCGGTCGGTCGCGCGGATGTCGCGGGTCGCGTCGGCGAGGAGCGTCAGCGCGGCGCGCACCTGCTGTGCGTAGCGGCCGCCCGCGTCCGTCAGCGTGAGCCGCTTGCCGTGCCGCGCGAACAATGGCACGCCGAGCTCCGCTTCGAGCGCGCGCATCTGGTGGCTGACCGCGCCGTGCGTGACGGACAGCTCGTCGGCCGCGCGCGAGAAGCTCTCGTGCCGCGCGGCGGCTTCGAACACGCGCAGCGCGTTCAGCATCGGCAGTTGACGGACGCTCATCGGTTAGTTTTTCTCACAAGCACGTGAAAATCGATCGTTTTGTGCAAAGCCTTATGCACACTACGATTGTAGCCACTGGAGCATTTTTGGCGGAGGCTGTCATGAGAGAGATTTCTTCAAGCATCACGTTCGAGATCCAGCCCGGCGAAACGGTGCCGATGAAGGTCGCGCGCAGCACGCGGCTTGCGGTGCGCGGCGCGCCCGTGTGGGCGACGCGCAGCAACGACATCGCCGATTATTTCCTGTTTCCGGGCGAGACGCTGAAGCTGCGGCGCGGCGAGCGCCTGTGGCTGAGCGCCGACGGCGCGGCGAGCGCGTGCGTGTCGTTCTCGATCGCGGTGCCGCCGCAGCAGGCAGCCGTGTCCGGCCTGTTGCGGCTCGCGGCGCGGTTCGCCGTGCTCTTTCGCGACGGGTGGCGCACGGTCTGAGCATTCTCCGCCCGGCGCGCGCCGCCGCGCGGCCGGTCTCCATCGGGCACCGGCGAGGGGCATGGGTTTTCGGTAAACTACCGCCCATGTCAGCCTCGCCGGTTTCCATCGTGCCTCCCGCCTCCGACGCGCCCCCCGCGCCCGACGCCGCCGCGTCTGCCTGCGCCCGCCCATCGTCCGCGCTGCCCGTCACGGTCCGCTGGCTCGGCGAGACGCCGTACGAAGCGTGCTTCGACGCGATGCGCTCGTTCACCGACGCGCGCACGCCGGACACCGACGACGAAATCTGGGTGGTCGAGCATCCGCCCGTCTACACGCTCGGCCAGGCCGGCAACCCCGCGCACCTGCTCGTCGCCGACAGCGGCGTGCCGCTCGTGAAGGTTGACCGCGGCGGACAGATCACCTACCACGGCCCGGGGCAAATCGTCGCTTATCTGCTCGTCGACTTGAGGCGGCGCAAGCTGATGGTGCGCACCCTCGTCACGCGGATCGAGGAGGCCGTGATCGAGACGCTCGCGGCGTATAATCTCGCGTCGGTCCGCAGGGCCGGCGCGCCCGGGATCTACGTGGAATCGGGGCCGCATCGGGGCGCGAAGATCGCTGCGCTCGGCCTCAAGATTCGCAACGGCTGCAGCTATCACGGGCTGAGCGTGAACGTGAAGATGGATCTGCGCCCGTTTCTCGCGATCAACCCGTGCGGCTACGCGGGGCTCGAAACGGTCGACATGGCGAGCCTCGGCGCGACCGCCGACTGGCACGAAGTCTCACGGACGCTCGTGCGCCGTCTGATCGCCAACCTCGACGGCGCAACCGCGGCCGCCGTATCGCCGCAGCAGGCACTGGAACAATCGAATGACTGACCTTACCGCTACTCCCGCACCCGCCGAACCGGCCGCATCCGCATACGATCCGACCGCCAAGCAGAAGGCGCAGGCGAAGACCGCGCGCATTCCGATCAAGATCGTCCCGATCGAGAAGCTCAAGAAGCCCGACTGGATTCGCGTGAAGGCGGCTACCGGCAGCTCGCGCTTTTCCGAGATCAAGACGATCCTGCGCGAGCACAACCTGCATACCGTGTGCGAGGAAGCGAGCTGCCCGAACATCGGCGAGTGCTTCGGCAAGGGCACCGCGACGTTCATGATCATGGGCGACAAGTGCACGCGCCGCTGCCCGTTCTGCGACGTCGGCCACGGCCGGCCCGATCCGCTCGACGCCGACGAGCCGAAGAACCTCGCGCGCACGATCGCCGCGCTCAAGCTCAAGTACGTCGTGATCACGAGCGTCGACCGCGACGACCTGCGCGACGGCGGCGCCGGCCACTTCGTCGAGTGCATCCGCGAGGTGCGCGAGCAGTCGCCGCAAACGCGCATCGAAATCCTGACGCCGGACTTTCGCGGCCGCCTCGACCGCGCGCTCGCGATCCTGAACGCCGCGCCGCCCGACGTGATGAACCACAACCTCGAAACGGTGCCGCGCCTGTACAAGGAAGCGCGCCCCGGCTCGGACTATGCGCATTCGCTGAAGCTCCTGAAGGATTTCAAGGCGCTGCATCCGGACGTCGCGACGAAGTCGGGCCTGATGGTCGGCCTCGGCGAGACGGCCGACGAGATCCTGCAGGTGATGCGCGACCTGCGCGCGCACGACGTCGACATGCTGACGATCGGCCAGTACCTGCAGCCGTCCGATCACCACCTGCCGGTGCGCGAGTACGTGCATCCGGACACGTTCAAGATGTACGAGGAAGAGGCGTACAAGATGGGCTTCACGCACGCGGCCGTCGGCGCGATGGTGCGCTCGAGCTATCACGCCGATCTGCAGGCGCATGGCGCCGGGGTGGTTTGATCCCGGCGGGCTGGCGGGCCGCCGCACCGAGTGACGGTGGTTCGGCGGCCGGATGAAGAAAACCCGCGGCGAAGGCTGCGGGTTTTTTTATGCTTGCGCGACTGGCGACTGGCGACTGGCGACTGGCGACTGGCGACTGGCGACTGGCGATTGCCGACCGCCGACCGCCGACCGCCGACCGCCGACCGCCAACCGCCAACCGCCAACCGCCAACCGCCAACCGCCAACCGCCGACCGTCGACCGCCAACCGCCAACCGCCGACCGCCGACTGGCGATTGCATGGGGTGCGCGCGTTCGTCGCCGCACGGTTCGAACGACGGTTCGCGTCGGGCGGGTGCGCGACGCAGCCCGTGCGCGCCGCCGATGCGGCGTGACGGCCAGCGGTGCGAATGGTGAGCGGCGCGCGTGGTGTGCATGCACGGTTGACGAGCGTTCGCGTCCGAAGTCGACGGCGCACGAGGAACGGCCGACAGGTCGCACGCCGCTCGCAGCGCACCGCGCACCGCGCACCGCGTACCGCGTACCGCGTACCGCGTACCGCTCGCCGCTCACCGCTCGCCGCGCACCACCGCCGCTTCGCCTGACGAAGCATCAACGCACGCTCGGCGCCGTCACACCGCGACGACGATCTTGCCGAACTGCTCGTTCGATTCCAGATAGCGGTGCGCGTCGGCGATCCGGTCGAGCGGGAACACGCGGTCGATCACCGGCTTGAGCGCGCCCGACGCGAGCCCGTCGAGCACGAAGCGCTTCGCGGCGTCGAGCTTCGCCGGGTCGCCGACAACGCGCTTGTACTGGTAACCGTGCACGCTCAGCATCTTGCCGAGCACGGCGAACAGCGGGAAGGGCGCCTGCTCGGCGGCGAGCGCGCCGTATTCGATCACGATGCCGCCGTACGCGAGCGCGTCGGCCAGTTGCGGCAGCATCGGGCCCGTGACCGGATCGAACGCGACCCGCGCACCCGCGCCGCCCGTGATCTCGCGCACGCGCGCGGCGAGATCCTCGCGCTGCGTGACGATCACGTGGTCGGCGCCGAACTCGCGCAGCGCCTGCGCCTTCGCGTTGGTGCGCGTCGTCGCGATCGCGACCGCGCCGGCCATCCGCGCGATCTGGATCGCCGCGAGCCCGACGCTGCTCGACGCCGCGGTGATGACGACCGCATCGCCGCGCTTGATCTGCGCGAGGTCGATCAGCGCGCCCCACGCGGTCACGTACTGCATCCACACGGCGGCCGCCTCGGTCCAGCCGAGCGATGCGGGATGCTTGACGGCCAGGTCGGCGGGCACCGTCGCGACTTCGCCGTACGTGCCCCAGCGCGTGATCGACAGCGGCGGCACGATGCTGACCGCGTCGCCGACCGCGAAGCCCGTCACGCCGGAGCCGACGGCGCTGACGACGCCCGCCGCCTCGTAGCCGAGCCGCGCCGGAAAGACCGGCGCCTCGACGTAGTGCCCCGAGCGGAACATCGACTCGGCGCGGTTCAGGCCGAGCGCCTTCACCTGCAGCGCGATTTCGCCCGGTCCCGGCGGCGCCGGCTCGATTTCGTCGAAGCGCAGGACGTCGGGCCCGCCGGTCTGATGGATGCGTACGATGCGTGCCATGTCGGATCTCCATGAGAAAAATCGGTGAGGCCACTATAATTCGCGCCGATTCGACGATAAATCGTATAGTCGAATCAGCTATTGAAACGAATGGTTTCGAATCATGGATCGACTCACCAGCATGGCGGTGTTCGTGAAGGCCGCGGAAACGGGCTCGTTCGCGGCGGCGGGCGAGTCGCTCGGCCTGTCGTCGCAGATGGTCGGCAAGCACGTGCGCTTTCTCGAGACCCATTACGGGATGCGGCTCATCAATCGCACGACGCGCCGCCAGAGCCTGACCGAAGCCGGCCGCGCGTTCTACGAGCGCAGCCGCGCGGTGCTGGCCGAAGCGCAGGCCGTCGACGCGCTGGCCGCGAACCTGATGGCCGCGCCGCGCGGCACGTTGCGCATCAACGCGCCGATCAGCTTCGGCGTGCATTGCCTGATGCCGATGCTCGCGGTGTACATGCGCGCGTATCCCGAGGTGCAGGTCGATCTCACGCTGAGCGACCGCGTCGTCGACGTCGTCGACGAGGGCTACGACGCGGTGATCCGCATCGCGCCGCTCGCCGATTCGAGGCTGATCGCGCGGCCGCTCGCGCCGTACCGGCTCGTGTTGTGCGCGTCGCCCGCGTACCTGGCCGAGCACGGCACGCCGGCCGAGCCCGCCGATCTGGCCGCGCACGAATGCCTCGGGTTTTCGTATTCGGGGCAGCCGGCGGCGCTCGAATGGCCGTTCGAGAGCGCGCACGGGCAGCAGGCGGTGCGCGTGAGGAGCCGGCTCGCGGTCAACAACGGCGCGGCGCTGCGGATGGCCGCGCTCGACGGGCTCGGCATCATCCTGCAGCCCACCGAGCTCGTCGGCGACGATCTCGCCGCGGGGCGGCTCGTGCGGCTGCTGCCGGGCTACGAGCCGCCCGCGCGGCCGATCCACCTGCTGTATTCGCCGGACCGGCGGCCGACGCCGAAGCTGCGAAGCTTCATCGACTACGTGATCGCGACGTTCGGCGGCGCGCCGGGCGACGGGCGGCCGTGAGCGGTTGAGGCATCGGAGGGGCGGGGCGGCGGGGTGTGGCGCGCTCGGGCGGCGGCGTGGTATCGCGACGCCGCGATGCGAGACGGTGGGGCGGCATGATGGCTGCGTTCCGACGGGCGATTCACCGGGCGATTCACCGGGCGATTCACCGGGCGATTCACCGGGCGATTCACCGGGCGATTCACCGGGCGATTCACCGGGCGATTCACCGGGCGGCTGCGATCGCTGATTGGACGGCCAACGGGCGACCGGCCGGGCCGCCCGCCCATCGTTACGGCGAGCCGGGCCAGCGCCGCGGCCCCGACGCGCCACGCGGCTCCGGCCGCAGGCGCATGCGGCAACGGCGCGGCGCACGAGCGCCCCGACCACGGCTCGAAGCGCCGTCAAGCGCTCAATCCCCCGCGACCACCCCGTCGCGCCGCGGATCTGAACCGCCGAACCACACCGACTGCCCCTCGACATTGATCCGCTGGATTCCCTGCAGGCTCGACCCCAGCTCGACCACGCGCACGTCGTGCCCGCGCCCCTTCAGCGCGTCGGCGAGCGCGTCGGACACGCGTCCCTTCTCGAGCTCGGTCGGCCCGTTGCGCGAGCCGAAGTTCGGCAGCGCGATCGCCTGCTGCATCGTCATGCCCCAATCGATCATGCCGACGAGCGTCTTCGCGACATCGTTCGCGGTCGACGCGCCGCCCGCCGAGCCGAGCGCCATCATCAGCCGCCGCGAGCCTTTCTCGAACACGAGCTCGGGCGCGAGCGTCGAGCGCGCGCGCTTGCCCGGCTGCACGCGGTTCGCGACCGGCTTGCCGTGTTCGGCCGATACGGGCGAGAAGTCGAGCAACTGGCTGTTGAGCAGGAAGCCGCGCACCATCAGCCGCGAGCCGAAGCGCGCGTCGAGGGTCGACGTCATCGACACCGCGTTGCCGTAGCGGTCGACGACCGTGATCTGCGATCCCGACGCCGGCTCCGCGCCGCGATCGGCGGCCGACGCGGGCGGCAGGCCGGACGGCGAGCCGGCGCTCGCGCCGCCGAGGCTCGCATCGCCGATCAGGCGCGCGCGCTCGGCGACGTAGCGCCGCTCGACGAGGCTCTTCCAGCTGCCGCCCGGCGGCGCGACGAAATCCGGATCGGCGACGTACTGCGCGCGATCCGCGTACGCGAGGCGCCCCGCCTCGCTGAACAGATGCGCGGCGAACGGCGTCGGCTCGACACCCGTCGCGTTGCGCACGGGCTTCTGCGCGCCGATCTGCCGCCAGTCCGGCTGGGCCTCGAGCAGGCCGAGCATCTGCGCGACGACGAGCCCGCCCGCCGACGGCGGCGGCATTCCGCACACGGTCCACTTGCGATAGTCGGCGCACAGCGGCTCGCGCACTTTCGCGCGATATTGCGCAAGATCCTGCACGCTCAGCACGCCCGGATTCGGCGCCTGGCGCACCTTCGCGACGATGTCGCGCGCGATCGCGCCCGTGTAGAACGCGTTCGCGCCGTGCGCGGCGACGAGCTTGAGCGTCGCCGCGAGCTGGGGGTTCTTCAGCGTCGCGCCGGCCGGCTTCGGCGCGCCGTTCTTGTCGTAGAAGACCGCGCGCGCGGCCGGATCGCTCGCGAGCGACGGATCGTTCGCGAGCGCCGCCGCAAGCCGCGGGCCGAGCGGAAAGCCTTGTTCGGCGAGCCGGATCGCGGGCTGGAACAAGCGCCGCCACGGCAGCTTGCCGTGCGCGCGGTGCGCGAGCTCGAGCATGCGCAGCACGCCCGGCGCGCCGACCGCGCGCGCGCCGAGCGCCGCGCGCGGCAGCGGCTTGCCGTTCGCGTCGTAAAAGAGTCGATCGGTCGCGGCGGCGGGCGCGGTCTCGCGGCCGTCGTACGCCTCGACCTTCTTGCCGTCCGCGTGCAGCAGGAACGCGCCGCCGCCGATGCCCGACGCTTGCGGCTCGACGAGCATCAGCACCATCTGCGCGGCGATCGCCGCATCGACGGCCGTGCCGCCCGCCTTCAGCATCTCCTGGCCCGCCTGCGCGGCGAGCGGATGCGCGGCCGCGATCATGTCGCGCTGCGCGGTCCAGCCCGGCTTGTCGACCCAGCTCGAGAGCTCGGCGGGCGAGGCCGGCGATTCCGCGGCCGACGTCGCTGAAGCCTCAGCCGTTGCCGACGCCGGCGCGGCCGAGGCGGCGGCGTTTCGCGCGCCCGAGCCGGGCGCGTTCGCGCAGCCGGCGGTGACGGCGAGGAGGGCGGCGGCGAGTGCGCCCGCCCACGGGCTGGTCGAGCGCGGGCGAATCCGGTCGGTCATGAATACCTCGGTGCGAAGGAAGGACGGCGTCAGACGGCAGCAGCAAATACGAACGCCCGTGCGCCGCCGCGCGGGCGGGGTATTGTCGCCGCGTCGGAAGCGGCTTGTCATCCGACAACAAACCCTAGGGGGCGGGCGTCGGAAAAGGGCGGCGCGTCATGCGCCGCGCCCGGCGTTTCTCGCCTCGTCGAGCATGAAGTCGATGAACGTCGAGGTCGCGCGCGTGTGATGCCGGTTCGGCATGTACAGCATGTACATGTGCGTGCCGAAGATGCTGAGCCGGTATGCATCGAGCGTCGTCACGACCGCGCCGCGCCGCACGTCGTCGTGGACGACGTAGTCCGGCACGATCCCGACGCCGAGCCCGGCCAGGATCGCCTGGCGCAGGAACAGGAAGTTCTCGGAGATGAGCGTCGGCTCGAGCAGCACCTCGTGCCGCTCGTCGCCGAGATACGCGGCGACGCGCAATTGCCGGCCGACCACCGTCGCCGTGATGACGGGCGCGTCGAACAGCTGATCGAGCTCGGTCGGCATCCCGTGCGTCGCGGCGAAGCCGGGCGACGCGCACGCGACGTAGCGCACCGCGCCCATGTCGCGCGCGACGAGGTTTTGCGGCGGCTCGGACATCACGCGCACGGCGATGTCGACTTCGTCGCGCATCAGATCCTCGACGCGGTTCTCGAACACGACGTCGAGCACGATCCCCGGATAGAGCCGCTTGAACGCGATCAGCCAGTTCGACATCACGAGCTGCCCGTAGCCGCTCGGCACCGACAGCCGCACGCGCCCCTGCAGTTCCTGGCCGAGCGTCGTCACCGCCTCGCGCGCGGCGAACAGCTCGTTCTGGATTCGCCGCCCGTGCTCGTACAGGCGCAGCCCGATCTCGGTCGGCTCGATGCGCCGCGTCGTGCGCCGCACGAGCTGCAGCCCGATCGATTTTTCCAGCTGATTGAGCCGGTAGCTGACGTTCGCGCGGCTCATCTTGAGCCGCTGCGCCGCCTTGCTGAGGTTGCCCGCGTCGAGGATGTCGACGAGCAGCGTAAGCGCATTCAGATCCATCGCCGTGCCCGTGTGTCGAAATTCATTGTCAAAACCGGCTTGACAGGTTGTTAAAGAGTGATGGAATTGTCAATCAATCTCGATCAATCGAGAATCGTGGCAAACCCCGCGCCTTCCGCGATGAAGCGAACGCGCGCTTTCCGTACGGAGCGAGACACATGAATCAGCAGGCATCCCACGCAACCGGCACCGTCATGCGCGAGCGGCGCGACAAGGTGCTCGTCGTCACGATCGACCATCCGCCCGTCAACGCGCTGTCCGCCGACGTGCGGCGCGGCCTCGTCGACGCGCTCGACGCGGCCGACGCCGAGGCGGCCGTCGGCGCGGTGCTGATCGTCGGGGCCGGACGCAACTTCATCGCCGGCGCGGACATCCGCGAGTTCGGCAAGCCGCCCGTGCCGCCGCTGCTGCCCGACGTGTGCAACCGGATCGAGACGAGCGGCAAGCCGGTCGTCGTCGCGCTGCACGGCGCGACGCTCGGCGGCGGTCTCGAGATCGCGCTCGCCGCGCATTACCGGATCGCCGTGCCGGGCGCGAAGCTCGGCCTGCCGGAAGTGCAGCTCGGGCTGCTGCCGGGCGCGGGCGGCACGCAGCGCACGCCGCGCCTGATCGGCGCGCAGGCCGCGCTCGACCTGATGCTGAGCGGGCGGCACGCGTCGGCCGAGGAGGCGCTCACGCTCGGCCTCGTCGATCGGCTCGCGCGCAGCGACGACACGCTCGCCGAAGGGCTCGCGTACGTCCAGGAACTGCTCGCGGCGGGTGCGCCCGCGCGTCGCACGCGCGACGCGCAAGGGCTCGCCGATCGCGCGGCGGCCGAAGCGGCGCTCGACGCCGCGCGCGCCGACGTCGCGAAGAAGTCGCGCGGGCTGTTCTCGCCGGCGAAGATCGTCGAAGCGGTCGCCGCGGCGCTCGCGCAACCGTTCGACGAAGGCTTGCGCACCGAGCGCAAGCTGTTTCTCGAATGCCTCGACAGCCCGCAGCGCGCGGGGCTCGTGCATGCGTTCTTCGCGGAGCGCGAGGCGGCGAAATCGCCGGAGACGCGCCGCGGCGCGCCGCGCGCGATCGAGCGGATCGGCGTCGTCGGCGGCGGCACGATGGGCGCGGGCATCGCGGTCGCGGCGCTCGACGCGGGCTTGCCCGTCACGATGATCGAGCGCGACGAAGCGTCGCTCGAGCGCGGCCGCGCGCACGTCGAGAAGGTTTACGCGGGCCTCGTCGCGAAGGGCCGGATGACGCCCGCCGCGCAGGCCGCGCGCCTCGCGCGCTTCAAGGGCGGCACGTCGTACGACGCGCTCGCGCAGGCCGACGTCGTGATCGAAGCGGTGTTCGAGGACATGGCGGTGAAGAAGGCCGTGTTCGCGGCGCTCGCGCGCGCGTGCAAGCCGGGCGCCGTGCTCGCGACGAACACGTCGTATCTCGACATCGACGAAATCGCCGCGAGCGTCGAGCGCGCGTCCGACGTGATCGGCCTGCATTTCTTCTCGCCCGCGAACATCATGAGGCTGCTCGAGGTGGTGGTGCCGGCGAAGGTGAGCGCGGACGTCGTCGCGACCGCGTTCGCGCTCGCGAAGAAGCTGAAGAAGATCCCGGTGCGCGCGGGCGTGTGCGACGGCTTCATCGGCAATCGCGTGCTCGCCGTCTACCGGACGGCCGCCGACTACATGATGGAAGACGGCGCGTCGCCGTATCAGATCGACCGCGCGGTGCGCGAATTCGGCTTTCCGATGGGGCCGTACCAGGTCGTCGATCTGGCGGGCGGCGACATCGGCTGGGCGACCCGCAAGCGCCGCGCGCCGACGCGCGATCCGCGGCTGCGCTACGTCGAGATCGCGGACCGCCTGTGCGAGCGCGGCTGGTTCGGCCAGAAGACGGGCCGCGGCTACTACCTGTATCCGGACGGCGCGCGCGTCGGCGCGCCGGACCCGGACGTCGAGGCGATCATCGCCGGCGAGCGCGCGAAGAAGGGCGTGACGCCGCGTGCGTTCGCCGACGACGAAATCGTGCGCCGCTATCTCGCCGCGATGATCAACGAAGGCGCGAACGTCGTGCACGAGAAGATCGCGCTGCGCCCGCTCGACGTCGACGCGGTGTTCCTGCACGGCTACGGCTTCCCGCGCCATCGCGGCGGCCCGATGCATTACGCGGACACGGTAGGCCTCGCAAACGTGCTCGCCGACATCCGCGCGTTCGCGAGCGAGGACCCGGTCTTCTGGAAGCCGTCGCCGCTTCTCGTCGATCTCGTCGCGCGCGGCGAGACCTTCGCGAGCCTGAACCGCATCGACTGACGCCGATCGTCAATCGGCGATCGCCTATCCCGCACTCGAGAACGACGTCACATGGATCTGAATTTCACCGCAGACGAGGAAGCGTTTCGCGCGCAGGTGCAGCGCTTTCTCGCCGACAAGCTGCCGCCGCGCATCTCGCGCAAGGTGAAGGGCGGCTTGCGGCTCACGCGCGACGACATGCGCGAATGGCACGCGACGCTCAACGCGCAGGGCTGGCTCGCGAGCCACTGGCCGCGCGAATGGGGCGGCCCCGGCTGGAGCGTCGCGCAGAAGTTCCTGTTCGACAACGAGTGCGCGCTCGCGGGCGCGCCGCGCATCGTGCCGTTCGGCGTGAACATGCTCGGCCCCGTGCTCATCAAGTACGGCAGCGAAGCGCAGAAGCGCCGCTGGCTGCCGCGCATCCTCGACGGCACCGACTGGTGGTGCCAGGGCTATTCGGAACCGGGCGCGGGCTCCGATCTTGCGTCGGTCGCGACGAGCGCGGTGCGGGGTGTCGACGCGCAGGGCGATCACTACGTCGTGAACGGCCAGAAGACGTGGACGACGCTCGGCCACTACGCGAACATGATCTTCTGCCTCGTGCGCACTGCGACCGACGTGCGCAAGCAGGAAGGCATCAGCTTCCTGCTCGTCGACATGAATTCGCCCGGCGTCGAGGTGCGCCCGATCGTCACGCTCGACGGCGAGCATGAAGTGAACGAAGTGTTCCTCACCGACGTGCGCGTGCCCGCCGAGAACCTCGTCGGCGAAGAAAACAAGGGCTGGACCTACGCGAAATACCTGCTCACGTACGAGCGCACCAACATCGCGGGCATCGGCTTCTCGGTCGCGGCGCTGGAAAAGCTGCGCGCGGTCGCGGCGAAGGTGAAGAAGAACGGCCGGCCGCTCGCCGACGATCCGCTCTTCGCCGCGCGGCTCGCGCGCGTCGAGATCGAGCTCGAGAACATGAAGACGACGAACCTGCGCGTGCTCGCGGCCGTCGCGGGCGGCGGCGCGCCGGGCGCGGAGAGCTCGATGCTGAAGATCCGCGGCACGCAGATCCGGCAGGAGATTTCGTCGCTGTTGCGGCGCGCGATGGGGCCGTACGCGCAGCCGTTCGTCGACGCGGCGCTCGACGCCGACTACGACGGCGAGCCGCCGGGCGGCCTGCCCGAAGCGGCGAGCGCGGCGGCGCAGTACTTCAACAATCGCAAGCTGTCGATCTTCGGCGGGTCGAACGAAATCCAGAAGAACATCGTCTCGAAGATGATTCTCGGGCTTTGAGCTTTGCATGGGACCAGGGTAAGCGCTGAAGCGCCAACCCTGGTCGACAGCTTTGCATGGGGCCAGGGTAAGCGCTGAAGCGCCAACCCTGGTCGACAGCTTTGCATGGGACCAGGATAAGCGCTAAAGCGCCAACCCTGGTCGACAGCTTTGCATGGGGCCAGGGTAAGCGCTGAAGCGCCAACCCTGGTCGACAGCTTTGCATGGGACCAGGATAAGCGCTAAAGCGCTAACCCTGGTCGACAGCTTTGCATGGGACCAGGGTAAGCGCTGAAGCGCCAACCCTGGTCGACAGCTTTGCATGGGACCAGGATAAGCGCTAAAGCGCTAACCCTGGTCGACAGCTTTGCATGGGACCAGGGTAAGCGCTGAAGCGCTAACCTTGGTCGACAGGAAACGACTATGGACTTTCAACACACCGAAGACCGCCGGATGCTGGCGGACAGCCTGAACCGCTTCATCGCCGAGCAATATCCGTTCGCCGCGCGCGACCGGATCGCGCTGTCGGATGCCGGCTACAGCAGCGACATGTGGCGGCGCTTCGCCGAGCTGGGCGCGATCGGCGCGCTCTTTCCGGAGGACTGCGGCGGCTTCGGCGGCGCGGGCTTCGACATCGCGCTCGTGTTCGAGTGCCTCGGGCGCGGGCTCGTCGTCGAGCCGTTCGCGGGCGCGCTGATGGCAGGCCGCGCGCTCGCGCAGGCGGGCGGCGACGCGCATCGCGCGCGGCTCGCGGCGCTGATCGACGGCCGTGCGATCGGCGCGTTCGCGCACGCGGAGCCCGATACGCACTACGAACTGCACACGGTGAGGACGCGCGCGACGCGCGAGGGCGATCGATGGGTGCTCGACGGCACGAAGGCCGTCGTCGACTGCGGCGAGTACGCGACGTTCTACGTCGTCAGCGCGCGCACCGCGGGCGCCGACGACGACGCGGCGGGCCTGTCGCTGTTCGTCGTGCCGAAGGCGGCGCCGGGCGTGTCGGTGCGCGGCTACCGGAAGATCGACGGCGGCCGCGCGGCCGACGTGCGCTTCGCGCGCGTCGCGCTCGAAGGCGACGCGCTCGTCGGCGCGCCGGGCGAAGCGGCCGGCGCGATCGAGCGCGCGATCGGCTTCGGCCTGCTCGCGCTCGCGGCGGAAGCGCTCGGCGCGATGGACGTCGCGAAGGCGCACACGCTCGAATTCCTGCGCACGCGCCGCCAGTTCGGCGCGCCGATCGGCAGCTTCCAGGCGCTGCAGCACCGGATGGCGGACGTGCTGCTCGAGATCGAGCAGGCGCGCTCGGCGGTGATCAACGCGGCCGCGCAGCTCGATGCGCCGCGTGTGGCGCGCGAGCGCGCGCTGTCGGCCGCGAAGTACAGTGTCGGGCGGATCGGCGCGCTCGTCGCCGAGGAGAGCATCCAGCTTCACGGCGGCATCGGGATGACGTGGGAGCTGCCGCTTTCGCACTACGCGAAGCGGCTCGTGATGATCGATCACCAGCTCGGCGACGAAGATCATCATCTCGCGCGCTACGTCGCGCTGTCGAAGCCGCAGTCGATGCAATGACCGCGGACCAACGGAGGAGACGAAGATGCGCAACGAACTGGGCGCGCAGCCGCTCGCGGGCGTCAAGGTGCTCGATTTCTCGCGTGTGCTGGCCGGCCCGTGGTGCGCGATGGTGCTCGCCGATCTCGGCGCGGAGGTGATCAAGGTCGAGCACCCGGCGCGCGGCGACGATACGCGCGACTGGGGCCTGCGCGTCGGCGATACCGAGACGACCTACTTCAACAGCGTGAACCGCAGCAAGCGCTCGATCTGCGTCGATCTGCAGACGGAAGCGGGGCAGCGCATCGCGCGCGAGCTCGCCGCGCAGGCGGACGTCGTCGTGCACAACTTCAAGGCGGGCGGCGCGGAGAAGCTCGGCCTCGGCTACGGCGCGCTCGCCGCGCTGAATCCGCGGCTCGTTCATTGCGCGATCTCCGGCTACGACCGCTCGGGCCCCGAGGCGAGCCGGCCGGGCTACGACCTCGTCGTGCAGGGCGAGGCCGGCCTGATGGCGCTCAACGGCGAAGCGGGGCGGCCGCCGCTGAAGTTCGGCGTCGCGGTCGCGGATCTCTTCACCGGCATGTACTCGGCGCAGGCGATCCTCGCCGCGCTCTACGAGCGGCACGCGACGGGGCGCGGCCGGCGCATCGAGATGGCGCTCTTCGATTGCGGGCTGATGGTCACGTCGTACTACGGGCTGGAGGCGCTCATGATGGGCGAGGACCCGCCGCGCTACGGCAACGCGCATCCGTCGATCGTCCCGTACGGCGTGTTCGACGCGGCGGACGGCCCCGTCGTGATCACGGTCGGCAACAACCAGCAGTTCGCGCGCTTTTGCGACGTGATCGGCCGGCCGGAGCTCGCGGCCGACGCGCGCTTCGCGACGAACATCGCGCGCGCCGCGAATCGCGCGGAACTGCTGCCGGAGATTCTTCGCGAGCTCGGCCGCCGGCCGCGCGCCGCGCTGCTCGCCGCGCTCGCCGACGCGGGCATCCCGTGCGGCGAAGTGCTCGGCTTGCGCGAGGCGCTCATGTCGGAGCGCGCGCAATCGGCGGGGCTCGTCACGCGGCAGCCGCATCCGGTCGCGGGCGAAGTCGACGTGCTCGCGCCGCCGTACCGGTTCGACGGCGAGCGCCTGCCCGTGCGCGGTGCGCCGCCCGCGCTCGGCGCGGATACCGAACGCGTGCTCGGCGACTGGCTCGGCCTGTCCGCGCGCGAGATCGCGCAACTGCGCAGCGAGCGCGTCGTCTAGCGCGCGGCGCGTTCGCACGGCAGGCGTTCTGCGCGCAAACGGGCGCGCTCGCCGCGCGGGCCGTCGCGCACCGAAACATCAGACGAAATGCGCGGGTGCGCACGAATCGTCCGGCGATCCGGACAGCCGCAATCCGGAAATCCGGATTTCCGGATTGCGCGCGCTCGTCACGATTCGGAAAAGCCAGAGAAATCAACAGGCTGAGCCTGATCGAGCGGCTGGCATCGACCTTGCGAAGTAAACGCCCAAGGCCCGCCTGGGCCTCATTACTACAGCAAGGAGACATTCGATGCCCCACCTCGTCCACCTCCCTCGGATTCGCTGAGGCCATCGCTTGTTGCGGCGCGGCAGCCGCGCGGGCGAGTGGCACCCCTGACATTCGTCCGCGCGCGTGACGCCGGCCGGCTTCGACTCATCCTCTCTCTTCTCTGGAACCATCGTGAAGAAACCGTTCTATAAAGTCCTCTACGTGCAGGTGATCTTCGCCATCGTCGTCGGCGTGCTCCTCGGTCACTACTACCCGTCGCTCGCCGTCGACATGAAGCCGCTCGGCGACGGCTTCATCAAGCTGATCAAGATGGTGATCGGCCCGATCATCTTCTGCACCGTCGTGACGGGCATCGCCGGCATGCAGGACATGAAGAAGGTGGGGCGCGTCGGCGGCAAGGCGCTGCTGTATTTCGAGATCGTGTCGACCTTCGCGCTCGTGCTCGGCCTCGCGGCGACGCACATCCTGCGTCCCGGCGTCGGCTTCAACATCGATCCGGCGACGCTCAACGGCAAGGAAGTCGCGTCGTACGCGGCGAAGGCGCACGGCCAGTCGACCGTCGACTTCCTGATGCACATCATCCCGAACACGATGATCGACGCGTTCGCGCAAGGCGAGATCCTGCAGATCCTGCTGATCGCGCTGCTGTTCGGCAGCGTGCTCGCGCACCTCGGCGATCGGGGCCGCGTCGTCACCGACTTCATCGACGGCATCACGCGCGTGCTGTTCGGCATCGTGCACATCGTCACGAAGCTCGCGCCGATCGGCGCGTTCGGCGCGATGGCGTTCACGATCGGCAAGTACGGCGTCGGCTCGCTGGTGCCGCTGCTCAAGCTGATCGGCACGTTCTACCTGACCTCGGTCGTGTTCGTGCTCGTCGTGCTCGGCGCGATCGCGCGCTTCACCGGCTTCTCGATCATCCGCTTCGTCGGCTACATCAAGGAAGAGCTGCTGATCGTGCTCGGCACGAGCTCGTCGGAGGCGGCGCTGCCGCAGCTGATGGAGAAGCTCGAGAAGGCGGGCTGCTCGCGCTCGGTCGTCGGCCTCGTCGTGCCGACCGGCTACTCGTTCAACCTCGACGGCACGAACATCTACATGACGATGGCCGTCCTCTTCATCGCGCAGGCGACCAACATCGAGCTCACGTGGATGCAGCAGCTCACGCTGCTCGCGGTCGCGATGCTGACATCGAAGGGCGCGAGCGGCGTGACGGGCGCGGGCTTCATCACGCTCGCCGCGACGCTCGCCGTCGTGCCGACCATTCCGCTCTCCGGCATGGTGCTGATTCTCGGCATCGACCGCTTCATGAGCGAGTGCCGCGCGCTGACGAACATCGTCGGCAACGGCGTCGCGACGGTCGTCGTGTCCGCGTGGGAGAAGGAGCTCGACCGCGCGAAGCTGCGCGCGGCGCTCACGGGCAACGGCGAAGCCGCCGCGGGCGAAACCGCCCGCGTCTGACGATGAGCGGGAACACGGCGGGGCGCGCAGCGGCGCCCGCGCCGGGCGGGGCCGGGCCGGGCGCGCCGACGCGCGCTTCGCTCGGCCCCGCGGCCTTTTCGGGCGGGGGCTATGCCACAATAGACGATCCTTACAGTCCGGAAGCCGTCACCGTGAAGCGCCGCCTGCTCGTCCTTCTCGCGCTCGCCGCGATGCTCGCGGTGGCGTGCGCGCTCACGTGGGCCGTCACGTGGCGGCGCGGCGTCGCCGATCTGCGCGACAGCGCGGCGGCGCGCGTCGACCGCACGACCAACGCGCTGAAGAGCACGCTCGACCGCTACGAATCGCTGCCTTACCTGCTGGGCGGCCACCCGTTCGTGCAGGACGTTCTCGCCGCGCCCGGCAATCGCCGCCGCGTGAACCGCGCGAACCTGTACCTCGAGGACATGAACCGCCACGCGCACGCGACGGCGACTTACGTGATCGCCGCGAACGGGCTGTGCGTCGCCGCGAGCAACTGGCGCGGCCCGGACAGCTTCACCGGCATCGGCTACCAGTTCCGTCCGTATTTCATCGATGCGGTGAAGGGCGGCACGGGCCGCTTCTTCGGGATCGGCACGATCTCGCGCGATCCCGGCTACTACATCTCGCAGCCGGTGCGGCGCGACGGCAAGATCATCGGCGTCGCGGTCGTGAAGCTCAATCTCGAATGGTTCCAGGGCGCGGACGCGTCGGAGCCGCTCGTCGTCGCCGACGATCACGGCGTGATCTTCCTGTCGTCGGTGCCCGAATGGAAGTACCACACGCTCAAGCCGCTGCCGGGGCCGATCGCGACGTCGATTCACGAGACGCGCCAGTACGCGCAGCATCCGGTGACGCCGCTGCCGCTGCGCGTCGAGCGCGTGCTCGGGCCCGATGCGCAGATCGTCCGGATGGGCGCGGGGCGGCGCGCGCCGCGCTATCTCGCGACGCGCCGCCTGCTCGGCGAGCCCGACTGGCAGCTCGTCACGCTCGCGCCGATCGAGCCCGTCGACGCCGACGCGCGCAACGCGACGATCGTCACCGCGTTCGGCTTCGTGTCGCTCAGCCTGCTCGCGTTCTACTGGCGCACCCGCCGCGCGCGCGTGAAGGAGATGCTGCGCAGCCGCGTGCTGCTGCAAAGCGCGTATGCGGAGCTGAACCGGCGCGTCGAGGAGCGCACGGCCGATCTGTCGCAGGCGAACGCGCGGCTCAAGCAGGAAGTCGGCGAGCGGATTCGCGCGGAGCACGAGCTGCGCGCGGCGCACGACGAGCTCGTCCAGGCGAGCAAGCTCGCCGCGCTCGGCCAGATGGCGGCCGGCATCACGCACGAGCTGAACCAGCCGCTCGCCGCGCTGCGCAGCTTCTCCGACAACACGCGCGTGCTGCTCGACCGCGGCGATCAGGCGGCCGCGCGCGAGAACCTCGAGGCGATCGCGGCGCTCACCGAGCGCATGGGCAAGATCACCAATCAGCTGAAGCTGTTCGTCGGGCGCGCGAAGCCGCGCAACGAGCAGGCGCACGTCGCGCGCGCGCTGCGCAACGTGCTCGCGCTGCTCAAGGAGCGGTTGAAGGGCGTCGAGCTCGCGATCACGCTGCGCGACGAAACGCGCGATCCCGCCGAAGCGGCGCGCTTCGATCCGTCGCGCGACGAGCCGGCGCTCGTCGCGCGCTGCGAGGATCTGCGGCTCGAACAGGTGCTCATCAACCTGCTCGGCAACGCGCTCGACGCGGTCGCGGCGGCCGCCGCGCCGCGCATCGACGTGACGATCGACGCGACGGCCGCGACGCTTGCGATCGTCGTGCGCGACAATGGGCCGGGGATTGCGCCGGAATCGCTCGCGCGGCTGTTCGAGCCGTTCTTCACGACGAAGGAAATGGGGCGCGGGCTCGGCCTCGGCCTCGCGATCTCGTCGTCGATCGCGCGCGACGCGGGCGGCTCGCTCACCGCGCGCAACGCGCCGGCGGGCGGCGCGGAGTTCGTCTTGACGCTGCGCCGCGCGCGCACGCATCATCCGGACACTTCCGCCGCGAGCTGAGCGCGCGTCCGCGCGCGGCCCGCACAGCATCATTGGGTGACAGAAGATGGCGAACCGCCTGCAAGTGATCTACATCGAAGACGACGAGCTCGTGCGCCGCGCGGGCGTGCAGAGCCTGCAGCTCGCGGGCTTCGACGTCGTCGGGTTCGGTTCGGTCGAGGCGGCCGAGAAGGCGATCGTCGGCGATGCGGCCGGCGTGATCGTGTCCGACATCCGCCTGCCCGGCGCGAGCGGCCTCGATCTGCTGGCGCAGTGCCGCGAGCACACGCCCGACGTGCCGGTCGTGCTCGTCACCGGGCACGGCGACATCTCGATGGCCGTGCAGGCGATGCGCGACGGCGCATACGATTTCATCGAAAAGCCGTTCGCGGCCGAGCGCCTGATCGAGACGGTGCGGCGCGCGCTTGAGCGGCGTGCGCTCGTGCTCGAGAACCACGCGCTGCGGCGCGAGCTCGCGGGGCAGGGCGTCGTCGCGCCGCGGATCATCGGCACAAGCCCGGCGATCGAGCAGGTCCGGCGGCTGATTGCGAACGTCGCGCCGACCGACGCGTCGGTCCTCATCAACGGCGACACGGGCGCCGGCAAGGAGCTGATCGCGCGCAGCCTGCACGAGCTGTCGCCGCGCCGCGACAAGCCGTTCATCGCGGTCAACTGCGGCGCGCTGCCGGAGCCGATGTTCGAATCCGAAATGTTCGGCTACGAGCCGGGCGCGTTTACCGGTGCGGCGAAACGCCGAATCGGCAAGCTCGAATACGCGTCGGGCGGCACGCTGTTCCTCGACGAGATCGAGAGCATGCCGCTCGCGCTGCAGGTGAAGCTGTTGCGCGTGCTGCAAGACGGCGTGCTAGAGCGGCTCGGCTCGAATCAGCCGATTCGCGTGAATTGCCGCGTGATCGCGGCGGCGAAGGGCGACATGAGCGAGCACGTCGCGGCCGGCACGTTCCGGCGCGATCTGCTGTATCGCCTCAATGTCGTGACGATCGCGCTGCCGCCGCTCGCCGAGCGCCGCGAGGACATCGTGCCGCTCTTCGAGCACTTCATGCTCGACGCGGCGGTTCGCTACGGGCGCCCCGCGCCGCTTCTCACCGATCGGCAGCGCGCGAGCGTGATGCAGCGCGACTGGCCGGGCAACGTGCGCGAGCTGCGCAACGCGGCCGACCGCTTCGTGCTCGGCGTGACGGAGGGCATCGTCGGCGACGCGGGCGCAGGGGACGCGCAAGAGGATGCCGGGCAGTCGCTCAAGGAGCGCGTCGAGGAATTCGAGCGGGCGGTGATCGCCGAGACGCTGAACCGCACGGGCGGCGCGGTCGCCGCGACGGCCGACAAGCTGCACGTCGGCAAGGCGACGCTCTACGAGAAGATGAAACGCTACGGATTGACGGCGAAGGGAGAAACGGACCGCTGACGCGGCCCGTCGTCGAGCGATCCGTTCGAGTTCGAGGGGAGGCGGCGCGGCCGGAAGGCTTGCGCGCTTGCGTGCTTTTATGCGCTCGTGTCGAGCGCCTTTTGCAGCAGCTGGTCGAGCTCCGCGAACTGCGGCGCGCCGACGTAGCGCTTCAGGATCTTGCCGTCCTTGCCGATCACGAACGTCGTCGGCGTCAGCTGAACGTTGCCGAACTGTTTCGCGACGCTGCCGTCGTCGAGCGCGACCTTGAACGGCAGCTGGCGCGTTTGCGCGTAGTTCGCGACGTACATCGGCGGATCGTAGTTCATCGCGACCGCGACGAATTCGAGCCCCTGGCCCTTGAAGCGGTTGTACGTTTCGACCATCTGCGGCATTTCCTGCATGCAGGTCGCGCAGCTCGTCGCCCAGAAGTTGACGAGATAGACCTTGCCCTTCAGATCGGCGGCGGTCGAAATCTTCTGGCCGGACAACAGCGTAAACGTTGCTTCGGGCGCGCTGGACTTGCCGTTGAACGCGAAATAGCCGGCGACGGCGATCGCGACGGCGGCGACGGCGATCGCCACGTAGCGCAACGGGCCGGCGCGGCGGCCGGTGGGGGCGGGAGCGGGGCTCATCTGCAAGACCTCTGGAATGCGGACTCCGGGCGACGCCGCGCGGGGCGTCCGACCGGTGCGAACGGCGCTCATTGTACCGTCAATCTGGCGCGCGCACCGGCGCCGCGCGTTCGCGCCGGCCGGCATAATGCGGCTTCGTTCAACGTTCATTGCTACCCGTTTTCTTCATGATTCGTGCCGCTCTTCGCCACGCGCGCTCGCTTCGTCCGCTTCGTCGGCCCGGGGTGGCCGGCCTGTCGGCTCCTTTACGCCCGCGGCGGCCGGCGCGCACGCTTGTCGCGTCGTTCGGCGCCCGCGCGCGCCGCGCGGCCATGGTGCTCGGCGCGCTCGCGTCGCTTGCCGCCTGCTCGCCCGCTTACGACTGGCGCACGCTGCACAACGACGCCGGCTACACGATCGACCTGCCGGCCAAGCCGACCGTCGAAGAGCATCCGGTCGCGATCGGCGGGGCGCCGATGAAAATGCGGATGCAGGCGGCGCACGTTGGCGGCGCGGTGTTCGCGGTCGGCACGGTGATGCTGCCGGACGATCGCGACGCGACCCAGCACGCGGTGCTCGACTATCTGCGCACTGGTTTGGCGCGCAATCTGCGCACGCAGCCCGCCGAGCAGGCGGTGCTCGTGCCGCTCGCGGCCGGGGGCCAGGCGGCGGGCGTCGAGCTGCGGATGAGCGGAGCGCCCGACGGCGCGTCCGGCGCGCAGGGGCAGGCGGGCGGGGCGTCGTCCGGCGTGCGAGCGTCGAAGACGGTGATTGCGCGGCTCGTCGCGCATGGCCGGCACGTGTACGAAGTGATCGTGATATCCGATGCGCCGCTCGCATCCGAGGCGCTCGAACAATTTTTCGGCTCGTTAAAACTCGATTGATCGGGCGACGCAGGCCGCCTAAGAGCCGATGCGAAAGTGAAAGTTCCTTCGCAAGAACGGTGGCTAATCGCCGGATTTTGCGGGATTTTTCCGGCTATCCACAGACTGTGTGGATAACTTTGTTGAAAAGTTCGGCGGGTGGGCGGCAAAGGCCCACCGGAGGGGCTTTCAGTTAGATTGCCCGCAATCTTCGCACTTGCAAAAAATCAATAAAATCAATGCATTGCAAAATAGGCTTCAAGTGATCGCTGGGGCGCGCGATAGTCGGGTCGGTTTCCGCTAATTGTGCATAAGTCAAGTCTTGACAGGCATTTTTTTGCCAATCGATCGAAAGTGGCCGACCTCGAAGCTGTGCGCGGAGGGCCGCTGACGGCGGGGGGAGGCCGGCTCCGGCGGTCTCCGCTCGCCTCGCGCGGCGCGTTGGCCGACGTCGGCTGGCCGGCTGGAGGAGGAATGGGCCGGAAAAGGGGGGCCGGAAATGGGGCGGGAAAGTGCCGGCCGGCAGCTTGCCGGCGCGTTCGCGCATCGAGCGTCGATGTGGCGATCGCACGTTCGCGCGCCGCGCTTTGGTGCTCGTCTGATCGCGGGCGAGGTCCGCCGGGCCGTGGCGCGACGCCTGAACCACATTTGCCGGGCAAACGAAGGCGCCGGGCGTTGCGGCTAACCGGCGCAGCGCGCTCCGTCGAATATGCCGGCGCCCGTGCCGCCTTCCTCCGGTTGCGGGGTGGCTGGCAGGCTCGAGCGCCGTTCGTGCTTCGTCAATGCGGCTTCTATCGCGTCGCGGACCGCGGACGGGGTGTCGAGCAGATAGAAATGTCCGCCGTCGAACGTCTTGCGTTCGATCGGGAGCGTCGACGCGCGCCGCCAGTCGTGCAGCCCGTCCTCGGACAGCACCGCATCGCGTTTGCCGGCGAAGACCGTGACGGGCACGGGCAGCGGCGTCGGCGACGCGAGTGGGAAGAACGCCTCGACGATCCGGAAATCCGCCTTCGCGAGCTTCAGCAGGATCGCGCGCAGCTCGTCGTGCGCGAAGACTTCGGGCGGCGTGCCGCCGAGCGACGCGAGATGATCGACGATCGCCGCGTCGGGACGCGCGTGGACCGGATGCGCGCGGCGTCGCGACGCCGCAAACGGCGAATCGGCTCCCGACACGCCGAGCCAGCGCGGCGGACGCCCGAGTTGCGTCATATCGTGCGCGAAGCAATACGCGACGAGCGCGCCCATGCTGTGGCCGAAGATCGCGTAATCGGCCGGAAGCTCGGGGGCGAGTTCGCGCAGGTAGTCGCGCAGTTGCGGCAGCGTGTCGAATGCGGGGCGGTGGAGGCTTCTGCCGCGGCCCGGCAGCTCGACGAGCCATACCTCGATGTGGGCCGGAAACGCGGCCGCCCATCTGTAGTAATTCGTCGCGGAGCCGCACGCGTGATGGAACATCAGCAGCCGGTGCCGCGCGCGTTCGCGCCGGTCGGGAATGGTGAGGGTGCCGGGCAGCAAGGCCATGCGCGATCGCTCCAGTCAGGGAAGGCCAATCCTGGACGGTCCGGCGGCGTCGCGAATGCTCGCGGCGCGGGACGCCGGACGGTGTCGTCGTTGAGGTTCGGTGCGTCAATCGGCGTACTATATTACGATTTGCCGCTGCTTCCCGTCGTCGCTTCGCGGTACGATCGCCCGGCCTGGCCGCGCCCTCTTCCTCGGCAGCAGCGCGTCGGGCGCGGAGATTACCGGACCCATTGCGCGACGCTCGCGTGGCGGCGAGCGACGATTCCGGAACGCATTTCGAACGCCTTTCCGCGTTTGCGTCACGCAGGCGCCGCTTGAAAATCGCTGCTTGAATGGCGGCGATCGCCGGCCGTGCGAGGGCGTCGATCGACCGGTTGCCGAGGCGATGATTTCGTGCCGCTCGTAACCCGGTGGGCATCCCGATCGCGGCTCGGCACGGTCCGTCAAGCAGGCGTCAAGCAGGCGCCGAGATGGCCATGGATACTTCTTTGCCTACCGTCCGCGGATACGACCATGACGATTCTCGTTCGCGCCGCCGCCCCCGCCGACCAGCCCGCGTTGCGCCGGCTCTATTTGCGCGCGCGCCGCGGCACGTTCGTCTGGTTGCCCGCCGACGGCTTCGCGCTCGATGATTTCGACGAACACACCCGAGGCGAATCGCTGCTCGTCGCGCAAGCGCCGCGCGAGGGTATCGTCGGCTTCATCTCGGTGTGGGAGCCCGACTGCTTTCTCCACCATCTGTACGTTGCGGGTTCGCGGCTGCGCGAGGGAATAGGCAGCGCGTTGCTGCGCGCGCTGCCCGGCTGGCCCGCCACGCGCTATCGGCTCAAATGCCTGCGATTGAACGAGCGCGCACTCGCGTTTTATCGCGCACACGGGTTCGTCGAGATCGATTCGGGCGTATCCGAGGACGGCGACTATCTGCTGCTGGAACTCCGCCCGACGGGCGGCCGATGACGTGCGGCCGCCGAGCGGCTCGCGACGGCGCCGCGCATTCGAGCCTGCATCGCCGAGCGCGCCGTTCTTCCTGTCGCCGGGCGGCGGACTGTCGTGCGATAGGCGCTCAGGCGGGCGAAAACACCCTTCGATACCGGATCGCCTCGGCGATCTGCCCGGCGCTCGGCGATTCGTCGCCCGCGAGATCCGCGATCGTCCGCGCGACCTTCAGCACCCGGTAGTGCGCGCGCGCCGACCAGCGGAACCGCTCGCCCGCTTCGCGCAGCAGCGTCTCGCCCGTGCTGTCCGGACGGCAGAACGTATCGGTTTCGCGCCCCGTCAGCATGTGATTGGTCTTGCGCTGCCGCGCGAATTGCCGCACGCGCGCGAGCGCGACGCGCTCGGCGACGGCCGCGCTCGATTCGCCCGCCGCCGCCGGCCGCTCGGCCAGCTCGGCGGGCGTGAGCGCGGGAATTTCGATCTGGATGTCGATGCGGTCGAGAAGCGGCCCGGACAGCTTGCGCAGATAGCGCGCGGCGACGTCGGGCGAGCAGCGGCAACGGCCGCCGGGGTCGCCGCGCCAGCCGCAGGGGCACGGATTCATTGCCGCGATCAGCTGGCATGCGGCCGGGAAATCCGCCTGCAGCGCGGCGCGCGAGATCGTGATGCGGCCCGCCTCGAGCGGCTCGCGCAGCGTCTCGAGCACGTGCCGGTCGAATTCGGGCAGCTCGTCGAGGAACAGCACGCCGAGGTGCGCGAGCGTGATTTCGCCCGGCTGCGGCGGATTGCGCCCGCCGACGAGCGCGGCCGAACTCGACGAGTGGTGCGGCGCGCGAAACGGACGCCGCCGCCATTGAGCGGGCGAGAAGCCCGCGCGGCTCGATGAAAGAATCGCGGCGGACGTCAGCGCCTCGTCGTCGTTGAGCGGCGGCAGGAGGCCCGGCAGACGCGCGGCGAGCATCGACTTGCCCGCTCCCGGCGGCCCGATCATCAGCATGTGATGGCCGCCCGCCGCCGCGACTTCGAGCGCGCGCTTCGCGCCCGTCTGGCCGATCACGTCGGCGAGGTCGGGGGCGGATGCGGCAGGCAGATCGTCGAGGCGGGGTGCGGCGACGGGCGCGAGCCGCCCGTCCGGCGCGCCGGCGAGATGCGCGCACAGCGCGGGCAGATCAGCCGCGCCGTACACCGTCACGCCCGGCGCGAGCGCCGCTTCGCCCGCGCTCGGCAGCGGCAGGTAGAGCTCGGCGGCGCTTGGCGCCGCCGCCGGTTCGCCATCCGCCACCAAACCGGTTTCGTCCGCCTGCTGCGCGCGCGCCGCGCCGCACGCCATCGCGAACGCCCCGCGCATCGGGCGCAGCGCGCCCGTCAACGACAGCTCGCCCGCGAACTCGCGGCCATCGAGCGCATCGGCCGGAAGCTGGCCGCTCGCGGCGAGAATGCCGAGCGCGATCGGCAGGTCGAAGCGGCCGGACTCCTTCGGCAGGTCGGCGGGCGCGAGGTTGACGGTAATGCGCCGCACGGGGAATTCGAAGCCGCAATTCTGCAGCGCGGCGCGTACGCGCTCGCGACTTTCGCGCACCTCGAGATCGGGCAGCCCGACGATCGAGAACGAGGGCAGCCCGTTGGCGAGATGGACTTCGACGGTGACTTCCGGCGCGCGGCCGGCAGCGGGCGCGCGGCTGCGCACCACGGCAAGCGACATGATTCGACTCCGCGTGGACCGGACCGGGCGGCGCGGATGGCGCCGCCCGTGGCGTCCGGAGATTGGTTTCGATGCGCGCTTGCCGGCGTGGCGCGAGCTGCTGGGATGGGCCGCTTCAGCGAATGCGAGCGGCGGCGGCCGTCACGATTGGACGTCGGCCAGTTTCTGTTCGAGCTCGGCGACGCGCTTCTCGAGTTCCTCGAGCCGCGCGCGAGTGCGCGCGAGCACTTGCGCCTGCGTGTCGAATTCCTCGCGGGTGACGAGATCGAGCTTCGAGAAGCCCTGCGTGAGCATCGCCTTCACGTTGCGCTCGACATCCTTGGCCGGCGAGTTTTTCAGCAGATCGCCGATACGCGCCTGCAGGTCGTTGAAAACGTCGCTGGGTTGCTTCATGGTGTTCCCCTTCCAGGTGCACAAAATCTGTGCAATAGCCGTTGCCGTCGTGCCCACGAATCGCGCATGACCGAAATTGGTGCGCTCGCAGGCCCGTTTTCCGGGCATTCGATCGCGTGAAGCCGCGTTCGCCGTGCGCCGGACGTGCGTGCACTCTAACAACCTTCCTTTCAGTGCGCCAGCAAACCGGGCCCGCGTTGGCCGTTCGGCCAAGGCGCGCTTGCGTTCGCGCAAGCGCGCATCCGTGGCGGAAATCTGCCTGAAAGCCTTTCAAGACCTGCATGAGCCGACATGGCATGCGAGTTGCTGTAGATGTTCCGCTACACATTGCTGCACTGATGGGACAACCATAGCGAGAGGACTTCATGAAACTGATTACCGCAATCATCAAGCCGTTCAAGCTCGATGAGACGCGCGAGGCGCTCTCGGCCCTCGGCGTCTCGGGCATCACGGTGACGGAGGTCAAGGGGTTCGGCCGCCAGAAAGGGCACACCGAGCTGTACCGCGGCGCCGAGTACGTCGTCGATTTCCTTCCTAAGATGAAAATCGAAGCCGCGGTGTCGGACGATCTCGTCGATCAGGCCGTCGAGGCGATCGAGCGTGCGGCACGCACGGGGAAGATCGGCGACGGCAAGATCTTCGTCACGGCGATCGAGCAGGTGATTCGGATCCGTACCGGGGAGACGGGCGCTGACGCCCTGTAACAAGAGACACGAGCGATAAGAGGAAATCCAAGATGCGCAAAATACTGATGTCACTGTTGATGGCCGGCTCGCTGCTTGCGGGCGGCATCGGCGCCGCGATGGCCGACGACGCGTCGTCGGCACCCGCAGCCGCCTCGGCCGCAGCGGCTTCCGACACGTCGGCGAGCGCCGCCGCCGCGTCCGCGCCTGCCGCCTCGGCGCCGGCCGCATCCGCGCCGGCCGACGCATCCGCGGCCGCTTCGGCCGCCGCGCCGGCATCGGCCGCCGCCGCACCCGCCGCGCCGACCGCGCCGTTCTCGGTCGATTCGTCGAAGATCAATTCGGGCGACACCGCGTGGATGCTGACGTCGACCGCCCTCGTGCTGTTCATGACGATTCCGGGCCTCGCGCTCTTCTACGGCGGCATGGTTCGCAAGAAGAACGTGCTCGCCACCGTGATGCAGAGCTTCGCGATCACCGCGCTGATCACGGTGCTCTGGACGGTCGTCGGCTACAGCCTCGCGTTCACGCCGGGCAACGGCTTCATCGGCGGCTTCTCGCGCGTGTTCCTGTCCGGGATGAACTACATCC
The DNA here is from genome assembly GCF_001526245.1 of Burkholderia sp. MSMB1498. Taxonomy (NCBI): domain Bacteria; kingdom Pseudomonadati; phylum Pseudomonadota; class Betaproteobacteria; order Burkholderiales; family Burkholderiaceae; genus Burkholderia; species Burkholderia sp. MSMB1498. The sequence goes on from NZ_LOYJ01000053.1 coordinate 118,663, forward strand.
ACGGCGACAAGGCGACGACGCTCACCGTCAGCCACCTCGCGCCGACGATTCCCGAGACGGTCTACTTCGTCTACCAGATGACGTTCGCGATCATCACGCCCGCCCTCATCTGCGGCGCGTTCGCCGACCGGATGAAGTTCTCGGCGATGCTCGTGTTCATGACGCTCTGGTCGCTGATCGTCTATGTGCCGATCGCGCACATGGTCTGGGAACCGACCGGCTGGCTGTCGGCCGACGGCGTGCTCGACTTCGCGGGCGGCACGGTCGTTCACATCAACGCCGGCATCGCGGGCCTGATGTCGTGCCTCGTGCTCGGCAAGCGCGTCGGCTACGGCCGTGAGGCGATGGCGCCGCACAACCTCGTGCTGACGCTGATCGGCGGCTCTATGCTGTGGGTCGGCTGGTTCGGCTTCAACGCGGGCTCCGCGGTCGCGGCGGACGGCCGTGCCGGCTTCGCGATGCTGACGACGCAAGTGGCGACCGCGTGCGCCGCGCTCGGCTGGATGTTCGCCGAGTGGATCGCGAAGGGTAAGCCCTCGGTGCTCGGCATCGTGTCGGGCGCGGTGGCGGGCCTCGTCGCGATCACGCCGGCGGCCGGCTTCGTCGGCGTCGCGGGCGCGCTCGTGATCGGCATCGCCGCGGGCGTCGTGTGCTTCTGGTCGGCCACGTGGCTCAAGTCGAAGCTCGGCTACGACGATTCACTCGACGCGTTCGGCGTGCACGGCGTGGGCGGCATTCTCGGCGCGCTGCTGACGGGCGTGTTCGCGGTCAAGGACATCGGCGGCGCCGACGGCAGCCTGCTGCTGCAGGCGAAGGGCGTGCTGATCACGCTCGTCTACAGCGGCATCGTGAGCTTCGTGCTGCTGAAGGTGATCGATCTCGTGATCGGCCTGCGCGTGACGGAGGAAGAAGAACGCGAGGGCCTCGACGTGATCCTGCACGGCGAGCACGTCGAATAATCGGATTCATCCCCGAACCCGGGACGGCGCGGCGCACGCACGCTTCGCCGCCCGACGGACAGAATGAGCGCAGCGACTTCGACCCGCCTTCCCGGCGGGTTTTTTTTCGTCTATTCGCACCTTGTCGCATGCGGCGCCGACATCGTGCGCTGCGGCAAACACCCGTCTGAAGCCCGTGCGGCAAGGGCGCGCGCGATAACCCTTCGGCCTATCGGGTCAATAGCGACAATCATGCGGTAAATCCTTGCGATCGCGGGAACAATCCCCAAATGCACGGGGCAATTGCTCTACAATCTTTTTTCTCCCGTCCGCGAGTTACACATGGTTCCCCATCTCGTTACGGCGTTAAACGGCCCGCTGCTCGAGCTCGAGCGGAAGATCCTCGACGCCACGCCTGCGATCGAACGCTGGTTCAGGCTCGAATGGCAGGAACACACGCCGCCGTTTTATTGTTCGGTCGATCTGCGCAACGCGGGTTTCAAGCTCGCGCCCGTCGACGCGAACCTGTTTCCGGGCGCGTTCAACAACCTGCCGCCCGAAGTGCTGCCGCTCGCCGTGCAGGCGGCGATGGCCGCGATCGAGAAGATCTGCCCCGACGCGAAGAACCTGCTCGTGATTCCCGAGCTGCCGACGCGCAACGCGTTCTATCTCGAGAACGTCGCGCGCCTCGCGACGATCATGCGCCAGGCGGGGCTGAACGTGCGCTTCGGCTCGCTCGATCCGAGCATCGCCGACATCACGCCGATCACGCTAGCCGACGGCCAGAAGATCGTGCTCGAGCCGCTCGAGCGCACGCCGCGCCGCCTCGGCCTGAAGAATTTCGATCCGTGCTCGATCCTGCTCAACAACGATCTGTCGGCAGGCATTCCGGGCGTGCTGGAAAACCTGCACGAGCAGTATCTGCTACCGCCGCTGCACGCCGGCTGGGCGGTGCGCCGCAAGTCGACGCACTTCTCCTGCTATGACGACGTCGCGAAGAAGTTCGCGAAGATGGTGGGCGTCGATCCGTGGATGCTGAACCCGTATTTCTCGCACGTCGAAGGCGTCGACTGGCATGAGAGCGACGGCGGCGAGGCGCTCGCCGACGCGATCGACGCGGTGCTCAAGAAAATCGCGCGCAAGTATCGCGAATACGGGATCGGCGAGAAGCCGTACGTCGTCGTGAAGGCGGACGCGGGCACGGCGGGGCGCGGCGTGATGACCGTGCACGACGCGTCCGAGATCGGCCGGATGACGAAGCACGAGCGCGCGCAGATGGCCGAATCGAAGGCGGGCGTGCCGGTGCGCGACGTGATCGTGCAGGAAGGCGTCTATACGTTCGAGCGGATCGGCGACGAGGTGGCCGAGCCCGTCGTCTATATGATCGACCGTTACGTGGTGGGCGGGTTCTACCGCACACACGGCGCGCGCGAGCGCGACCAGAATCTGAACGCGCCCGGCATGCACTACGTGCCGCTCGGCTTCGAGCACACGGCGCTGCCGGACACGCACGCGAAGCCCGGCGCCGCGCCGCCGAACCGCTTCTACATGTATGGCGTCGTCGCCCGGCTCGGGCTGCTCGCGTCGTCGGTCGAGCTCGAGAAGACCGACCCGGAAGCGATCCAGGTGTGACGCCTCCCTTCTAGCATCAGGACCCGCATGGACATTCTCTTTATCGCCGACCCGCTCGAGCGCTTCAAGATCTACAAGGACTCGACCTACGCGATGATGGCCGAGGCGGCGCGGCGCGGGCATGCGGTGTACGCGTGCGAGCCGAACCAGCTTGCGTGGACGGGCGCGGGCGTCGAGGCCGACGTGCGCCGCGTGACGATCGCGGGCGACACGGCCGATCTGCATCGCGACCGCTGGTACGAAGCAGGGGCGCACGAATCGCGCGCGTTGCCGTCGTTCGGCGCGATCCTGATGCGCAAAGATCCGCCGTTCGACATGGAGTACGTGACATCGACGTGGCTGCTCGAGCTTGCCGAGCGCGCGGGCGCACGCGTGTTCAACAAGCCGCAGACGATCCGCGATCATTCCGAGAAGCTCGCGATCGGCGAGTTCGCGCAGTTCGTCGCGCCGTCGCTCGTCACGCGCGACGCGGCGCGGCTGCGCGCGTTCCACGCCGAGCATGGCGACGTGATCCTGAAGCCGCTCGACGGCATGGGCGGGATGGGCGTGTTTCGCGTGAAGCCCGACGGCATGAATCTCGGCTCGATCATCGAGATGCTGAGCCACGACGGCGCGCGATCGGTGATGGTGCAGAAGTTCATCCCGGAGATCAAAGCCGGCGACAAGCGCATTCTGCTGATCGACGGCGAGCCGGTGCCGTACTCGCTCGCGCGGATTCCGCAGGGCAACGAGGTGCGCGGCAATCTCGCGGCGGGCGGCGTCGGTGTCGCGCAGCCGCTCACCGAGCGCGACCGCGAGATCGCGGCGACGCTCGGCCCGGTGCTCGCGGCGCGCGGCTTGCTGCTCGTCGGACTCGACGTGATCGGCGACTGGCTGACCGAGGTGAACGTCACGAGCCCGACTTGCTTTCGCGAAATCATGGAGCAGACTGGATTCGACGTCGCCGGCATGTTCGTCGACGCATTGGAGCGCGCGGTCGGCTGACGCGCGCACGGTTGGGCGGCGGCTGCGCAGGCCCCCGTCGCCGGACCGGTTCGGCCGGCTAGGCACGCTCGGCCGGACAGGCTCGACTGGCCTGCTACAATGCCCGTTCGCCGGCACGGTTTTTCGTGCGCCAGGCCCGGCGGTCGGGCCGAACACGTTGCAAGGCTGACATGGCAGGCATTCTCATCATCGCGCATGCGCCGCTCGCTACCGCTTTGCGGGACTGCATCGCGCATATCTACGGCGGGCTGCCCGCGCGGATCGGCTGCATCGACGTACAGGCGGAAAACGATCCGGCCCAGGTGATGGCGTTCGCGCACGCGGAACTCGCGCGTCTGAAGGAAGAAAACGGCGCGCTCGTGCTGACCGACATGTACGGCGCGACGCCCGCGAACATCGCGGGGCAGCTCGCGAAGGTCGAGGGCGTGCGGGTGCTCGCGGGCGTCAATCTGCCGATGCTCGTGCGCGCCGTGTGCTACCGGACGACGCCGCTCGACACGCTCGTCGACAAGGCGCTCGCCGGCTCGACGAAGGGCATCCACGAGATCGCGGCCGGCACGCCGCCGCCGCGCGCAAGCGCGCTTGGCTGCGGCGAATGCGCGCCGATTCCGCCGGAGCCGAAGGCGCAACCGCACTGAGCCTGCGCACCGATTCGCATTACCCCAGTGCGGCCGGCAGGCCGGCCGCAGCCCGTTTTGACCTCATCGGAACACCATGCTTCAACAAGAAACGACCATCGTGAACAAATTGGGGCTTCATGCGCGCGCGTCGGCCAAGCTCACGCAGCTCGCGGGCAATTTCCAGTCGGAAGTCTGGATGACGCGCAACGGCCGCCGGATCAACGCGAAGAGCATCATGGGCGTCATGATGCTGGCGGCGGGCATCGGCAGCACGGTGACGATCGAGACCGAAGGGCCGGACGAGCGCGAGGCGATGGATGCGCTTCTCAAGTTGATCGCCGACAAATTCGGCGAAGGGCAGTGACGCCGCGGCGGCACGCCGCTCAGCTATCCAGCGAGAATGCCGCGCGACGCCGCGGCATTTTTTTCGTCACGTGACGCCGCGCCGCGATGCTGCGCCGCACGCAGTCAGATGGCGGGCGCGGAATTTATAATCGGTGGTCGGGGTCATAAGCGCATCGCAGCGGTGCGCCGCGGCTCACGTGATCAAGGAGGTGCGCGTGTCTTTCACGCTGCATGGCATTCCCGTTTCAAGAGGCATCGCGATCGGAAGAGCGTATCTGATCGCGCCGGCGGCGCTCGACGTCGCGCATTACCTGATCGAGGTCGAGCGGATCGAGGCCGAGATCGAGCGTTTCCGTACGGCGCTCGGCGCGGTGCGCCGCGAACTCGACGAGCTGCGCGCCGATTTGACCGACGAAACGCCGACCGAAGTCGCGGCTTTCATCGACGTGCACGCGATGATTCTCGGCGACGCGATGCTCGTGCAGGAAACCATCGACCTGATCCGCACGCGCCGCTACAACGTCGAATGGGCGCTGACCGAGCAGCTCGACGTGCTCGCCAGCCACTTCGACGACATCGAGGACGAATATCTGCGCGAGCGCCGCGCGGACATCGAGCAGGTCGTCGAGCGGGTGCTGAAGGCGCTCGCGGGCGCGCCGTCCGCCGCGCAGGCGCTCGACTGCGCCGCGGGCAACGGCCACGACGAGATGATCGTGGTGGCGCACGACATCGCGCCCGCCGACATGATGCAGTTCAAGACGCAGGCGTTCCAGGCGTTCGTCACCGACCTGGGCGGGCGCACGTCGCACACGGCGATCGTCGCGCGCAGCCTCGGAATTCCGGCCGCGGTCGGCGTCCAGCATGCGAGCGCGCTGATCCGCCAGGACGATCTCATCATCGTCGACGGCGACCAGGGGATCGTGATCGTCGATCCCGCGCCGATCGTCCTCGAGGAATATTCGTACCGGCAATCGGAGAGGGCGCTCGAACAGCGCAAGCTGCAACGGCTCAAGTTCTCGCCCGCGCTGACGCTCTGCGGCGCGAAGATCGATCTCCTCGCGAACATCGAACTGCCCGACGACGCGAAGGCGGCCGTCGACGCGGGCGCGGTCGGCGTCGGTCTGTTCCGCTCCGAGTTCCTGTTCATGAGCAAGAACCGGATGCCGGAGGAGGAGGAGCAGTTCGCCGAGTACAAGCGCGCGGTCGAGCTGATGCGCGGCATGCCCGTGACGATCCGCACGATCGACGTCGGCGCGGACAAGCCGCTCGACATGCACGACGAAGGCTACGAGACCGCGCCGAACCCGGCGCTCGGCCTGCGCGCGATTCGCTGGAGCCTGTCGGAGCCGCAGATGTTCCTCACGCAGCTGCGCGCGATCCTGCGCGCGTCGGCGTTCGGCCAGGTGAAGATCCTGATCCCGATGCTCGCGCACGCGCAGGAGATCGACCAGACGCTCGACCTCATCAACGAGGCGAAGCGGCAGCTCGACGCGGCGGGGCTCGCGTACGATCCGAACGTGCGTGTCGGCGCGATGATCGAGATTCCGGCCGCGGCGATCGCGCTGCCGCTGTTCCTGAAGCGCGTCGATTTCCTGTCGATCGGCACGAACGACCTGATCCAGTACACGCTCGCGATCGACCGCGCGGACAACGCGGTCGCGCATCTGTACGATCCGCTGCACCCGGCGGTGCTGCACCTGATCGCGTTCACGCTGCGCGAGGCGAAGCGCGCGGGCGTGCCGGTGTCGGTGTGCGGCGAGATGGCGGGCGATCCGGCGTTGACGCGCCTTTTGCTCGGCATGGGGCTCACCGAGTTCTCGATGCATCCGAGCCAGTTGCTCGTCGTCAAGCAGGAGATCTTGCGCGCGCATCTGAAGGCGCTCGAGAAGCCGACCGCGGACGTGCTCGCGTCGTTCGAGCCGGAAGAGGTGCAGGCGGCGCTCAATCGCCTCGCGAGCGCCGAGCCTCGGGCCGACGTCGCGGCCTGATTTGGCGGCGCGCGTGGGCGCGCATTCGTCAGCGGAGGCGGAAGGCGGGGCGCGAGCGGCGGGATCGCTTGCTTGTCGCCGTTCGCCCGAAAGCGCGATCGCGCGTCATGTTTCCATGCCGAAGCCGAAGCCGAAGCCGAAGCCGAAGCCGAAGCCGAAGCCAACGCCAACGCCAACGCCAACGCCAACGCCAACGCCAACGCCAACGGTTGCGGCGACACCCTGCGCCGCCGCCGCCTCGCTCAATGCGCGCCGCCCGCGCCGCACACCGGGCAATCCGGCTGCCGCGCGATCTTCATCGTGTTCCATTCCATCCGCAGCGAGTCGAGCATCATCAGCCGGCCGACGAGCGTCGTGCCGACTCCGCCGATCACGCGCAGCGCCTCGGCCGCCTGCATCGCACCGATGATGCCGACAGTCGGCGCGAACACGCCCATCGTCGAGCACGCGACCTCCTCGAACGGCTGATCTTCCGGAAACACGCACGCGTAGCAGGGCGAGCCCGGATCGCGGAAGTCGAACGTGCTGATCTGCCCGTCGAAGCGCAGCGCCGCGCCCGACACGAGCGGCACCCGGTGCTCGACGCATGCGCGGTTGATCGCGTGGCGCGTCGCGAAATTGTCGGTGCAGTCGAGCACGACGCTCGCTTGCGGCACATGCGCGTTCAGCCACGCATCGTCGACGCGCTCGGCCACAGCGTTCACCTTCACGTCGGGATTGAGCCGCGCGAGCGCGTCGCGCCCCGATTCGACCTTCTTGCGGCCCACCGACGCGCTCACGTGCAGGATCTGCCGCTGCAGGTTCGTGAGGTCGACCGTGTCGGCGTCGACGAGCGTGATCGTGCCGACGCCCGACGCCGCGAGATACATCGCAGCGGGCGATCCGAGCCCGCCCGCGCCGACGACGATCGCATGCGCGTCGAGAAAGCGCTGCTGCGCTTCGATGCCGATTTCGTCGACGAGGATGTGGCGGGAATAGCGGAGGAGTTGATCGTCGTTCATCGTGGGCCGCGGGGCGGAGAAACGGTCTCGAACATTATTCTAGGCGCACAAAGAAAACGGGCCATCGCGGCAAGCCGCCGCGATGGCCCGTGCGTTGCGTCGCGCGCTTACTGCGGCTGCGGTGCCGAAGCGGGCTTCGGCGCCGGCGCCGGCTTCGCGGCCGCTTTCGGCACCGCCTTCGGCGCGGACGCGGCGGCCGCCTTGTCGGCCGGGCTCTTCGACGCGCTGTCGGCGACGAGCATCTTCGACTGCTCGACCGGCTTGCCTTCGAGCTTGTTGAGTGCCTGCTGCATCATGAAGTCGTCGGCGCTGCCGAATTCGACCGGCTTGCGCTCGCGATCCTTCTGACGCTGCTCGGGTGTCTTCTTGTCGTTCTGCTCCTCGAGAATGCGCAGTTGCTCCATCCGGCGCTGCTCGCGATCCTCGAGCTCCTTCTTCTCGTTCGGGTCCTGCGTGTTCGCGAGGTGGTTCGTGTAGTCGACTTCGCGCGTGACGAGCACGTCGTCCGGATCGCCGTCCGCGAACTGATCGACCGGAACGTCGGGCAGGATGCCCTTGTTCTGGATCGAGCGGCCGCTCGGCGTGTAGTAGTACGCGGTCGTCAGGCGCAGCGCGGAGTCCGCCGTCATCGGCCGGACCGTCTGCACCGAGCCCTTGCCGAACGTCGCCTTGCCCATGATCACCGCGCGGTGCGAATCCTGCAGCGCGCCCGCGACGATTTCCGACGCCGACGCCGAATAGGCGTTCGTCAGCACGACCATCGGCACGGTCTTGAAGACGGCCGGCAGGTTCTTCAGCGGGTCGGAATCGAACGACGGCAGGCGGTAGTTCTCGTAGTTGTCGCGATAGATCTGCTTCGAATCCGGAATCTGGCCGTTCGTCGAGACGACGACGGAATCCGGCGGCAGGAACGCGCCCGCGACGCCGACCGCGCTCTGCAGCAGGCCGCCGCCGTTGTTGCGCAGATCGAGGATCAGGCCCTTCAGGTTCGGCTGCTGGCGCGCGATGTCTTGCAGCTTCGCGGCGAGATCGGGCGTCGTGCGCTCCTGGAAGCTCGTGATGCGGATGTACGCGTAGCCCGGATCGAGCAGCTTCATCTTCACGCTCTGCACGCGGATCACCGCGCGCGTGACCGTGACGGGGAACGTGCGGTCGTCGCTCTTGCGGAAGATCGTCAGCGTGACCTTCGTGCCGGGTTCGCCGCGCATCTGCTTGACCGCCTTGTCGAGCGTCATGCCGCGCACCGGGCGATCGTTGATGCGGGTGATCAGGTCGCCCGGACGGATGCCGGCGCGGAACGCGGGCGTATCTTCGATCGGCGAGATCACCTTGACGAGGCCGTCTTCCTGCGAGATTTCGATGCCGAGTCCGGCGAAGCGGCCCTTCGTCTGCTCCTGCAGCTCCTGGTAGTCGGTCTTGTCGAGATACGACGAATGCGGATCGAGGCTCGACACCATGCCCTTGATTGCCGCGGTCAGCAGCTTCTTGTCGTCGACGGGCTCGACGTATTCGCGCTTGATCTGCCCGAAAACTTCCGCGAAGAGGCGTAACTGGTCGAGCGGCAGCGGCGCGGCGGCCGTCGTGACGGCCTGCTGGGCCGACGCGGAGATTTGCAGCGTCGCGAAGACGCCGGTCGCGAGGCCCGCGGCAATCAGGCCGATGTTCTTCAATTTCATACGCATAGAGTCTGGTGCGGTCGGAAAGCGCGTGGCTGTCGCGGGAGCAACGGGACGGTCATAGGACGGTCAAGTATAACTGTTCGTCCGGATGCCTTGTGGATTGGGGCGAAACGGGGAACGCCAGCAAGATTCTGACAACGCCGCGCGAAACAGGTTCGCGCGGCGAGGTACGCGCACGGGCTGCCGCCCGCGCGCCGCGCGCGGCGATTACGCCGCCGACGCCTTGCCCTGCTGCGCGACGGCGGCCTGCGCTTTCGCGATCGCGTCCTGATCGCCGAGGTAGTAGTGCCGGATGGGCGTGAGGTTCTCGTCGAGCTCGTAGACGAGCGGCACGCCGTTCGGGATGTTCAGGCCGACGATGTCCGAATCGGAGATGCCGTCGAGATACTTGATCAGCGCGCGCAGCGAGTTGCCGTGCGCGGCGATCAGCACCTGCTTGCCGGCCTTCACCGCGGGCGCGATCGATTCGTTCCACAGCGGCAGCACGCGCGCGACCGTATCCTTCAGGCACTCGGTGAGCGGCAGCTGCTCGCGCGGCACCTTCGCGTAGCGCGGATCTTCGTACGGCGCGCGCTCGTCGGTCGGCTCGAGCGCGGGGGGCGGCGTGTCGTAGCTGCGGCGCCAGACCAGCACCTGCTCGTCGCCGTACTTCGCCGCGGTTTCCGCCTTGTTCAGGCCCGACAGCGCGCCGTAGTGGCGCTCGTTCAGCCGCCACGAATGGACGACGGGCACGTACATCAGATCCATCTGGTCCTGCACGTGCCAGAGCGTGCGGATCGCGCGCTTCAACACCGAGGTGTACGCGATGTCGAACGTGTAGCCGGTTTCCTTCAGCAGGCGCCCCGCCTGCTGGGCTTCGCTGTTGCCTTGTTCGGTCAGGTCGACGTCGACCCAGCCGGTGAAGCGGTTTTCCTTGTTCCAGGTCGATTCGCCGTGGCGGATGAGAACGAGCTTGTGCATAGATGCTTGCGGTCGGTAGTGAGGAAGCGGTAGGCGCCGATGCGGACCCGGCTCGGGGGCGACATCGCGTAAAGCGGTTATTTTATAATGGCGGGATTGCCCTTTCCGATTTCTCTTTTTCGGCGGATTTTCCGTGACGTTCTTCACCGATTACACGAACCTCGCGCTCATCGCGATCCTGGTGGTTTCCGGCGGTCTTCTCGCGTGGCCCGCGCTGCGGCGCGGCGGCGGCGGGCTGTCGGCCGCCGAGGCGACCCAACTGATCAACCGCCGCAACGCGATCGTCGTCGATTTGCGCCCGTCGGCCGAGTACGGCGCGGGCCACCTGCCGTCGGCGCGCTCGATCGAATTCGGCGAGCTGCAGGCGAAGGCGGGCCAGCTCGCGAAGAACAAGGGCACGCCCGTGCTGCTCGTGTGCCAGAACGGCCAGCAGTCGCAGAAGGCGCGCAAGATCGTCGAGGAGGCGGGCTACCAGGACGTCCACGTGCTGCAGGGCGGCCTGAGCGCGTGGCAGCAAGCCGGCATGCCGGTCGTCAAATAAGGAGTGGCGAAGTGAACAAAGTGGTCATGTACAGCACGCAGGTGTGCCCGTATTGCATCCAGGCCGAGCGGCTGCTCAAGCTGCGCGGCGTCGAGCACGTCGAGAAGGTGCTGGTCGACAAGGAGCCGGAGCGTCGCGCCGAAATGATGGAGCGCACCGGCCGCCGCACCGTGCCGCAGATCTACATCGGCGACACGCACGTCGGCGGCTACGACGACCTGTCGAAGCTCGACCGCGAAGGCGGCCTGAAGCCGCTCCTCGAAGCCGCCTGACAAGGCGCAAGCCATCGCGCGGCCGCCGTCTTGCGCGCGGCGCGCGATCCACGCACGATCGCACCGGGCGTGCCGGAGGGTTCCGGCCGCCGCGAAAACATTTTTAGGGAGCCACCATGTCCGACGTCGAAAACCAACCGTTCTTCAACATCCAGCGCATCTACCTGAAGGATCTGTCGCTCGAGCAGCCGAATTCGCCCGCGATCTTCCTCGAGCAGGAGATGCCTGCCGTTGAAGTCGAAGTGGACGTGAAGGCCGAGCGCCTCGCCGACAACGTCTACGAAATCGTCGTCGCGGGCACCGTCACCGCGAAGGTGCGCGAGAAGGTCGCGTTCCTCGTCGAAGCGAAGCAGGCAGGCATCTTCGACATCCGCAACATCCCGGCCGAGCAGATCGATCCGCTTTGCGGCATCGCGTGCCCGACGATCCTGTTCCCGTACCTGCGCTCGAACATCGCCGATTCGATCACGCGCGCGGGCTTCCCGCCGATCCACCTCGCCGAGATCAACTTCCAGGCGCTGTACGAGCAGCGTCTCGCCGAAATCGCGCAGCAACAGCAGCAAGGCGGCGCGCCGAACGGCACGACGCTGAACTGAGCGTGAACGACGACCGGTGCTGAGCATGAAAGTCGCTGTCCTCGGCGCCGGCGCGTGGGGCACCGCGCTCGCGGCGCATCTCGCCGCGCGGCACGACACGCTGCTCTGGGCGCGCGACGCCGCGCTCGTCGCCGAGCTCGCCGCGCGGCGCGAGAACGCCCGCTACCTGGACGGCGTCGCGCTGCCGCCGGCATTGCGTTACGAGGCCGATCTCGTCGCGGCGCTGTCGCACGCGCAAGCGGACGACGCGCTGTGCGTGATCGCCGCGCCCGTGGCCGGATTGCGCGCGCTGTGCCGCGCGATGCGCGACACAGGCTGCGTGCCGGCTCACTTCGTCTGGGTCTGCAAGGGCTTCGAGGCCGACACGCGGCTGCTGCCGCACCAGATGGTCGGCGAAGAGCTGCCCGGGCATGCGAGCTACGGCGTGCTGTCCGGGCCGAGCTTCGCGCGCGAGGTCGCGCAGGGGCTGCCCGTCGCGCTGACGGTCGCAAGCGCGTCGGCCGCGTGCCGCGAGCGTACGCTCGCGGCGTTCCATCACGGCGCGATGCGCATCTACACGGGCGACGACGTCGCGGGCGTCGAAGTCGGCGGCGCGGTGAAGAACGTGCTCGCGATCGCAACGGGCATCGCCGACGGCCTGGGCCTGGGCCTGAACGCGCGCGCGGCGCTCATCACGCGCGGGCTCGCGGAGATGTCTCGCCTCGGCGTCGCGCTCGGCGGCCGCGCGGAAACGTTCACGGGCCTCACGGGCCTGGGCGATCTGATCCTCACGGCGACGGGCGATCTGTCGCGCAACCGGACGGTCGGCATGCAGCTCGCGGCCGGCCGCACGCTCGACGATATCCTGGCCGCGCTCGGCCACGTCGCCGAAGGCGTGCGGTGCGCGCGCGCGGTGTTGTCGATCGCGCGCGAGCGCGGGGTCGACATGCCGATCACCGAAGCGGTGTGCGCCGTGCTGTTCGACGGCGTCGCGCCGCGCGACGCGGTGAGCGGCCTGCTGCGGCGGGACGCGAAGGCCGAATAGGGCCCCGCGCGCCGAACCGAAACCAACCGCACCGAGCGAACGAGCGAACGCGGGCGCGCCGCATCGAGCGCCCGCTCTCGCTCGTCTGTGCGCTTGCGCCGCGCGGGCGTACGCTGTGCGTATCGCGATCAACTCGATGGAGGGCATCATGCCGAACATCGGTTCGACGTCGGTCGAAGCGCGCGTCGTCGACATCACGACGCTCGCGCTCGACGCGATCGTCAACGCGGCCAACGAGTCGCTGCTGGGCGGTGGCGGCGTGGACGGCGCGATCCACCGCGCGGCGGGGCCCGAGCTCGTGAACGAATGCGCGATGCTCGGCGGCTGCGCGACGGGCGACGCGAAGCTCACGCGCGGCTATCGTCTGCCCGCGAAGTACGTGATTCACACGGTCGGCCCGGTTTGGCACGGCGGCGGGCGCGGCGAGCCCGCGCTGCTCGCGTCGTGCTACCGGCGCGCGCTCGAAGTGGCGGCCGACGCCGGCTGCGCGTCGATCGCGTTTCCGGCGATCAGCTGCGGCGTGTATCGCTTTCCGCCGGACGACGCAACCGCGATCGCGGTGCGCACGGTCGCCGACGCGCTGGCCGGCGATCTGGCCGAGGCGAAATTCGAGCGCATCGTGTTCGCGTGCTTTTCCGACGCGATGCTCGATCTCTATCGCGCGGCGCTTGCGCGCGTTTGAGCGCGCGTTCGTGCGCCGCTTGCCGCCGCCGGCCGGTTTCGGCGTCGGCTTGCGGCCGACGTCCGGGCGAATCGACTGTCGATCGGAGACTGGCGGCGCGGCGTCGCGCAACGCGTGTCGACGACGTTCGCGCTCGGGTCATGTTCCGCGCATGAAGTATGCCCGCGCCGTCACGAAGCGACGGTCGCTGCGGCGTGGCTTCCGTCGGGCGAAAGCCGGCGAAGCGTCGCTGTCCGGCGTTTTATGCCGATCCGATCCCAATCGATCCGATTGCGCTTCGCCGTCACGACCATTCTCGCCGCCCCCGCGTTCGACAGAACGCGCCGGCCGGCCCGGCGCGCGCTCAAGCGCCGCCTTCGAACCCCGCCTGACGCCACGCCTCGAACACGACGACCGCGACCGTATTCGACAGATTGAGGCTGCGATTGCCCGGCCGCATCGGCAGCCGCACGCGCTGCCCGGCGGGAAAGCGCTCGACGAGCTCGGGCGAGAGGCCGCGCGTCTCCGAGCCGAACACGAACCAATCGCCCGGCTCGAATGCGCGATCGTGAAAGCGTCCCGCGCCGCGCGTCGTGAACGCGAACATCCGGGCGGGGTCGGGCGCTTCGGTCGCGACGAACGCTTCCCAATCCCGATGGACCCGCATCTGCGCGTACTCGTGATAGTCGAGCCCCGCGCGCCGCATCTTCGCGTCGTCGAGCGGAAAGCCGAGCGGCTCGATCAGATGCAGCCGCGCGCCCGTGTTGGCGCACAGCCGGATCACGTTGCCGGTGTTCGGCGGAATTTCGGGCTCGACGAGGACGACGTTGAACATGATTCGATCGGTGAAAAGCGTGTGAACGTTTAGCAGGCGCGATGCGGCGCGCCTTCAATCCTTCGCGGTGCGCAGCGCGACGAAGTTCGTCACGCGCCGCGCGCCCGCTTCCTTCAGTTTGCGCGCGAGCGCGTCGAGCGTCGCGCCCGACGTCATCACGTCGTCGACGACGCCGACGTGCAGCCCCGCAACCGGCCGCGCGATGTCGAACGCCGCCGCGACGTTCGCGCGCCGCGCGTCGAACGCGAGCCGCGATTGCGGCGCGGTGTTGGCGACGCGCGCGGCAAGCGTCGCGTCGGCGCGCACCTGCAGCGCGCGTGCGAGCGGCCGCGCGATCGCCCACGCCTGGTTGTAGCCGCGCTCGACGAGCCGGCGCGGCGCGAGCGGCACGGGCGCGATTACGTCGAGCGGCGGCGCGCCGTCGAGCGCGTCCGCCGCGAGCCGTGCGAGCCGCTCGCCGAATTCGCGGCCGAGCGCGAGCCGCCCGTGAAATTTCAAATCGAGCGCGAGGCCGTCGAGCGGCGCGCGGTAGTCGGCGAGCGCGAGCGTCGCGTCGAACGGCGGCGGCGTGCCGGCGCACGCGCCGCAGCGGTAGCGCATCGCGCCGCCCGGCGCGCGCGAGCCGGACAGAGGCAGCGCGCAGCGCGGGCAGCGCAGCCGCGCCTCGTTCCAATAGGCGGCGTCGCAACAGTCGCAAATCGTCCGATGTGACAAATTGCCGCACAACGCGCAGCGGTTCGGCAGCGCAGCAGCGAAAAAACGTGCCAGGACAATGCCCAGGCGCGACGCCGCCAAGCGTATGCCGCATCGCAAAACGGCCGGATTCGCCATCGTTCGGTTCCTGCGGAGGGGCCGCTTCGCTGAATGGCGCGAAGCGAGCGAGTATACTTCGGGCTCTTCGCCAGTGTGCCCGACATGTCCCCAGCTTCCGCAAAAACCAGCCGTCCGGCCTACGATCCCCGGCGCTTGCGGCGAATCTTCGACCGCCGAGCCGCCGCGTTCGACGCCGTGTCGTTCCTGCCGCGCGAAATCGCGCAGCGGATGCGCGAGCGCCTCGATTTCATCAAGGTGAATCCGGCTGGCGTGCTCGATGCGGGCTGCGGCACGGGCGACGATTTGCCGTTGTTGCGCGCGCGCTTTCCGGAGGCGCCCGTGTTCGGCGTCGACGTATCGGGCGGAATGCTCGCTCGCGCGGCCGCGCGCGACACGGCCGAGACGAGCTGGCGCCGCTTCCTGCCCGCGACGCTCACGAAGGCGCTCGGCCATCGCGGGCCGCGCGTCGCGCAAGCCGATTTTTCCGCGTTGCCGTTCGCGAGCGACGCGTTCGATTTCCTCTGGTCCAACTTCGCGCTGCATTGGCACGCGCGCCCCGATCTCGTGTTTCCCGAATGGCATCGCGTGCTGCGCGTCGACGGGCTGCTGATGTTCAGCACGCTCGGCCCCGATACGCTGCGCGAGCTGCGCGCCGCGTGCGCGGAGGCGGCGGCCGCGGCGGGCGAAGCGCGCGCCGTCGCGCGCGTGATCGATTTCGTCGACATGCACGATCTCGGCGACATGCTCGTCGAGAGCGGCTTCGAGATTCCGGTGATGGACCAGGAGACGCTGACCGTCACCTACAAGTCGCCCGATTCGCTGCTCGCGGACGTGCGCCGCCTCGGCGCGTATCCGTTCGAGCGGGGTGCGTCGGGGGGCGCGTCGCGCCGCCTGCGCGCGGCGCTGTACGACGCGCTCGAGGCGCGCCGGCGCGACGACGGCACGATTCCGTTGACGTTCGAGGTGATTTACGGGCACGCATGGAAGGCGGCGCCGCGCGCGAGCGCGGAAGGCTTCAGCATCGTGCGCGTGCAGGACATCGGCAGAGGGCGGCCGAAGCGTTCGTGACGCGGTGAAGAGCGGTTTCGTTATGCCGGAAATTAACGGTCGCGGGCGGCTGGAAAAAGCCTCCTAAAATGGCCGGGAAGCTTGTCGCGCTTGGCTCGCCGGGCGATGGCCGTTTGCTTGTGGATGACTTTGAACCCGCCTATAATGCGACAGTTTGTCGTCCTGGGGGTCCTCACAATACAGGACGGCCGGCCCGATGCGGGCAAGCATCAGACGCCATTCGCGAGAGGCAGCGATGGAAGCAGCGAAGGGTTTGCACGACGCTGAACCGGTTCTCGCGGACTGGCTGATGAAGCGCAACTGTTCGGTGTCTCCGCGGCAATTCGTGGGGTTCTACGTTTCGCTCGCGGCGTTTTCGCTGTTGATCGCGATCCTGTTGTCGTGGCGCGGAGCGTGGCTCGTGCTGCCTTTCACCGGGATCGAGTTGCTGGCGGTGGGCGTCGCGTTTGCAATCTACGCGCGCCATGCGGTCGATTACGAGCGCATCCGGCTGTTTCCTCACCGGCTCGTCATCGAGCGGATGAGCGCGGAGCGGCTGACGCAGATCGAGTTGAACCCGCGCTGGGTGCGGGTCGAGCCGGGTGCGTCGCCGCGCGATCCAATCAAGTTGGTGTCGCGCGGAGAGGCCGTCGTGGTCGGGCAGCACCTCGCGCAATACCGGCGCGCGCAGTTCGCGCGCGAGCTGCGCGCTTCGCTTTCGCGCTGCGGCTGAGCGGGGCGGCCGGCTCGAGGCGGGCGGCCTGCGACGGGGGAGGGTTTGAATGGAAATTTTGGGTAAGGAAGCTATGAAAACAATCAAGCGAGCCCTCACGGGCGTGCTGGCATGCAGCGGGTTGCTCTTGTCCGGCGCCGCTCTGGCGGTCGGCGACAGCCCGGGCGGCCCCCGCGTCAACGAGATCAATCTCCAGCAGCCCGTGACGAAGATCGCAGAAGAGCTCTACGACCTCCACACGATGATGCTCATCCTCTGCACGGTGATCTTCGTCGGCGTGTTCGGCGTGATGTTCTATTCGATCTTCGCGCACCGTAAGTCGAAAGGCCACAAGGCCGCCAATTTCCACGAAAGCACCACCGTCGAAATCATCTGGACGATCGTGCCGTTCATCATCGTCGTGCTGATGGCGCTGCCCGCCACGAAGGCCGTCGTCGCGATGAAGGACACGACGAACGCCGACCTCACGGTCAAGGTGACCGGCTACCAGTGGAAGTGGGGCTACGACTACGTGAAAGGGCCGGGCGAGGGCATCAGCTTCCTGTCCACGCTGTCGACGCCGCGCAGCGAAGTGAACGGCCAGCAGCCGATCAGCGACACCTATCTGCAGGAAGTCGACAATCCGCTCGTCGTGCCGGTCAACAAGAAGATCCGCGTCATCACGACCGCGAACGACGTCGTCCACTCGTGGTACGTCCCGGCGTTCGGCGTCAAGCAGGACGCGATTCCGGGCTTCGTGCGCGACACCTGGTTCAAGGCCGAGAAGGTCGGCACCTACCGCGGCTTCTGCACGGAGCTCTGCGGCAAGGAGCACGCGTACATGCCGGTCGTCGTCGAAGTGCTGTCGGACGACGACTACGCGAAGTGGGTGAGCGCGCAGAAGGCGAAGCTCGCCGCCGGCGCGGTCGATCCGAACAAGGTGTATACGCGCGCCGAGCTGATGGCGCACGGCGAAGAAATCTACAAGGCGAATTGCGCGGCGTGTCACCAGCCGAACGGCAAGGGCGTCGGCGCATTTCCGGCGCTCGACGGCGGCAAGATCGTCAATGGCCCGATCGCCGGCCACCTCGAGCAGGTGCTCAAGGGCAAGGGCGCGATGCCGTCGTGGGCGTCGCTGTCGGATCTCGACATCGCGGCGGTGATCACGTACGAGCGCAATTCGTGGGGCAACCACAAGGGCGATTCGCTGCAGCCGAAGCAAGTGGCCGACGCGCGCAACGGCAAGCTGCCGGAAGACGCGCAGCAGGCGGACGGCGGCGCGGCTGCGCCGGCGGCGGAAGCATCGGGCGCGGCTGCGCAGACGCAGGCCCAGGCGCTGCCGGCCGCGATCTATTTCGAGACGGGCAAGAGCGAGCTGCCGGCCGACGCGAAGGACGCGATCGCCGCGGCGGCCGAATATGTGAAGGCGCATCCGGACGCGAAGCTCGCGCTGTCGGGCTTCACCGACAAGACGGGCTCGGCCGACGCGAACACCGAGCTGGCCAAGCGCCGCGCGCAGGCCGTGCGCGATGCGCTGAAGTCGGCCGGCGTCGCGGAGGACCACATCATTCTGAAAAAGCCGGAAACGATCGCGGGCGGGGCTGACGCGAAGGAAGCCCGGCGGGTCGAGATCGGCCCGGCGGCTTGACGTGTCGCTGTGTTTGTCGACGTATTCGCATTAGGAGATTCTCATGTCTAGCATCGGGCACGACGTAGCCGCGGGCCACGCGCACGACGACCACGCGCACGAAACCCCGCACGGCTGGCGGCGCTGGCTGTTCGCCACCAACCACAAGGATATCGGTACGCTGTACCTGCTGTTCTCGTTCATCATGTTCCTGTCGGGCGGCGTAATGGCGCTCGCGATTCGCGCCGAGCTGTTCGAACCGGGCCTGCAGATCATGCGGCCCGAGTTCTTCAACCAGCTGACGACGATGCACGGCCTCATCATGGTGTTCGGCGCGATCATGCCGGCCTTCGTCGGCTTCGCGAACTGGATGATTCCGCTGCAGATCGGCGCGTCGGACATGGCGTTCGCGCGGATGAACAACTTCAGCTTCTGGCTGCTGCCCGTCGCGGCGGTGCTGCTCGTCGGCTCGTTCTTCTCGCCGGGCGGCGCGACGGCGGCCGGCTGGACGCTCTACGCGCCGCTGTCGACGCAGATGGGCCCGGGCATGGACTTCGCGATCTTCGCGGTGCACATCATGGGCGCGTCGTCGATCATGGGCGGGATCAACATCGTCGTGACGATCCTGAACATGCGCGCGCCGGGCATGACGCTGATGAAGATGCCGATGTTCGCGTGGACGTGGCTGATCACGGCCTACCTGCTGATCGCGGTGATGCCGGTTCTGGCCGGCGCGATCACGATGGTGCTGTTCGACCGCCACTTCGGCACGTCGTTCTTCAACGCGGCGGGCGGCGGCGATCCGGTGATGTACCAGCACATCTTCTGGTTCTTCGGGCACCCCGAGGTGTACATCATGATTCTGCCGGCGTTCGGGATCGTGTCGCAGGTGATCCCGGCGTTCTCGCGCAAGCCGCTGTTCGGCTATAGCTCGATGGTGTACGCGACGGCGTCGATCGCGATCCTGTCGTTCATGGTCTGGGCGCACCATATGTTCGCGACCGGCATGCCGGTCACGGGCCAACTGTTCTTCATGTACGCGACGATGCTGATCGCGGTGCCGACGGGCGTGAAGGTGTTCAACTGGACGGCCACGATGTGGCGCGGCTCGCTGACGTTCGAGACGCCGATGCTGTTCGCGATCGGCTTCCTGTTCGTGTTCACGATGGGCGGCTTCACGGGCCTGATGCTCGCGATGGCGCCGCTCGACATCCAGTACCACGGCACGTACTTCGTCGTCGCGCACTTCCACTACGTGCTCGTCGCGGGCTCGCTGTTCGCGCTCTTCGCCGGGTGGTACTACTGGGCGCCGAAGTGGACGGGCTGGATGTACAACGAGACGCGCGGGAAGATCCACTTCTGGGCGTCGATGATCACCTTCAACATCACGTTCTTCCCGATGCATTTCGTCGGCCTCGCGGGCATGCCGCGTCGCTATGCGGACTACCCGGCGCAGTTCACCGATTTCAACCAGCTTGCGACGATCGGCGCGTTCGGCTTCGGCCTCGCGCAGGTGTACTTCCTGTTCGCGGTCGTGCTGCCCGCGTATCGCGGCGGCGGCGAGCTCGAGCGCGCTTCCGACAAGCCGTGGGACGGCGCGACGGGCCTCGAATGGACGGTGCCGAGCCCGGCTCCGTTCCACACGTTCGAGCATCCGCCGACGGTCGAGTAACGGATTGACGGCGTTCGCCGCCCGCGTCGCGCGACGCGGGCGGCGGAAAACACGATCGAAGAATATTTCGCATGACCCGGAATTCACAAAAAAGACGAACGCCCGACGAGATTCGCGCGGGCAACAAGCGGCTGCTCTTGATCCTGCTCATCG
Source organism: Burkholderia sp. MSMB1498 (assembly GCF_001526245.1). Lineage (NCBI taxonomy): Bacteria > Pseudomonadati > Pseudomonadota > Betaproteobacteria > Burkholderiales > Burkholderiaceae > Burkholderia > Burkholderia sp. MSMB1498. The sequence goes on from NZ_LOYJ01000053.1 coordinate 138,763, forward strand.
TCGTCGCCGTTTTCTTTGTGGGTGCCGTCGTCCGGCAGTGGATCGCGTCCACGTCGTGACGCAGTATTGAGGAAGTCCTGATGTCGAAGTCCGACGCGAACGTCGATCGCGCGTTCAACCGGTCGATGCTCCTGAAGCTCGTCGTCGTGGCGGGGCTGATGTTCGGCTTTGGCTTCGCGCTCGTGCCGATGTACCGCGCGATTTGCCAGATCACCGGCATCAACAACCTGCTGCAGCGCGACGTCAGCGAGCGAGAGGCGAAGAATACGCAGATCGATTACACCCGGACGGTGTCGATCGAGCTCGACGCGAACGCGCGCGGCCCGCTCGGCTTCAAGCCGCAGCGCAGCAGCATCGACGTGCATCCGGGCGAGTTGACGACGGTCGTCTACGAAGTGACGAACGGGCAGGGCCGCACGGTGGTCGCGCAGGCGATCCCGAGCTATGCGCCGAAGCAGGCCACCGAGTTCTTCAAGAAGATCGAGTGCTTCTGCTTCACGCAACAGACGCTCGCGGCGAACGAGACGCGCGACATGCCGGTGGTGTTCGTGATCGATCCGAAGCTGCCGAAGGACGTGAAGACGATCACGCTGTCGTACACGTTCTTCGAGCTGAACACGCCCGCGCCCGCCGTGAAGGGCGCGGCGGGGCAGGCGGGCGGCGCCGCGGCGAAGCCTGCCGCGTGACATTGGGGAGGCGACGTTGGTGAGCGGAGCGAACAACAAGAGCACGTTCGTCCAGACGATCAAGGCGGTGATGTGGTCGTTCTTCGGCGTGCGCAGGCGGCGCGATCTCGAGGCGGACGCGACGCAGCTGAACCCGCTGCACGTGCTGATCGCCGCGCTGATCGGGGCGGCGGTCTTCGTCGGCGTGCTGATCCTGATCGTGCACGCGGTGGTCGGGTAGCAAGTGCGGATCGAAGCGGGCGCGCCGCCGTGCGCATTCGCGAGCAGAAAGCGAGGCGGCGCCGCGTGCGCCGCCTGAGAAATAAGCCGGATCGTTCCGGAACAAATTGGACTGAAGCGGAGAATCAAGCATGACCGGTCAAAACGAGAGCCCGTACTATTTCGTGCCGCACCCGTCGCAGCACCCGATCAGCGCGGCCATCGGCCTGCTGATCATGCTCGGCTCGTTCGCGCTGTGGGTCAACGGCGAGCCGTGGGCGCCCTACACGGCGCTCGTCGGCCTGCTGTGGCTGCTGTTCGTGCTGTATCACTGGTTCGGCGACGCGATCGCCGAGTCGGAAGGCGGAATGTACGGCAAGCGCGTCGACAAGTCGTACCGCTGGAGCATGAGCTGGTTCATCTTCTCCGAAGTGATGTTCTTCGGCGCGTTCTTCGGCGCGCTGTTCTATGCGCGCGAAATCGCGATGCATCAGCTCGGCAGCCTCGACTACAAGCTGATCTGGCCGGATTTCTCCGCCGTGTGGCCGAACGAAGGCCCGGGCGCGCTCGTCGGCCACTTCAAGACGATGGGCCCGTGGCCGATCCCGACCCTCAACACCGCGCTGCTGCTGTCGTCGGGCGCGACGCTGACCGTGTCGCACCACGCGCTGCGCGAAGATCACCGCGGCAAGGCGATCGCATGGCTCGCCGCGACGCTCGTGCTCGGCGTGTGCTTCCTGTTCCTGCAGGGCTTCGAATACTTCCACGCGTACAACGAGCTGAACCTGACGCTCGGCTCCGGCGTGTACGGCTCGACGTTCTTCCTGCTGACGGGCTTCCACGGCTTCCACGTGTTTCTCGGCGGCACGATGCTCGCGGTGGTGCTGGTGCGGATGATCCGCGGCCACTTCAAGCCGGATCACCATTTCGCCTTCGAAGGCGCCGCGTGGTACTGGCACTTCGTCGACGTCGTCTGGCTCGGCCTGTACGTCGTCGTCTACTGGCTGTAAAACGAAACGGCCCGCGCAGTGATGCGCGGGCCGTTTGCTTGGTTCGTCGGCGTTGCGATGCGCGCCGAAGCGCCGCGGGCCGACCAGTGCGCCGCCCCGACTTCGTCGGGCGGCGCTTTTGCTTGAATGGGCGGCATGCGTGCGGCGTTATGCCGCATCAGCGGCCGATCGGAATGCCGGTCGAATGAATCCAGCCCATCCAGTTCGCGAACAGGATGAAGAGGAACAGCGAGATCGACAGCCCGACCCGCATCGCGAGCGACCAGACCATCCGCTTCGTATGGCCGCGGTCGTGCATCATGAAATACAGCGCCGACACCATGCTGGCGATGATGAGTACGAAGGCGATCGGAACGAGAATGTGCATGAAGCAAACCGGTAACCGGCAGTTAGAGGAAGAAAAATTCATTATCGCATTTCGGTCGGGCGGCCGTCGCGCCCGGGGGGCGGCGCGATGAAGATTCGCTGGCTGCCCGCGCTGCTGATTCTCGCGGTGATCGCGGTGACGGTGCGGCTCGGTTTCTGGCAGCTCGATCGCGCGCATCAGAAGGAGGCGCTCGAGGCGCGGATCGCGCGCTACGAGCACGCGAATCCCGTCGACGTGCCGCGCGAGAGCGTCGCGCTGAAGGACATCGAGTTTCATCGCGTGCGCGCGGTCGGGCGCTTCATGCCGGAACTCGCGGTGTTTCTCGACAACCGGCCGTACAACGATCAGCCGGGCTTCTACGTCGTGATGCCGATGAAGCTCGCGAACGGCGGCTACGTGCTCGTGAATCGCGGCTGGCTGCCGCGCAATTTCGCGGACCGCACCGCGATCGAGCCGTTCGCGACGCCCGCGGGCGACGTGACGGTCGAGGGCATCGCGCGCGGCGACGCGTCGCGTGCGTTCGAGCTCGGCGAGGGCGGCTCGGCCGAGCGTCAAAAGATCCGGCAGAATCTCGACGCCGCCGCGTACGCGCACGAAACGGGCCTGCCGCTGCAGCCGTTCGTGATTCAGCAGACGAGCGACGACGGCGACAAGCTCGTGCGCGACTGGCCCGCGCCGACGACGGGCGTCGAGCGCAACTACGGCTACATGTTCCAGTGGTGGGGCATGGCGGCGGCCGCCGCCGGCTTCGGCCTGTATGCCGCGCGCCGCGCGGCGAAAAAGCAATCCGGCGACGCGTGAGCGCGGCGCAGGCGAGTCGCGCGGCGCCGCGCGACGTCCATCGTTTCAAGAGGTCTTTCTGGTGATGCAATCTTCCCGTCCGACGCAGCCGCAACGCGGCCAGCAAGCGGCACCCGCGCAGCGCGGTTCTTGGAAGCGCGGCCGCTGGGTGCTGCTCGCGCTCGCGCTCGTGTGCGCCGCGCCCGTGATCGCGTCGTATTTCACGTATTACGTGATCAAGCCGCGCGGCGGCGCAACCAACTACGGCACGCTGATCGAGCCGCAGCGGCCGATTCCGCCCGATCTGAGCGTCGTCGACGAGACGGGCAAGACGGTGCCGCTCGCGTCGCTGCGCGGCGTGTGGCTGTTCGTGATGGAAGACGGCGGCGCGTGCGGCGACGCGTGCGCGAAAAAGCTCTACTTCATGCGCCAGGTGCGCGCGACGCAGGCGGGCGAGCGGCACCGGATCACGATGGTGTGGCTCAAGAGCGACGCGGCGAACGTGCCGGCGGCGATCGCCGACGCGTATCCGGACACGCGCACGCTGCGCGCCGATCCGGCCGCGGTCGCCGCATGGCTGCCCGCCGACGCGGGCACGCAGGTTGCCGATCACCTCTATCTCGTCGATCCGAACGGCAACCTGATGATGCGTTTCCCGAAGAATCCGGACCCGAGCAAGATCAAGAGCGACGTGACGAAACTCCTCAAGTGGTCGAGCATCGGTTGAGCGCCGGCCGCGACCGGCGATAGAGGGTAAGAGAGAGATCCAGATGTATCTATTGCAACTCGGCCTGATCGGCCTCTGCATCGCGCTGCTGCCGCTGTCGTACGTGTGGGTGAAGGCCGACGACGACAAATTCCGCAAGCTCGTCTGGTTGACGACGTTCCTCACGCTCGATCTCGTGATGTTCGGCGGCTTCACGCGCCTGACCGATTCCGGCCTCGGCTGCCCGGACTGGCCGGGGTGCTACGGCACGTCGTCGCCGTTCATCGCGCACGCGGCGATCACGGCCGCGCATCAGGCGATGCCGACGGGGCCCGTCAGCATGACGAAGGCGTGGATCGAGATGATCCATCGTTATTTCGCGATGGCGATCGGCGTGCTGATCATCGCGCAGACGGTGATCGCCTGGGCCGCGCGGCTGCGCCGCAAGCCGCTTCACGTGTCGCCGTGGTGGCCGACGAGCCTGTTGCTGCTGATTCTCGTGCAGGGCGCGTTCGGCGCATGGACCGTGACGATGAAGCTGCAGCCCGTGATCGTGACGATCCACCTGCTGCTCGGCCTGGCGCTGCTCGGCACGCTCGGCTGGCTCGCCGCGCGCCAGACGCCGCTGCCCGCGCACGAGCCCGAGGCCGGGCGCCATCGCGCGGCGGCGCTCGCCGCGCTCGTGCTGCTCGTCGCGCAGATCGCGCTCGGCGGCTGGGTCAGCACGAACTACGCGGTGCTCGCGTGCACCGATTTCCCGACCTGCAACGGCGCGTGGATTCCGCCGATGGATTTCCGCAACGGCTTCCATCTGTGGCGCGCGCTCGGCATGACGAACGACGGCGACGCGATCACGCAGGACGCGCTCGTCGCGATCCACTGGACGCACCGGACGTTCGCGTTCGTCGTCGTCGCGTACCTGATCGCGTTCGCGCTGAAGATGCGCCGCTTCGCGTCGCTGCGGCGGCCGGCGAACGGCGTGCTCGCCGTCGTGGTGCTGCAGTTCGTCACGGGTTTGACGAATATCGTGCTGCAGTGGCCTTTGCCCGTCGCGGTCGCGCACAACGGGGGGGCCGCGATCCTGCTTCTCCTCGTCGTCATGCTAAACTTTCGCATCCTTTCAAGCCGTCCCGGCCGCGTCGCGCAACCCGCGCGCGACGCCGCGCCCGCGTGACGTTGACCTTACATGGACACCACACTTTCCCAAACGCCCGGTAGCCGCCTCTCCCAGTATCTGGCGCTGACGAAGCCTCGCGTCACGCAGCTCGCCGTGTTCTGCGCGGTGATCGGGATGTTCCTCGCGACGCCGGGGATGGTGCCGTGGAAAGTGCTGCTCGGCGGCACGGTCGGCATCTGGCTGCTCGCGGGCGCGGCGTTCGCGATCAATTGCCTCGTCGAGCAGAAGATCGACGCGATGATGCGGCGCACCGCGTGGCGGCCGTCCGCGCGCGGCGAGATCACGACCGCGCAGATCCTCGCGTTCTCCACCGTGCTGGGCGGCCTCGGCGCATGGACGCTCTACACGTTCACGAATCCGCTGACGATGTGGCTCACGATCGCGACGTTCGTCGGCTACGCGGTGATCTACACGCTGCTGCTCAAGCCGATGACGCCGCAGAACATCGTGATCGGCGGCGCGTCGGGCGCGATGCCGCCCGCGCTCGGCTGGGCGGCCGTCACGGGCGCGGTGCCGGGCGACGCGTGGATTCTCGTCCTCATCATCTTCGTGTGGACGCCGCCGCACTTCTGGGTGCTCGCGCTGTACCGCCGCAAGGACTACGAGAACGCGGGCCTGCCGATGCTGCCCGTCACGCACGGCGAGAAGTTCACGCGGCTGCACATCCTGCTGTACACGGTGATCCTGTTCGCCGTCACGATGATGCCGTTCATCTCCGGGATGAGCGGGGCCGTCTATCTGACGAGCGCCGTGCTGCTCGGCGCGATCTTCCTCGCGTATGCGTGGAAGATCTATCGCGACTATTCGGATGCGCTCGCGCGCCGCGCGTTCCGCTATTCGATCGTCTATCTGTCGTTGCTGTTCGCGGCGCTCCTCGTCGACCATTACGCACGTCCCGTGATCGGGATGTAACTCCAACGGTTCGATTGCAATGCTCAAATCCCTGTTCGCACGCCGCCGCGCGCAGCGCGGCTGGTTGTTCGCCTGCGCGCTCGCGGGCGCGCTGCTGATCGCGGGCTGCGACAAGCAGCCCGCATTCCAGAATCTCGACATCACCGGCAACACGCAATTCGGCAGCGACTTCGCGCTGCCGGACACGGCGGGCAAGGTTCGCACGCTCGGCGAATTCAAGGGCAAGGCGGTTGTCGTGTTCTTCGGCTACACGCATTGCCCGGACGTGTGCCCGACGACGATGGCGGAGCTGTCGCAGGCGCTGCAGCAGCTTGGCCCCGACGGCAAGCGCGTGCAGGTGCTGTTCGTCACCGTCGATCCGGAGCGCGACACCGCGGCGCTTCTCGGCCAGTACGTGCCGGCGTTCAACCCGACGTTCATCGGCCTGCGGCCCGCCGACGAAGCGCAACTGAAGAAGGTGACGAAGGACTTCCGCGTGTACTACGCGAAGGTGCCGGGCAAGACGCCCGACAGCTATACGATGGACCACACCGCCGCGAGCTACGTGTTCGATCCGAACGGCAAGCTGCGGCTGTTCGTGCGCGACGGCCAGGGGCCCGGGCCGTGGGTCCACGATCTGAAGCTGCTGCTCGACTGACGCCGGAACGAGCGGCTGTCCGCCGATACGACACGCACCCCGAAGCGCCGGACGTTCCGTCCGGCCTTCGGGGTGTTCTTCATCGCGAGGGCCGCGTGCTCGCCGCGGCGGCTGCGAGCGCCGCGGCGAGCGTCGCGCGCACGGGGGTGTTCGCGCCGGGCAGCCGGTTCCGCTTTCCGGCGATTCGGCCCGCGTCGCGCATCTTCCCCGCGCTGGCCGATTCCGCGAGCGCTTACGGCAGCGCCGGCAGATTGACGCCCGGCGCGACGCGCGTCGTCCTGAATTCGGTGACGGCGTACGTGACGAGCCCCTCCGTGACGAACGGATCGGTTTCGAGGATCGCGTCGAGCTTGTCGCGGTCGATCCGCACCGCGAGGATCACGCCGCCGTCGCGCGGCACCTTCGGCCCGCACGCGACGAACACGCCGGCGTCGAATTGGCGCTGCAGATAGGCGCGGTGGCGTTCGAGCGCGTCGTCGATGCGCTCGAGCGGCGCGGTGTAGCGGATGTCGATCACGTACATGCAGACCTCGTCGAAAAGCGGCCGCGACGCGGTGCCGCGGCCGAGCCGACCTTGTAGCACAGCCTTCGCCGTCGCGCTTCCATTCAAGTTGTAAGCCGGCGTGCCGTAAATAGCGGCAGCGATCGTTCGCGGCCGGGGCCGCGGCGCGGACGGTGCGCAACGAACACGACACGGGAAGGCACACACGATGAACAGAATGAGCTTGAACCGCAAACTGTGGCTGGCGCTTGCGCTCGTATGGATCGGATTGCTGGGGGTAGGCGCGTGGAGCGCCTTCGAGACGCGCGCGACGATGCTCGCCGAGCGCAAGGAAGGGATGGCGAACCTCGTCGATTCGGCGGCGGGCGTCGTGAAGGCGTATCACGCGCTCGCGCAGAGCGGCAAGATGAGCGACGACGACGCGCGGCGCGAAGCGCTCGAGCGCTTGTCGGCGATGCGCTACGGCGATTCCGGCTATCTGTTCGTGATGGATTCGAAGCCGGTCGTGCTGATGCATCCGACGCTGCCGAAGCTCGTCGGCACGCAGGTCGGCGATTATCTGGACCCGGACGGCAAGCCGCTCTTCGTCACGATCCTGAACGCGGCGAAGGAGAGCGGGCGCGGCTTCGCCGAGTATCGCGGCCGGCTGCCGCACAGCGAGACGGCGGTGCCGAAGATCAGCTACGTGACGCGCTTCGCGCCGTGGGACTGGAACATCTCGAGCGGCGTGTTCGTGAAGGACATCGACACCGTCTACTACGAGACGCTCGTCGGCCACCTCGCGGTGGTGTTCGTGATCGGCCTCGTGATCACCGCGGCGATGCTCGTCATCATCCGCAACGTGCGCGCGAGCCTGGGCGGCGAGCCGGACGAGGCGGCCGCGCTCGCCGCGCGGATCGCGTCGGGCGATCTGAGCCGGCCCGTCGCGGTGCGCGCGGGCGACAAGTCGAGCATGATGGCCGCGATGCGCGACATGCAGGGCCGTCTGCAAGCGACGATCGGCGGAATTCGCCAGGCGGCGGAGTCGATCGCGGCGGCGAGCCACGAGATCGCCGCGGGCAACCACGATCTGTCGCAGCGCACCGAGCAGCAGGCCGCATCGCTCGAAGAAACCGCGGCGAGCATGGAAGAGCTGACCGCCACCGTCAAGCAGAACGCCGAGAACGCGCGGCAGGCGAGCGGGCTCGCGAACAGCGCGTCCGAGATCGCGCTGAAGGGCAACGACGTCGTGAGCCGCGTGATCGGCACGATGGGCGAGATCAACGACAGCTCGCAGAAGATCGCCGACATCATCGGGGTGATCGACGGCATCGCGTTCCAGACCAACATCCTCGCGCTGAACGCGGCCGTCGAGGCGGCGCGCGCGGGCGAGCAGGGGCGCGGCTTCGCGGTGGTCGCGGGCGAGGTGCGCTCGCTCGCGCAGCGGAGCGCGACGGCCGCCAAGGAGATCAAGCAGCTGATCGACGCGTCGGTCGAGCGCGTGCACAACGGCTCGGCGCTCGTCGGCCAGGCGGGCGAGACGATGACCGAGATCCTGCAGGCGGTGCGGCGCGTGACCGACATCATGGGCGAGATCGCGGCCGCGTCCGAGGAGCAGTCGAGCGGGATCTCGCAAGTCGGCCGAGCGGTCACGCAGATGGACGAAATGACGCAGCAGAACGCGGCGCTCGTCGAGGAGGCGGCGGCCGCCGCGTCGTCGCTGCAGGAGCAGGCGGCGCGGCTGCGCGAATCGGTGAGCGCGTTCCAGGTCGGCGACGGCGCGGCTGCCGGTGCGGGCGCGGCGGCGGGCGGCGGCCCGAGCGCGGCCCCATCGGCCGGCCGCGTCGAGCCGGCGCTCGCATGACGCAATCCCATACCTATATGAGCGGGATGTATTTCACAGCCTTGCGATCTTGTGACACCATCTGCGCTTTCGTCAGCGCGGCCCGGCCGGTCAGGCCGTCGCGCCCCCTCTATCGAGCCTGGATGGTTCTGCAAGCAAGCGAGACATAGATGAAGCGTCGCACTCTCCTGAAAGTTGTTTCCGCCGTCGCGGCCGCCCTTTCCGTTTCCGTCGGCGCGCAGGCGCAGAGCAAGGTGGTCAAGGTCGGCACGGTCGCGGGCCCCGACGCGCAGGTCTGGCAGGTCGTCCAGAAGGTCGCGAAGGAGAAGCAGGGCCTCGACGTGAAGGTGATCGAGTTCAACGACTACGTGCAGCCGAACGCGGCGCTCGACGCGGGCGATCTCGACGCGAACAGCTTCCAGCACCAGCCGTACCTCGACAGTCAGGTGAAGCAGCGCGGCTACAAGATCGTGAGCGCGGGCCTCACGTACATCTCGCCGATCGGCGTCTATTCGAAGAAGTTCAAATCGCTGAAGGATCTGCCGGCGGGCGCGAAGGTCGCGCTGCCGAACGATCCGTCGAACGAGAACCGCGCGCTGCTGCTGTTGCAGACGCAAGGCGTGATCAAGCTGAAGGCGGGCGCGGGCACGGGCGGCAACAACGCGACCGTGCTCGACGTCGCCGAGAACCCGAAGAAGCTGAAGCTGACCGAGCTCGACGCCGCGCAACTGCCGCGCGTGCTGTCCGACGTCGATGCGGCGGTGATCAACACGAACTACGCGCTCGCGGGGAACCTGCAGCCGACCAAGGACGCGATCGCGCTTGAATCGCTGACGAGCCCGTACGCGAACCTGATCGCCGTGCGCGCGAAGGACAAGGATCAGCCGTGGGTGAAGAAGCTCGTGAAGGCGTATCAGTCGCCGGAAGTGAAGGAGTTCATCGCGAAGCAGTTCAAGGGCTCGATGGTCGCGTCGTTCTGAGCGCCGCCCGATAGCCTCGAATCGCCGGAAGGCCCGCGCATCGCGCGGGCCTTTTGCTTTGGCGAAGGCTCTTTGGGCGAAGCGGTGCGCGGGCCGCCGGCTCGGGCTCGTCGGTACTGTCCCGAAATATTGAATAGTCTGCGGAAATGGTATCCTCGGACGCTTGTCGCCGCGCCCGTTTTTCGGCGCGGCGGCGCGGGCCGCGCACGTTCCGGGGAGCGCGGCCCGCCTACCATTCAGAACCGGGGGAGACAGACTCATGAAACGATTCAAGATCGTTGCCGCTCATTCGATCGCGGCGGGCGTCGCGGCGTTCGCGATGCTCGGCGCGGGCGCCGCGCACGCGCAGACCGTCAAGGTGCTGTCGATCGTCGATCATCCGGCGCTCGACGCGATCCGCGACGGCGTGCGCGCCGAGCTGAAGGCCGAGGGCTACGGCGACGACAAGCTCAAGTGGGAATACCAGAGCGCGCAGGGCAACACGGGCACCGCCGCGCAGATCGCGCGCAAGTTCATCGGCGACAAGCCCGACGTGATCGTCGCGATCGCGACGCCCGCCGCGCAGGCCGTCGTCGCGTCGACGAAGAGCGTGCCCGTCGTCTATTCGGGCGTGACCGATCCCGTCGCCGCGCAGCTCGTCAAGGGCTGGGGGCCGACGGGCACCAACGTGACGGGCGTGTCCGACAAGCTGCCGCTCGACCGGCAGGTCGCGCTCATCAAGCGCGTCGTGCCGAAGGCGAAGACGGTCGGCATGGTCTACAACCCGGGCGAGGCGAACTCGGTCGTCGTCGTGACGGCGCTCAAGGAGATCCTCGCGAAGCAGGGGATGACGCTCAAGGAAGCGGCCGCGCCGCGCACCGTCGACATCGGCCCGGCCGCGAAGAGCCTGATCGGCAAGGTCGACGTGATCTACACGAACACCGACAACAACGTCGTGTCCGCGTACGAATCGCTCGTGAAGGTCGCGAACGAGGCGAAGATTCCGCTCGTCGCGGGCGACACCGACAGCGTGAAGCGCGGCGGCATCGCGGCGCTCGGCATCAACTACGGCGACCTCGGCCGGCAGACGGGCAAGGTCGTCGCGCGCATCCTGAAGGGCGAGAAGCCGGGCGCGATCGCATCGGAGACGAGCAGCAACCTCGAGCTGTTCGTGAACACCGATGCGGCCGCGAAGCAGGGCGTGACGCTCGCGCCCGATCTCGTCAAAGAGGCGCAGACGGTCATCAAGTAACGCGGGCGCGCGAGCCGTCGGAAGACGGACGACGCGGCTCGGTCGGCGCGCGCGGGCGGTCCCGACGGGCTGCGACGCGCGTCGGCGGGCCGCGACGAAGCGCGCAACGCGCGCGGCGGGCGGTCCGGGCCAGTCCGGGCCAGTCCGAGCCGGTCCGGGCGCGGCCGCCGCGCTTGCCGCGCGACGCCGTTCGCCGCGCCCCGTTCCGCCACGCGCAGCACGCTGCAACAGGATTTCCCCAACCATGTCCCTTTTCTCTCTTCTCGGCGCACTGGAGATCGGCCTCATCTTCAGCCTCGTCGCCCTCGGGGTGCTGATCTCGTTTCGCATCCTCAACTTTCCCGATCTGACCGTCGACGGCAGCTTTCCGCTCGGCGGCGCCGTCGCCGCGACGCTGATCGCCGCGGGCCACGATCCTTTCGCGTCGACGCTCGCCGCGATCGCCGCGGGCGCGTGCGCGGGCTTCGTCACCGGCTGGCTCAACGTGCGGCTGAAGATCATGGATCTGCTCGCGAGCATCCTGATGATGATCGCGCTCTATTCGGTGAACCTGCGGATCATGGGCCGGCCGAACGTGCCGCTCATCACCGAGCCCACGCTCTTCACGGTGCTGCAGCCCGACTGGATGCCCGATTACGTGCTGCGCCCGGCGCTGCTCGCCGTCGTCGTCGTGATCGCGAAGCTCGGGCTCGACTGGTTCTTCTCGTCGCAACTCGGCCTCGCGATGCGCGCGACGGGCGCGAATCCGCGGATGGCGCGCGCGCAGGGCGTCGCCACCGGCCGCGCGACGCTCGCCGGCATGGCGCTGTCGAACGCGCTCGTCGCGCTCGCGGGCGCGCTTTTCGCGCAGACGCAGGGCGGCTCGGACATCTCGATGGGGATCGGCACGATCGTGATCGGTCTCGCCGCCGTGATCATCGGCGAGACGCTGCTGCCCGCGCGGCGGCTCTTCCTCACGACGCTCGCCGTCGTGCTCGGCGCGATCCTCTATCGCTTCTTCATCGCGCTCGCGCTGAACAGCGAGTTCATCGGCCTGAAGGCGCAGGATCTGAACCTCGTGACGGCCGTGCTCGTGACGGCCGCGCTCGTGCTGCCCGCGACGCGCAAGAAGCTGTTCGCACGCAAGACGGGAGGCGCGTAAATGCTGTCCGCACAAGACCTGAAGCTCACGTTCAATCCCGGCACGCCGATCGAGACGCGCGCGCTGCGCGGGCTGTCGCTCGAGATCCCGAACGGCCAGTTCGTCGCCGTGATCGGCTCGAACGGCGCCGGGAAATCGACGTTCCTGAACGCGGTGAGCGGCGATCAGCCGGTCGATTCGGGGCGCATCGCGATCGACGGCGTCGACGTCACGCGCAAGCCCGCGTGGGCTCGCGCGCCGCTCGTCGCGCGCGTGTTCCAGGACCCGATGGCGGGCACCTGCGAGGCGCTGACGATCGAGGAGAACATGTCGCTCGCGATGGCGCGCGGCGCGCGGCGCGGTTTTCGATCGGCGCTGAACCGCGCGTCGCGCGAGCTGTTTCGCGACAAGCTGCGGCTACTGAATCTCGGGCTCGAGAACCGGCTCACCGATCGCATCGGCCTGCTGTCGGGCGGGCAGCGGCAGGCGGTGAGCCTCTTGATGGCGTCGCTGCGGCCGTCGCGGATTCTGCTGCTCGACGAGCACACGGCCGCGCTCGATCCGAAGACGGCCGCGTTCGTGCTCGAGCTGACCGCGCGGATCGTCGCCGAGAGCAAGCTGACGACGATGATGGTCACGCACAGCATGCGGCAGGCGCTCGATTACGGCGAGCGCACGGTGATGCTGCATCAGGGGCAGGTGGTGCTCGACGTGTCCGGCGATGAGCGCCGCGGGCTCGACGTGCCGGACCTGCTGCAACTGTTCGAGAAGACGCGGCACGAGAAGCTCGACGACGACGCGTTGCTGCTCGGCTGACGGGCTGCCGGCGGCGGTGGGGCGGGGCCGACGCTTCGGCCGCGGTTCCGGCGGCGGGCAGCGGAGCGGCTGTGTCGTGGTTGTCGTGCGGGTTGTGCGGGTTGCGCGACGGTTGCGCGATCGATGGTTGCGCGGCGTGGCGGCCGTCGCGCACGGCGTTCCGGGCGGTCGACGAATGGGTGTGGCTTGCGGTTTGCGGCTCGTGGTTCGTGGGTTGTGGTTCGTGGCGCGCGGCCCGCGGCTTGCGACGAGGGCGAGCCGTTCGTTCGGGCTTCACGCGCGGCGGCTTCGTTCCGGCACGCGCGGCGGTGGCGGCTTCGTGCGCGCCGCGGCCACTGCGGTCACTGTCGCCGCTTTGCTCGGGCGGACGCCGCGGCCGGCCGGCGCGAGCGGTCTCGGGCGGCTGCCGGCGACGAACCTGCGGCGGTCGGGCCGGCGCGGCCGAGAGCGCATTGCGCGCGGTACGCGGCGGGTTCCGAATCGATTTTCCGTTCACTCCTCTGCCGAATGGCCGGTTTCGCATCGGTTGCTGTGCGTCGCGGATGCGTTGCCATATACTGTACAAACATACAGGTGCGACCTGAAAGTCGCTATCACAACTGTCTTGCCAATAGCAACCGGACAAGACCTGCTGTTCTGCCAG
>NZ_LOYJ01000054.1:0-94208 GCF_001526245.1 Burkholderia sp. MSMB1498
GCGCGGCTCGCGCGCTGGACGAACCTCGTCGATCTGTACCGCGCGCTGGGCGGCGGCTGGATCGAGCGCGCGGGCGAGACGCCGCGCCCAGCGGATGCGCCCGTCGACTACGGACGTGCGGCGGCGCCCGCGGCGGCGATGGCGGTAGCGATTTTGTCCACCAAAAATTAGTTGAGCACGCAACCAATTAAGAGACGGCGATACGAATCGAACAATGACCGGCGACACCGTAATCGGTACGGATGCACAATCGGCGAAGCTTTTGCACAATCGGACGCAGCAGCCAATCAAGAGCTCGCCTAGAACCCGAGAGACAGCAACAAAACGGAAATCGATTCACCCAGCAGACATAACAACAAAGCAACAAGACTTCCGTGTTCTTCGCGATGCGTATCTCAATGTTGAATAACCTTGAGGCACAGCATGAATGATCGTCGTATCCCCCCAACGCTGAGCGCGTCCGTCCGTACGCGCGTCAACGTACCCATCCGTCCGCGCACCGACCAGCAGCGGTACGAGGCCGAGATGGTGACGTTCCAGGGCCTTTGCGACAGCGCCGAGCATCTCGCGCTCGTCTTCGGGCCGCTCACCGACGCGCCGCTCGTGCGCGTGCATTCCGAGTGCCTGACGGGCGACGTGTTCGGCTCCGCGCGCTGCGATTGCGGCGAGCAGCTCGACGAGTCGGTCGCGATGTTCGGCCGCGAAGGCGGCATCCTGCTCTATCTGCGTCAGGAAGGCCGCGGCATCGGGCTGTACAACAAGCTCGACGCATACCGCCTGCAGATCTCGCAAGGGCTCGACACGTTCGCCGCGAACCGCGCGCTGAACTTCCCCGACGACCTGCGCGATTTCCGCGTCGCCGCGCAGATGCTTCAGGCGCTCGGCGTCAGCGAGATCTCGCTCGTCACCAACAACCCGGACAAGATTTCGCAGATCGAGAAGCACGGCATCCAGATCAAGCGCGTGCGGCAGACGGGCGTGTTCGTCAACCACACGAACCAGGGCTACCTGCGCGCGAAGATCGATCACCACCGTCACGCCATCAACCTCAGCCAGGAACTGCAATGATCACTCACCGCGCACCGATCAGCGGGATTGCCGCGCACCGCGACCAATACGTTCTGACTGCCGGTTACGACAACCAGGTCATCCTGTGGGACGCGAAGACCCAGCGTCCGCTCGCCCGCGCGATGCACGACCATCTCGCGAACCAGGGCGCGTTCTCGCCGGACGGCGCGTACGTCGTCACGTCGTCGTCCGATTACAGCGCGCGCCTTTGGACCGTGCCCGATCTGCGGCTCGTCGCCGTGTTCGCCGACCAGGAAGACGACGTCGAGATGAGCGCGTTCCATCCGGACAAGCCGCTCGTCGCGACCGCGTCGCGCGATCATCGCGTGCGGGTCTACGACTTCAGCGGCAAGCTGCTGAACACGTTCGGCGGCCACGCCGCCGACGTGATCTCCGTCGAATGGATGCGCGGCACCGACGAGATCGTGTCGTCGAGCGACGACGGCACGATCAAGCGCTGGTCGCTCGCGAAGAACGGCCTCGTCGCCGACATCGATCTCGACGGCATCGAAACCGACACGATCGCGATCGCCGCCGACGGCCGCATTTTCGCGGGCAATGACGAGGGCGAAATCATCTCGATCGGCGTCGACGGCGCGCGCGCGACGATCGACGCGCACGACGCGGGCGTGAAGCGGCTCGTGCTCGACGGCGACCGGGGCCTGCTCGTGTCGCTGTCGTACGACCGCACGATGCGGCTCTGGAGGATCGGCGCGTCCGGCCAGCCGGAAGCACTCGGCGGCGCGGCGCTGCCGCCCGAGGTGTGGCCGCGCTCGTGCTCGTTCGAAGGCGACGAGCACATCGTGTTCTCGACGTTCCATTCGAGCTATCGCCGCTACAACTGGAAGACCGAGCACTGGGACGCGGCCGAACTGCCGCCGACGCACGGCGTGAACGCGGTGGAGCCCGTCGACGGCCATCTGTGGACGATCGGCGATGCGGGCATCGTGCGTGTCGACCAGCGCGAGCATGCGCGCACGGGCAGCCTGTGCAATTTCCTCACGCCGGCGGGCGAGCTGATCCTGACGGGCGGCCAGCTCGGCAAGGTATTCGACGCGCGCAGCGGCCGCGAGCTGCACCAGCACCGTTCGCCGCTGAACTGCGGCGCGTCGTTCGAGCGCGACGGCGTCGCGCACGCGGTGATCGGCGCGTACACGGGCGAAGGCATCGTGCTGCGGATCGACGGCACGAAGGCGACGCACGTCGCCGACCTGCCGCTGCACGCGAACGCGGTCAAGGGCATCGCGGTCTCGGGCGATCAGATTTTCTCGGTCGCGGCCGATGCGTCGGCGACCTGGTATAGCGCATCGACGCTCGAGCCGGTGTTCGAGCTCAAGCGCGCGCACGACAAGATCGCGAACGGCTGCGCGGGCCTCGGCGGCGGCTACTTCGCGTCGGTGAGCCGGGACCTGAAGTTGCGGATCTGGTCGCCCGACCATCACGCGGACGTGATCGCGACGCCGCACACGCACTCGATCAAGTGCGTCGCGGCGAGCGCCGACGGCCGCCACGTCGCGACGGGCAGCTACAACGGCCGCGTCGCCGTCTACGACCGGATCGAGAAGCGCTGGGCGCTCGACGTGCGCGTGACGACCGCGGGCGTGTCGTCGCTCTCCTACGACCCGGCCGCGCGCGCGTTCCTCGCGAGCTCGTACGACGGCAACGTCTATCGCATCCCGCTGGAGCGCGCATGAGCGCCGCCGAACCGCACTACATCGACGCGCAGCGCACCATCGCGCCCGTCGACGGGCCGCTCGCCGCGCCGCGCGAGTACGCGGCGGTGCTGCGCTCGGATTTCGTGTCGAGCTACCACGACGGGCGCGACGTCTGGACCGACGAGGCCGCGATGCGCCCGGCGAGCGCGATCCTGCACGAGCATCTCGGCCGCCCGGCCGACATTCTCGACGCGGGCGCGGGCCGCGGCCGGGACACCGCGTACTTTCTCGAGCACGGGCACCAGGTGACGGCGGTCGATCTCGTCGAGCCGCCGGAGTGGGCGCAACTCGCGCAGCGCTGGGGCGAGCGCGTGCGTTTCGTGACGCGCGCCGTGTCCGAATTCGAAGGCGCGGCGCTCTTCGACGGCGCGCTCGACAACGGCTGCCTGCACCATCAGCATCCTGACGCGTACGGCGCGTACCTCGCGCGCGTTCATGCGCTGCTGCGCCCCGAAGGGCTTTTCACGATCTCGGTGTTCGAGTCCGACGGCCCGGGGCGGCTGTACGCAAACCAGGCGCAGCGCCTCTACCGCGAGTTCACCGAGCCCGAGCTCGTCGAACTGCTGGCCGCCGCGCATTTCACGCCCGTCAGCAGCCACCGCGTGCCGCGGCCGAAGGCCGGCCTGCACTATCTGGTGCTGACGGTTCGCAAAACCCGAACCGACTGACGCGAGTTGATGCCTATGACGCTCAAGCTGGCCGACAACCCGAACTATCTCAGCGACCGCGCGGCGATGGCGCTGCCGGAGAACCTGTTCGTCGCGCGTACGAGCGCGACCGTGTTTTCGACGCATCTCGACCTGCTGCGCGCCGCGCCCGAGCAGTGGAGCGCGATCGCGCAGGACCCGGACGCGCCGTTCGAGCGGCGCTACGCGGCGGGCACGCTGCTCGGATTCGCGGGCGACGCGCGAATCCGCCCGCTCGATCCGGCGATGTGCGACGTGCCCGCCGCGCAGGCGCGTCTCGGCACCGAGCCCGAACGGGTGCCGCAGGTCGTCGCCGAATGGGAGCGCGTCGGCGTGATCGAGGAGTGGATCGCGAAGGAGTGCCCGCGCTACACGACGGAGCTCGCCGCGTTCCGGATGATGCGCTATCCGGTCACGAACCTCGAATACCGGCTCTTCCTCGAAGAGACGGACGCGCCGTGGCTGCCGACGTCGTGGACGTTCGGCGTCTATCCGGTCGAGCGCGCGAACCATCCGGTCTGGACGGTGCCCGCCGAGGCGGCCGATGCGTACGCGCACTGGCTGAGCGAAGCGACCGGGCGGCGCTTCCGGCTACCGACCGAGGCCGAATGGGAGTACGCGGCGTCCGGCGGCGCGGGCGTCGAGTATCCGTGGGGCGACGCGTTCGATCCGCGCGCGGCGAACACGGTCGAGGCCGGACCGTTGTCGACGACGCCCGTCGGCATCTTCCCGCTCGGCCGCAGCGTGTTCGGCATCGACGATCTCGCCGGCAACGTGGAGGAATATGTCGCGGACGACTATCGCCCGTATCCGGGCGGCGCGCCGATCGACGACGACCTCGCCGTCACGCAAGGCAGCTACCGGATCGCGCGCGGCGGCAGCTTCACGCGCTTCGGCGATCTCGCGCGCTGCGCGCGCCGTCACGGCCGCTATCAGCGCGACATCTACGCAATGGGCTTCCGGCTCGTGGAGTCGCGATGAGCGCCGCGCGGATCGCCGATCGGCGCGCGCGCCGCGCATCGATGCCGCCCGCCCGCGGCCGCCCCGCACGAATGGCGCGCGCCGCATCCTCGACGGACGACCGACGATGAGCACGTTTTCCGACATCGACCGTGCGCACATGACCCGCGCGCTGCGGCTCGCCGAACAGGGTCTTTACACGACGCATCCGAATCCGCGCGTCGGCTGCGTGATCGCGCGCGGCGAAGAGGTGCTCGGCACCGGCTGGCATCGGCGCGCGGGCGAGCCGCACGCGGAAGTGCACGCGCTGCGCGAGGCCGGCGAGCGCGCGCGCGGCGCGACCGCATACGTGACGCTCGAGCCGTGCGCGCATTACGGCAGGACGCCGCCGTGCGCAAACGCGCTCGTCGCGGCGGGCGTCGCGCGCGTCGTCATCGCGGCGCGCGATCCGTTCGAGCAGGTAGCCGGGCGCGGCGCCGCGCGCCTCGCCGACGCGGGCATCGTCGTCGAACAGGGGCTGATGGAAGGTTACGCGCGCGAGCTGAACATCGGCTTCTTCAGCCGGATCGAGCGCGGCCGGCCATGGACGCGCGCGAAGCTGATCCTGTCGATCGACGGGCCGCTCGACGAAATCGACCGAACGGTGCTCGACGTGACGGAATCGGAGTCCCGCGACGACATCCGGCACTGGCGCGCGCGCAGCTCGGTGGTGCTCGCGCCGCAAGGTCCGGCCTACGCTGTGGCGAGGAACGGCGCCGCGGCGCGCTACGTCGTTCGCTCGTGCGACTGCGCGGCGCTCGACGCGGCGCCCGCGACGGCGGAAGGCGTGCCGACGCTCGCGCTGCATCGCGAAGGCGCTCGCCAGGCCCACGCGCCGTCAGCCGGCGCACCGATCGAGTCGGGCATCGACGCCGAAGCGGACCTGCCCCTGCCCGACGCGCTCGCGCGTCTTGCCGCCCAGGGCGCGAACGAGCTGTTCGTCGACGCTGATCTCTCACTGTGCGACGCGCTGTTCGAAGGCGATCTCGCCGACGAACTGCTGCTCTACGTGCACCCGTCACGCTGCGGCGCGCCCGTGCCGGCGCCGCGGCTCGTCGCGTCGATCGACGACGTCGCGCACCGCTGGGGCCTGCGGCCGTTTCAGCATCTCGCGATCGGCTGCGGCCAGCGCATCCTGCTGCGCCGTCTCGCGCGTCCGCCCGGGCGCGCCGTACTTCAATAGCCGCGCGGCGCCCAGCGTCGCGCACCGTTTTTTCCCCGCACCACATCGAACGAGGACCTCAATGAACGCATCTGCTGTCGAGACCATCTACGAGTCGACCGAAGACAAGGCGGCACTGACTTCGGTGGTCGACTTGGTGAAGCTGTCCGACCAATACCGGCAATCGGCGATCCTGCATTACGCCGTCGCCGAAAAGCTGTTCGATCTCACGCAAACGAGCCGCACGCCCGCCGAAGTCGCGGCGAGCTTCGGCATGGTCGAGGGCAAGGCCGCGATCCTGTTGCACGCGCTCGTCGCGCTTGGCCTGCTCGCCAAGGAAGGCGACGCGTTCCGCAGCACCGAGCTGACCGCGCGCTACTTGACGACCACGAGCGCCGACTACATCGGCCCGATCGTCGAGCATCAGCATCTGCAATGGGACAACTGGCCGCGCCTGGGCGAGATCCTGCGCAGCGAGAAGCCGCTCGCGTTCCAGCAGGAAAGCCGCTTCGCGCACGACACGCGCGCGCGCGACGCGTTCAACGACGCGATGGTGCGCCTGAGCCAACCGATGGTCGACGTGGTGAGCGGCCTGGGCGTGTTCGCGAGCGCGCGCACCGTGATCGATCTCGCGGGCGGCCACGGCACGTATCTCGCGCAAGTGCTGCGCCGCCACCCGGAGCTGACGGGCCAGATCTGGGATCTGCCGACGACCCGCGACGCCGCGCAGAAGACGGTCAAGGCGCACGGCTTGGCCGGCCGCGTCGAGTTCTTCGAGAAGAACCTGCTCGACGCGCGCAACTTCGAGGGCGGCGCGGCCGATGTCGTGATGCTGAACGATTGCCTGCACTACTTCGACGATCCGGAGGCGCGCGCCGTGATCGGCCACGCGGCCGGCCTCGTGAAGCCGGGCGGCGCCCTCCTGATCCTCACGATGACGATGAACGGCGATCGCGTGACGCCCGCGCTCTCCGCCGATTTCTCGCTGCACATGATGGTGAACACGAATCACGGCGAACTGCATCCGACGCCGTGGATCGCCGGCGTCGTGCGCGACAACGGCCTGTCGGTCAGCGAGCGTTCGATCGGCCGCTACACGCTGCTCATCGGTCAACGTCCCGCCAGCGAGGTCTAACCATGCTCGTTTTCGAACTGATCAATCTCGACGTCAATCCCGCCGACGCGGAACGGATCACGCGCACGCTGTCCGCGCAATGCACGGCGGCCGGCTACCGGCTGCGCGCGCCCGAGACGAACGGCGCGGCGCCCGACGGCGTGTTCGTGCTGTCCCGCTCGGCGTCGGCCGAGGCGAGCGCCGAGCGCGCCGGCACGGCCGGCTGGGCGGCCGCCGCGCAGATCCGCATCGATCCGGCCGGCACGGAAGGCGAAGCGCCCGCGGTCTGGCGCGAAGGCCATTCGAGCGCGTTCTGCTATCCGCTCGCGCTCGCGCTGACGGCGGCCGACGCGTCGTCCGACATCGCGCGCGACTGGCTCGCGAGCTTCGCGACGTTCACCGCGTGCATCAAGATGTGGCGCCGGCTGCGCGACGAACCCGAGCAGGGCCAGCCGCGCGAGCTGCGCGTGAACCACATCAACATCCTTGCGCGCGATCTGGACAAATCGGTCGATTTCTACCGCCGAATCTTTGGAGCCTCTTACTGCTACAACCTCGGTCCGAAGAAGGTTGTAATGGAGCTGAACGGCTTCGATTTCTTCATCGAGCAGGCGGACGCCGTCGCCTACCCGCCCGGCTATCACTTCGGCGTGCGTTCGGACCCGGACGGCGTGAAGACGATCGCCGCGCTCGTCGAGGCGGACGGCGGCATCAGGATCGTCAAGGGCAACGGCCCGGCGCCCGGCTATCACGCCGGCCCGGACCGCGTGCGCACCGCCTTCTACTTCCAGGACCCCGACGGGCTCGAAATCGAAGTCTATTCTCCGGAGATCGAAATGCTCGAGAGCAATCCGCACCTGATCTCGCAGCATCTGTCGCCATCCTGACGCCCATCCAACCCAGCAATCGACGAGGTAGTCCATGAGTTCCATCACCGCCCCTTCGTGGGGAGAGCTGCTGTCCGGCCGCAACGGCTTGCGCTCGATCGCGCTCGCGGGCGGCGTCGCGCTGCACGCGATCAACATCTACATCGCGACGACGATCCTGCCTTCGGTCGTGCGCGACATCGGCGGGCTCGAGTACTACGCATGGAACACCACGCTGTTCATGGCTGCCTCGATCATCGGCGCGCCGCTGTCCGCGAACGTGCTGAGCCGTTTCGGCCCCCGCGCCGCGTATCTGGTCGCGCTCGTCGTGTTCTGCGCGGGCACGCTCGCGTGCGCGGGCGCGAACGGCATGCCGTGGATGCTCGTCGGCCGCGCCGCGCAGGGTTTCGGCGGCGGCATCCTGTTCGCGCTCAGCTACGCGCTGATTCGCATCGTGTTCGACGAGCGGCTGTGGTCGCGCGCGATGGCGATGGTGTCCGGCATGTGGGGCGTCGCGACGCTGTGCGGGCCCGCGATCGGCGGGATCTTCGCGCAGTCGGGCACGTGGCGGCTCGCGTTCGTCGCGCTCGTGCCCGTCGCCGTCGTGCTCGCGCTGATCGTGATCGTCCAGCTGCCCGCGCGCGAGGCGTCGGGCGCGCAGGCCGCGCGGCCCGCGATCGGCAAGATCCTGCTGCTCGCGGTGTCGGTGCTCGTCGTGTCGGTCGCGAGCCTGTCGAGGGAGATCGTCGCGAACGTCGCGGGCGTCGCGGCCGGCATCGCGATCGCCATCCTGATCGCGCGCTTCGAGCGCGGCGCGACGATCCGGCTGCTGCCGACGGGCGCGTACGACGTGCGCGCGCCGCTCGGCGCGATCTACGCGTGCATGAGCCTGCTCGTGATCGGGATGACCACCGAGATCTTCGTTCCGTATTTCCTGCAGATCATTCACGGCTACCCGCCGCTGCTCGCCGGCTATCTGACCGCGCTGATGGCGGCCGGCTGGACGGCCGGCTCGCTGTTCAGCTCGGGGCGCAGCGCGCGCACGGCGCAGGCGCTCGTGCGCGGCGGGCCGCTTCTCGTCGTGCTCGCGCTCGTCGCGCTCGCGATCGTCGTGCCGCCGTCGCACCTGCTGAGCGCCGGGCCCGGCCTCGCGGTGCTGTGCGCGGCGCTCGCGGCGGTAGGCGTCGGCATCGGCGTCGGCTGGCCGCATCTGCTCACGCAGGTGCTGCAGAGCGCGCCGGCTGGCCAGGAAGATCTCGCTTCGACGTCGATCACCACCGTCCAGCTCTATGCAACCGCGATCGGCTCCGCGCTCGCCGGCCTCGTCGCGAACCTCGCCGGCTTCTCCGAGCCGGGCGGCCTCGCGGGCGCACAGCAGGCGGCCGCGTGGCTCTTCTCGGTATTCGCGGCGGCGCCCGTGCTCGCCGCGCTCGTCGCGCGGCGCGTGCGCGCCCGATGACCGCCGCGCGCGCCGCCGCCATCGCGGCGCGCGGCGCCCTGCCGATCCCCGCAACACGACAAGCACGACGCACGATGAGCCTGCTGACCGAGATCGATTTATTCAAGAGCCTGCACGCGTTCGCGATCGCCGGATGGGCGACGATCGTCACGATCAACAACGTGCAGACGTTCGCGGCGACGACCAACACCGTCGGCCGCACGATGAGCATGGCGCTGCTGAAGCAGGACCCGCCCGTCGACACGCCGCTGCTGCGCCGCGCGACGACGTCTCGCGGCCTGCACCGCGCGGCGCTCGCGATCATCGTGCTGCTGCAGGCGTTCACCGCGATCGCGATGTGGGGCGGCCTCTGGCAGTGCCTGGCGACACCCGCGCCGCATGCACCCGCGCTGCCGTGGCTCGACGCCGGCGCGACAGGCTTCGCCGCGTGCGCGCTCGCGCTGCTGCTCGGCGGGCTGTGGTACGGCTACTGGATACGGCAGGAAGGCCTGCAATTGACCCACATCGCGCTCGTCGTCTGGTCGATCGCCGCCTATCTGCTGTTCCACCTCGGTACGACAACTTGACTTGACAGGATCACTGCGATGACGACCCATCTTTCCCTCCACGACGGCGATCACGTCGTGCGGTTCGACGACGACGTCGCGGCCCGGCTCGACGGCGTCGAGTTGCGGCTGCTCGCGGGCCGCGTCGTGGCGATCCGCGAAAACCAGTTCATCGATCTGCAAAACGTGATCGCCGGCGGCGGCGCCGTCACGCGCGACGGCAACCCGTTCGACCTGCGCCGACGCAATCTCGGCACGCTCCATTACGACTTCGGCGGTCACGGCGAGCTGGCGCTGCGCGATGCCGAAACCGATGCCGATGCCGCGCGCATCGCGGCCGCGCTCGCGCGCGAAGCCAACGCCGCACCCGCGTCGCAGCCGGAGGCCGTCACGCTCACGCCCGGCGACCGGCTTTCGTTCCTGCCGTTCGAGCACGCGCGCGACGTGCCGAACATCTCGGCGGACGCGACCCATAACGCGGCGACGCGGCTCACGCTGTCGCACTGGCCGGCGAACCGCACGCCCGCGCGATACAAGGCGAACCTGTCGACCGAGAGCGTGCTGCGCTTCGTGCCCGAGAGGCTCGACGAGATCGACGTGCGCCACGTGACGACCGATCACTTCGATCTCGACGGGCTCGCGTCGGTGTACGGGCTGATCGCGCCGGATCATGCGCTGCGCCATCAGGCGCTGCTCGTCGACGTCGCCCGCTTCGGCGACTTCGCGCGCGGCCGCTCGGACGCCGCGCGGCGGCTCGCGTTCGCGCTGAACGCCGTCGTCGCGCGCGCGACGCGCGACATCGGCGCGCCGCGCGACGAAAGCACGCGCATCGCGCGGGTCTTCCGCGCGCTGCTGCCGGTGCTGCGCGATCTGCTCGACGCGCCATCGATACCCGGCGAGCTCTGGCTCGACGCCGACCGGCACCACGCGTCGACCGAGGCGCTGCTCGATCATCCGGACGCGGCGCTCGAGCAGCATCCGGAACTCGACCTCGCGGTGTTTCGCCTGCCCGCCGCAAACGCGCTGCGCGGATGCGCGTCGCAGCGCTATTTCGGCCTATCGCCGATCGGCTTCCACAACCGGACGCCGCTGTCGACGCTCGCGCTCGTCGCGCACGGCGACGTCGTCGTGCATCAACGCTACGAGGGGTGGGTCGAACGCGTATCGGCGGCGCCGCGGCCGCGGCGCGATCTGTCGATCTTCGCGCGCGCGCTGCAGGCGGTCGAGCCGCACGCGTGCCGCTGGCAGTACGACGGCGTGCAGCACATCATGCCGAGGCTCGGCCATGACGGCATTCGACCGAGCGGCATTCCGGTGGACGCGATCGTGCGCGAGCTGAAGCGGCTGCTCGCGGTCGCGCCCGCCGCGTGGGAGCCGACGCCCGCCGCCGAGCCGCACGACGACGCGCCGCTCGCTCGCGTCGCGAGCGGCGCGCTCGGCTAGAGCATCGCGACGACGGCGGATTGCCCGGCAGCCGCCAGCGCGCTGGCCGGCCCTTGCGGCGCGGCGCGCTCGAGCACCACCGATAGCTGATTGCGCAGCAACGATTGCGGAATCCGGTTGCAATAGCCGGCGCCCGACGCCAGATCGATCAGCTCGTTCTTGCTCGACGCGGAGAACTTGCAGCGCAGGTTTTCCACGTATTGCTCGATCGTCCGGGCCGACAAGCCGAGGATGTTCGCGACATCCTTCGCCGTCTTGTTGCGCGCGAGAAAAAACAGCACCTGCCGTTCGCGCTCGGTCAGCGCGAGCGCGTCCCTCGGCGAATCGATCCGGTAGGTGCCCTGCTCGAACGGATCGCCGACCCGCTTGCCCGTGTACGAATCGCCGATCACGCGGCCGAGCGTGACCATGTCGAGCTGCGACACCTCCGCCGCATGGAAAATCGTGCCGACGATTTCCTTGTTGCTGTCGACAAGCGGAATTTTCGTGAACACAAACGCCATCCAGACGTCCGACGCATACGGGTGGATGTCGAGCACCTTGATCGCCCGGCCGGTTTCGCGGACCTCGCGGTCCTGCGCCTGGAATTGGTCCGCACAATTCGACGATCCGCACGGCAGATCGAATGCGGATTTGTTCTCGAGCTCGCGCGGATTGTGCACGCCGACGACTCGCGCGAACGAATCGTTGACGTGAATGAATCGCGACTGGCTGTCCTGGCAGCCCCAAAGACCGGGATAATGATCGAAAATCAACTTCAGTTGGTCAACGAAACAAGTCATCAGGCCTCCAATTGGTATTTTTCCGTCGCACCTGCGAGTTCGCCGCGCGCGCCAATGCGCGAGCGGACGAAACAGTCTCCTCCACTGCTTGATCGATCACTGCATGTCGGCATGCGCAACGGCGTGCGCGCGTGCGCGCCGACGCGCGCACGCGCGAATCCGATCGGAAGATCGGTGTTCCGCCATGTCTTGAAACACGACTGTCGCGTATTCGAAATAAAACGATCCGCGAATTCGTTCGCGGATCATCGACGAGAAGAGGCGGTCACACGTGCGCGGCACAACGCCCGCGCGACCCGTTTCGAAGTTTAAAGCAATGCAATCGTAATATTTAGCCTGAAGGCGCTATTAGCGTTTTATAAAGCGAAAATCTCTATTTCTATTTTTATTCGCTTATCGTTCACACATTCGATTTAAACTCGGGCAGGCGAGAGCCGATTCGCGCGCCCATTTCGGCGCCGAGCGCCTGCAAGCCGCTTGCCGGCCGCACCATCACCTCGAACTCGACGATCTTGCCCGCTTCGTCGAAGCGGATCAGATCGACGCCCTTCAACTGCTTGTCGCCCACTCGCGCGCTGAATTCGAGCACGACGCTCAGGCCATCGTCGGTCGCGAGCTGCCGGTGATAGACGAAATCCTCGAATACGTTGATGACCGTGCCGATCGCGAGCACCAGCGCGGGCGCGCCCGCGTAGGCCGAATGCGCGATCGGCGAGCGGAACACCGCATTCGGATCGGCGATATCGGCCAGCCGGGTCATGTCGTGCGCGGCGACCATCGCGTGCCAGCGCTCGAGTGACGGCAGCACGGCCGGGTGCACGCCGGCGGGAATCGAAGTCATGTCGCGTCTCCTTGTCAGTCAATGGTTGATGTCGCACTGTCGTGCGACGTGACGTGCCGTGATCTGCCGTGATGCCGCGCCGCACGCGCATCGGCATGTACGGCGCGGCGAGCCGCCCGCATCAGATCGATGCCGCGAGCCTCGTGCCCTGCAGGATCGCGCGTTTCGCGTCGAGCTCGGCGGCGACGTGCGCGCCGCCGATCAGATGCACCGAGCAGCCCGCCGCGCGCAGGCCGTCGTACAGCTCGCGCTGCGGCTCCTGGCCCGCGCAGACGACGACGCTGTCCACCGCGAGCGTCTGCGGCTCGCCGTCGATCGTCACGTGCAGCCCTGCGTCGTCGATCCGCTCGTAAGACACGCTCGACGACATCGCAACGCGCCGCGACTTCAGCGACGTCCGGTGAATCCAGCCCGTCGTCTTGCCGAGCCCGTCGCCGACCTTCGACGCCTTGCGCTGCAGCAGATGCACGTTGCGCGCGGCGGCGTCGACGTGCGGCATCCGCACGCCGCCGCGCTGCTCGTAGCCGACGTCGATGCCCCATTCCGCGTAGAACTTCGGCGGCGCGACGCTCGCGCTTTCGCCCGTCTGCGTCAGATATTCGCTGACGTCGAAGCCGATTCCGCCCGCGCCGATCACGGCGACGTTCGCGCCGACCGGCTTGCCGTCGCGCAGCACGTCGAGATAGCCGAGCACGTTGGCGCGATCGACGCCGTCGATGTCGGGCACGCGGGGCACGACGCCCGTGGCGAGCACGATTTCGTCGAAGCCGCCGCCCGCGAGCCGCGCGACGTCGGCGCGCGTGTTCAGATGCAGCGTGAGCCCGTGCAGCTCGATCTGCCGGCGGAAATAGCGCAGCGTCTCATGGAACTCCTCCTTGCCGGGCACCTTCTTCGCGACGTTGAACTGCCCGCCGATCTCCGGCGACGCCTCGAACAGCTCGACCTCGTGCCCGCGCTCGGCGGCCGTGACCGCGAAGCTCAGGCCCGCGGGTCCCGCGCCGACCACCGCGATCCGCTTGCGCTGCGCGGCGGGCGCGATCACGAGCTCGGTCTCGTGGCACGCGCGCGGGTTGACGAGGCACGACGTGATCTTGCCGCTGAAGATGTGGTCGAGGCATGCCTGGTTGCAGCCGATGCAGGTGTTGATCTCATCGGCGCGGCCCTCGCGCGCCTTGCGCACGAATTGCGAATCGGCGAGGAACGGCCGCGCCATCGACACCATGTCGCAATAGCCTTCGGCGAGCAGTTGCTCGGCGATTTCCGGCGTGTTGATCCGGTTCGTCGCGACAAGCGGAATGCCGACCTTGCCGACGAGCCGCTTCGTCACCCACGCATACGCGGCGCGCGGCACCTTCGTCGCGATCGTCGGGATGCGCGCCTCGTGCCAGCCGATGCCGGTGTTCAGGATTGTCGCGCCGGCCGCCTCGACCGCCTGCGCGAGCCGGATCACTTCGTCGAGCGTCGAGCCGCCTTCGACGAGGTCGAGCATCGACAGCCGGTAGATGATGATGAAATTCGCGCCGACCCGCTCGCGCACGCGCCGCACGATCTCGACCGGAAAGCGGATGCGATTTTCGTATGGGCCGCCCCATTCGTCGTCACGATGGTTCGTGCGCGCCGCGATGAATTCGTTGATCAGATAGCCTTCGGAGCCCATGATCTCGACGCCGTCGTAGCCCGCGTACTGCGCGAGCGCCGAGCAGCGCACGAAATCGTCGATCGTCGCGTCGACCTCGCTCGCCGACAGCGAATGCGGCGTGAACGCGTTGATCGGCGCCTTCAGCGCGCTCGGCGCGACGAGCGACGGGTGATACGCATAACGGCCGAAGTGCAGGATCTGCATCGCGATCTTGCCGTGCGCGTCGTGCACCGCGCGCGTGACGATCCGGTGGCGCTCGGCCTCTTCCTCCGTCGTGAGCATCGAGCCGCCCGGCATCATCCGGCCTCGCTCGTTCGGCGCGATCCCGCCCGTGACGATGAGCCCCGCCTCGCCGCGCGCGCGCTCCGCGTAGAACGCGGCCATCCGCTCGAAGCCGTTGGGCGCTTCCTCTAGCCCGACGTGCATCGAGCCCATCAATACGCGATTCTTCAACGACGTGAAACCGAGCTCCAGTGGAGCCGTCAGGTGGGGATAGTAAGTCATCGGTCGCTCTTTTTT
The DNA here is from genome assembly GCF_001526245.1 of Burkholderia sp. MSMB1498. NCBI lineage: Bacteria > Pseudomonadati > Pseudomonadota > Betaproteobacteria > Burkholderiales > Burkholderiaceae > Burkholderia > Burkholderia sp. MSMB1498. Next base: position 14,839 of record NZ_LOYJ01000054.1, read on the forward strand.
TGCAACGGGTTGCATAAATATATCGACATCGCCTTTCAATTGCAACGCGTTGCATAAAGTGAGCGCTCTAAACGGGCGGACGCTGCGCGGTATGGCAAGATGCAAGGGTTTCGACCACTCGCCCGCTCGTCAATGTCCCTGCCTCACGCGCTGCTCACCTCCCTCGCCGAACGCCCGGGCTCAGGCTCCGAGCTGACGCGCCGCTTCGACCGCTCGATCGGCTACTTCTGGCACGCGACGCATCAGCAGATCTACCGCGAGCTCGCGCGGCTCGAGGACGAAGGCTGGGTCGAATCCACGCCCGTCGAGCAGGCTCGCGGGCGCAAACGCGCGTACCGGATACTGCCCGCGGGCCGCAAGGAGCTCAAACGCTGGATCGCGCAACACGACGATCCGAAGCCGCTGCGCGACGAGCTGATGATCCGGCTGCGCGCGGAAGCGGTCGTCGGGCCGACGGGGCTCGGCGACGAAATCAAGCGGCGGCTCGATCTGCATCGACAAAAGCTCGCGCTCTATCGCGAGATCGAGGCGCGCGATTTCGCGCACGACATGAACACGAAGGATCGTCGCCTGCAGCATCTCGTGCTGCACGCGGGCATCATGCAGGAGAGTCAGAGCATCGAGCTGATGCAACAGGCGCTCGACATTCTGTCGATGCCCGCAGAGAAATCGAAGCGGCGCGGCGCGTGAGGCCGCGGGCGCGCGCCGGCCGCGCCCCGCGCGACCGACTGCGCCGGCCGCCGCATCGAGTCACGGCGAGTCGCTCTGCAAACACTTGACGCCGATCGGCGCATGCGCGCGCCACAGCGGCTACAGTGCGCGAGCCGCGCCTTCTCGCGATGGCCGATGGGACGGGCTTGCTTCAGTGCCCGATCGCGCCCGATCGGCCAACCCGCGCCCACCTGCATTCACGCGTGCGCATGAGCGCGAACGCGACAAGGGACCACGACATGGAATCGATCTCCTGGAACACGCCATCCGTGCGCCACGAACTGGCCGCCGTCAAGCACGCGGCACCGTTCGTGTACGGACTCACGAACTACGTCGCCGCGAACTTGAGCGCGAACGTGTTGCTCGCCGTCGGGGCCGCGCCCGCGATCGGCGCGGCGGCCGACTGGTCCGCGCGCTTCGCCGCCGGCGCCGGCGCGCTGTGGATCAACACGGCCGCGCTGATGAGCAGCGGTGCCGACGCGCTGCGCACGGCCGCGCGCGCCGCCGCCGAGGCCGGCACGCGCTGGGTGCTGGACCCCGTCGCGGTCGGCGCGGGGGCGCCTGATTACGACGCGATCGTTCGCGGCCTGCTCGCGTTCAAGCCGACCGTGATCCGCGGCAATGCGAGCGAGCTGATCGCGCTCGCGGGTGGCGCTTCGGCCGGCAAGGGCGTCGACACGACCGCGAGCTCCGAAAGCGCGCTCGCGTTCATCGGCGATCTCGCGCGGCGCAGCGGCGCGATCGTCGCGGTGAGCGGGCCGACCGACTACGTGACGGATGGCGTCGACACGCTCGCCGTTGCGGGCGGCGACGCGCGCTTGACGCGCGTGACGGGGGCCGGGTGCGCGCTCGGTGCGCTGATCGCGGCGCTTCTCGCGCAGCGCGGTGCGCCGCTCGCCGCGGCGGGCGCGGCGCACGCGATCTATGCGATCGCCGCGGAGCGCGCGGCGGATGCGCGCGGCACCGCATCGTTCGCCGTGCGGTTCGTCGACGAATTGTCGCTGCTCGATCCGGCCGAATAACCGTCCGACACCTCGTTTCAAGCGATGCGCACGAGCAGAGGCGCCCGATTTGCGCGCCTTCGCCGAAATCGTTTTCGTCGTTTCCGGAATGGGCGCCGGCGAATCGATCCGCCATCCATGTGCAGCCGTTATCGATCCCGTTCGGCGCGATCGCCGAACCCGCGTCATTGATTTTTCCTTTTTTAAACGCTCGAATATTCTGATTTTTCAATTGCGAATGATGGATGCGGGCGCTCGCGCACGAATTTTCTAATTTCGACCGCGTTTGCATATTCCGACATTGCGCCAATGCTTTCGCGGCGCGCCGGGCGCTCGAACAGAGCGAACGCGACCGAGGCAATTTCGATCGGCATCGGCACATTAACGTCTGAGCGGAATCAAAATCTGTCCGCACTCCATCTGCAAATTCACGCCACATCATTTCTACGCGCGGATTTCCGACGCCAAATTAGAAAGACCTGTCTATTTGTAAACAAAATCGCAACGCGGTTAATGATCTGTAATATAAAAGATGGAAAGTAGAAGGACAGACATAGGAGGAGACAGCGCCCATTGATAAGCATACCGAAATACTTGGGCGTCAACCGTGTGAAATCCACGTTCCGAGGGCCGATCATGTTGACTCAGACTTCCAGCCTTTGCGCGCAAGCGCTACGCCAACCGTTCGACAGCACGCTGCCGCTTGCCGAAGTGACGCTGCCGATCCACTCTCCCGGCACGATGACCGGCGACGGGATCTCCGACATGGTCGGGACCTTCAATCGCTATGGTTTCGTGATCCTCGACTGCGAATCGTCGGAAAGGGACAATCTGCTCGCGCTCAAGCCGCTGCTCGGCAACGCCGCGCCGCACAAGCGCGCGGACGGCGACGGCGTCGTGCCGATCAACGCGTTCAAACCGGTCGACGGCCATATCGACTCGTCGCACGAAGCGCATCTGCCGCATACCGACGGGGCATTTTCGGACGCGCCCGAGCGGATCATCACGCTGCAATGCGTGAGGCCGTCGCACCAGGGCGGCCTGTCGACGCTGTCGAGCGCGAAGGCCGCGTACCGTCACATCGTCGATCGCTACGGCGACGCCGCGCCGCTCGCCCGCGCCGACGCGCCGACGATCGAGCGCACGACGCAAAAGAGCACGGCGCCCGTGTTCAAGGCGGAGGACGACGGCTGGTCGATCAAGTTCAGGATGAACGACGGCGCGGCCACGGCGACGCCCGCGGCCGCCGCCGCCGACATGTACGACAGCCTCGCGCGCTTCCTGACCGATCCGGACAATGTGCTGCTGTTTCCGCTCGAGCCCGGGCAGATCCTGATCGGTGACAACACCGCGGTCACCCACGGAAGAACCGGCTATCCGCCCGATCAGCGGCGCAACATGCGGCGGCTGAATTTCGACGGTCACGGCGCGCTCGAGCGTCAGCTCGTGTTCGGCTTCGGCGACGAGTGACCACCGACGCTCGCCCGCTTCGCGTTTCGAACGCTGCGCGCCGGCCGCCGAGAATGCATCATGCAACGGCCGGCGCGCGGCGTGCCGCATCGTCGGCACATGCCGCCGTCTCTTCGGGATCGTCCGAATGCAAAACGATTTTTCGCTGGTCGTCTTTCCGATCTTCGCGTGCTCGCTGATCGGCCTGCTGTGGGTCAGGCTCAAGCTTCCGATGAACGCGGCGTGCCTGAGCGCGCTCGTATCGAACATCGGCATTCCGTGCCTGCTGCTGTCGTCGCTCGACCGGCCGAACCTGACCGCGCGCGTGCTCGTCCACACGTTCGCGGCGGGCGCCGTCGCCCTCGTGTGCTTCGCGGCGCTCGGCGCGCTCTTCCTGCGCGTGCTGAGGCTGCCGATGCGGCAATACCTGCCGTCGCTGATGCTGCCCAACACGTCGAATCTCGGCCTGCCGGTCGCGCTCTTCGCCTTCGGCGAGCAAGGCCTGCTGTATGCGGTCGCGTTCTCCGCGCTCGTGCAGATCGGCCATTTCACGATCGGCGTCTGGTTGCTGTCCGGTCAGGCTTCGTGGAAATCGATCGCCGTCAGTCCGACGATCTGGGCAGTCGTCGCGGCGCTCTTCATGACGCTGAACGGCCTGCATCTGCCCGCGCCGCTCGCGGCGAGCGTGAAGCAGCTCGGCAACATGGCGCCGCCGCTGATGCTGCTGATGCTCGGCGCATCGCTCGCGAACATCCGGCTCGCGGGCCTGCGCCGCGTGGCGGTGCTCGCGGTCGTGCGGGTCGCGGGCGGGCTCGGCGTCGGGCTCGCGCTCGCGTTGCTGCTCGGGCTGCCGAGCGTCGCCGCGGGCGCATTCGTCGTTCATTGCACGATGCCCGTCGCGGTGCTGAGCCATCTGATCGCGCAGCAGTACGACGGCCCGACCGAGGACATCGCCGGCATGATCCTCGTGTCGACCGGGCTTGCGCTCGCCGGGCTGCCGCTGATGCTCGCTTCGACGAAGCTGGTCGTCGGTTAGGCGGCGTTCGTCGAGCGACGTTTGATTTGCCGCTTTCGGCCTGCCGCTTGCTCGCGGCATCCGTTCGCCGACGCCGCAAGCGAGCGCCTCCCGCCGGACGCCGACATGCAAGCGCGACGCCGGTTCCGCAGCGCGCGTCGGATGCGCCGCGCCGCAACCGCCATCGCGCGTCAACGGTGGAGCACGATCACGTCGGCGTCGTCCGCATGTTCGAGCAGCAGCCGGCGCACGCGCGCCTGCCAGAGCTCGCGGAACAACGCGACGTCCTCGGGCTGCGCCGTCATCGCGAGACAGCGCGGCAGCAGATTCGCGATTCGCGGATCGCCCGGCACGCGATCGAGCCGCGCCGACACGCCGACGCTCGCATTCGTATCGACGCGCGTCAAGCGAAGCTGCCCCGGCATCGGTTCGCCGAACGTCAACAGACGGCGGCGGTCGAACCGGCCGCCGATGCCCTTGAACCCGGTATCGAACGTCGCCCCCGTCAGCAGGCCGACGACGTTCGCCACCACGCCCGTCACGCCTTCCGTCGCCGAATCGCGCAACGCGACGCGAATCGCGCCGCGCTCGGCGGGCATGCCGCCGTAGAGCGCGCCGAGCGCCGCGCGCGTCATCAGGTACGCGGACGCGACGGTCGGACACGAATGCCCTGCCAGCTTCACGACGTCCGCGTAGCGGTACTCGATCGCGCCGCCGTCGTGCGCGGCACCGAGGAACGCGGCGAGCGGATCGCGCAACGCGATGCGCGGCGCGGCGTCGAAGAAATCGGGAAATCGGTCGGATGAATGCATGATGGTCTGGATCAGCTTATCGCTTGTTGCGGGCCGCTCGCCGGCTGTCGCGCGCGACGCGCCGAACGCGGCGCGTCGCGGCCGGCGAGCGGGAATGTCGCGACGGCCGGCGCACTGCCCGCGCGACGGCCGGCATAGGTCATTGAACGATGAAATCGATCACGATCGCGCCGGGCTCACGCTGCCGATACTCGATGCCGACCCGCTCGCCATAATGCTGCCGAATCTGTTCGAGGAGCGGGAGCGGATCGTGATCGTTGACGAAGCGCATGGTTTCGCCGGACTGAAGCGCGTCGATCGCGCCGAAGATCGCCGCATGGCGGAATCGCTTCGCGACGCCGCGCGCGTCGAACGGATAGATCGCGGTCGGGGAAAGATGGAGATGCGGCTGCGACATGATTGGAAGTCCTTATCGGATGACGCTCGGATGGAGAAAGCGGCGGCGCGCACGGTGCATTGCAAGACAACCGATGCGCGCCGCTCGACGGCGATGCGTTCGATTCTAATAGATGCATTGTGCGCGCAACTATTCTATGTGCACGCCCCTGCGCGCACAACGGCGCTTCGATCCGAGCAAAACGTGCGAAGCCGGCCGGTTCGGCATCGCGTTACCGGCGAAACGCCGCGCCGCAGCGGCATGCGCGGCGATTACGCGGCACGGCCCCGCCGCCCGCGCGCCGCCTCGCCGCGCTCGAAAAGATTGATTTCGCTCAACGAATGGCGGGGCCGGTGCCGCACAATGACCCGATAGTTGGCGCGCCCAATACTTTGATGGAGTCGACGATGGCCACCGATACCTCGAATCCCGCTCCGCTGTCGCTGCCTGGGCGCATTCTCGTCGCGATCGACGCGTCGAAGGCGTCGCAGCGCGCGGTCGACTACCTGAAGCGCGTGGTGCCCGCGGGCGCGGCCGTACGCTTCGTCAGCGTCGTGGACACGCCGCGCGCGTATACGCTGCCGCATACGTTCGCACCGTCCGAGTTTGCGGCGGCGCACACCGAGCTCGTCAACGATGCGTCGAACGTGCTCGGCGACGCGACGACCACATTCGGTCGCACCGACGTCGCGCTCGAAACCGCGATCGTCGACCTCGCGAAGAAAGGCGGCGACGTCGTCGACGCGCTGCTCGACGAAACACGCGACTGGAATGCCGATCTGCTCGTCGTCGGCTCGCATCAGTATCAGGGGTTGCTTCGTTGGGTAGACGGCAGCGTATCCGAGCCGCTGCTCGCGAGGACGGATTGCGCGATTCTTTTCGTGCCCTCCGGCGTCGAATCGGCCGTGCATGCGCCGAAGCGCATCATGTTCGCGACCGACGGCAGCCCGATCGCCGCGCACGCATTGCGCTACGGCGCGCAATTCGCGACGCCCGACACGCATCTGCGCGCGATCTACGTGATCGACCGCGCGGTGCGGCTCACCGATTTCGTGCCGATCCACGTGCTCGAGGACGCGTTCGTCGAGGAAAGCGAGAAGGCGCTGGCCGTCGCGCGCCAGTTGCTCGACGAAGCGCCGGGTCAGTCGAGCATCGCGGTCGTCAGCACCGACCGGACGAGCGACGACGTCGCGCACACGATCGTCCGCGAGGCCGACCGCTGGCCCGCCGATCTGCTCGTGATGGGCACGCACGGCAGGCGCGGCGTGTCGCGCTGGCTGCTCGGCAGCGTCGCGCTGCGCGTCGCGCGGCTCACGCAGATTCCACTGTTGCTCGTGCACGCGCCGGCTGCCTGAGGCGCGTCGACGGCCGGCTGCGCGCACCGGCTGCCGTGCGCTTTGCGGCCGCGCGGGTCGGCGCGCCGCCGATTCCGGCGCGGCGTGGCGAGCGGCGACACGCGCTTTCGATGCCGCTTTGATTGCGCTTTCGATACCGCCTCCAGCGGCGTAGCGCTGCGGCACCCGGCTAGCGACAGGTGCAAGCGCCGATTGCCGCGAAGCGATTCGCTTCGTCAATGCGATCGCTTCGTGACGGCCGCGCCATCTTCGTGTCGCCCGCGTCCGCTCCGAAACGACAATACGACAATACGGCGAAACGACAAAACGACGCCCGTCGCCGCGCCGGCAATCAACGCGCCCCGTCGCCGCCCAGCGCGCATCCCCTTCCGGGCGCGGATACGACGCGGCATTGAGCATCGACGAATCGGCCGCACAAAAAAAGGCGGCCGAACGCCGCCCGCCCCTTTCACTCAGTTTCCGGACGCCGCTACGCACGCGGCGGCGGCTTGTCCGCAGCGTCGCTCCTTTGCTCGAACTGCACGGCGAGGCCGCCGGGCCGCAGCTTGCTCACGGTGACCCAGAACGGGCTGCCGCCCGGCATCTCGGACATCGGCACGATCGGCACCTTGTAATAGCGATTCAGCATCATCAGGAACGCGAGCGCGTAGCCGCGCCGGCGCTCCGACGGCGCGATCTCGAGGCTGTGCACGTACAGCCGATCGGTCAATTGCGAAAGGCCGTATATCGCTTCGCCGACGCGCGCGCCGTCCGCATTGCGGATGACGACCGCCCATTTCGCGTGCGTCGCGGCCTCGTTCTCCGCTTCGGCCGCTTTCGTCTCGATCTTGATCGGCGGCAGGCGCCGCAGCTTGCACCAGGCTCGAAAACTCCGCAGTAATCCCATCGACTTCGTGCCTTTCTATTGCGTTGCTCGCTCGGCCGAACCCGGCCGTCGCGGTGAGTGTTCGCGTCTTTCGGGAAACTGGCGAGAGACCGGATCAAGTACAGCTTCAAGCAGGCGCGGCAATTTTTGTATTTTTCGATCCGTGAAGGGTGCGATAAAAAGTGCCTGATTGGAAATCAGCAAAAGACGAGAGCAGCGTAGGATTATGCGCAACAGCCGTAGGAATTCCCCTACAGACGGAATGGATACGTTCGCAGATCGGGCGCGCAGCCCCGCCGGCCTTCGCCGAACGCCGATCGAACGGTTTGAACGTATGTCGATGCGAAGAGGAATCGCCGTGTCGAAGCCCGGCGCGCGATGTCGCGCGGCGCACCGGCCGCCGGCGTGCCGGAATCGATTCGAATCCGAACCCGCACGCGGCCTTGTCTCGCCCGGAGCGCCCGGAGCGCCCGGGTGCGTCGAGGAAGTCGGGGAATCAACGCCCGCCCGGGCGCGCTCGCTCAAGCGCGCCGCGAATCCCGCGCAGCAAGTCGATCGGCCGCGGCGGGCAGCCCGGAATCGTCAGGTCGACCGGCACGAGCTTCTCGACGGGCCCGCACACCGCGTAGCTGTCGGCGAACACGCCGCCCGTGCACGCGCAGTCGCCCGCCGCCACGACGAGCTTCGGCGCGGGCGTCGCCTCGTACGCGAGGCGCACCGCGTCGCGCATGTTGAGCGTGAGCGGCCCGGTGATCAGCAGCATGTCCGCATGCCGCGGGCTTGCGACGAACTTGATCCCCAATCCTTCGATGTTGTAGTACGGATTGCCGAGCGCGTGCAGTTCGAGCTCGCAGCCGTTGCACGAGCCGGCGTCGATCGCGCGGATGCTCAGCGCGCGCCCGAGGATGTCGAGAATCTCCTGCCGGATACGCCGCGCGTCCCGCTGCCACGCGTCCTCGCCCGCCGGCGCGGGCTCGTCCGGCCGGCCGGTGCGCGCGATCTGTTTGATGAGCTGCCACATTACAGGTCGTGCCCCGCGTAGTTCAGGTTGAACGACTTGTTGATCAACGGGAAGTCGGCAACGATGTTGCCGATGATCGCATGCTCGAGCGCGGGCCAGTTCTGCCACGACGGATCGTGGCAATGGCAACGCGCGACGGCGCCGCGCGCGTCGAGCTCGAGCGCGACGAGCACCGGGCCGCGCCAGCCTTCTATCCAGCCGACGCCGCGCCGCGCATCGTGGGCGGCGCCTGCCGCCGCCTCCGCCCTTCCCGCCTCCGTCGCCTCCTCCGGGTTGCCCGGCGCGATCGCGGCGAGCTCGATCTCGGCCGCGATCGCGCCGCCCGGCAGATCGTCGAGCAGCGCGCGAATCGCGCGCACCGATTCGTACGTCTCGGCAAAGCGCACGGCAACCCGCGCGGCGACGTCGCCGCGTGGGTCGCCGTGCGCTTCGACGGGCACCGCGTCGTACGGCGCGAGCCGATGGTCGACGCGCACGTCGCGCGCCTGCCCGCTCGCGCGCGCGGCCAATCCGCACACGCCGAAATGCGCGGCCGTCTGCGCGGCGAGCCGCCCGGTTCCCGCGAAACGGTCCTGCAAGCCGGACTGGTCGTCATAGATCGTCTGCATCGCACGCATCTCGGCCTCGATCCGGTCGCATTGCGCGACGATCGCCGCCGCGTCGTCCGCCGAGACGTCGCGCCCGACGCCGCCCGGCACGACGCGATCCATCAGATGGCGATGCCCGAAGATCCGGTCGTTCAGGCGCAGCCAGTCCTCCTTGAGCCGCGAGAATTGCGCGAGGCCGACCGCGAAACCCGCGTCGTTGCCGAGCGCGCCGAGGTCGCCGAGATGATTGGCGACGCGCTCGCGCTCGAGCAGCAGCCCGCGCAGCCGCAGCGCGCGGGCCGGCACGCGAACCGTCAGCGCCTGCTCGAGCGCCATGCAGTACGCCCATGTGAACGCGACCGTCGAATCGCCTGCGATGCGCGCGGCGAGCCGGCTGCCCTCGAACGCGCCCGCGCGCTCGAGGAGCCGCTCGACGCCGCGATGCGCGTAGCCGAGCCGTTCCTCGAGCCGCAGTATCTTCTCGCCGACGACCGAGAAGCGGAAATGCCCCGGCTCGATCACGCCCGCATGAATCGGCCCGACCGCGATCTCGTGCACGCCGTCGCCCGCGACCGGCACGAACGGATAGTCGGCCGTCGCGATCTCGAAGCGTTCGCGGCCCGTCGCGCGCTTGCGCAGCGGATGGTAGCCGCGCGGCCATGCGCCGTGAGCGAGCCACGGCCGCACGTCGGTCGCGCCGCGCGCGCGCAGGCCGACGAGGTCGCGGACCGCGCGCTGCATCCGCGTCGCGCCGGCGAAGATCGTCGACAGGTCCGGGTAGTCGCCCATGTCGTCTATGTCGCCCATGTCGCTTCCATCGCCCGTCCCGCCGGCTTCGTCCGCCTTGCCGGCATTGCCCGCTTGGACCGCTTCGACCGCTTCGTTCGGTTCATTCTCTTCATTCGCCGCCGGCTCGACCGGCAGCCGCAGCCACAACAGGCCGTCGTCGAGCTCGTACGCGGCGCACACCTCGAAGCGCCCGGCGGCGGGCTCGCCGCCCCAAAGCGCGACGAGCCGCCCGCCGGCCTCGCGGATCGTCTCGGCGGCGCGCGTCCACGCGTCGGCGTCGACCGACGCGAACGCCACGTGCGGCAGCCCCATCTCGCTCGCGAGACGCGTCCGGCTGGGGAGTTGCAAGGATTCGATCCGCATCGCCTACCCCGCGATCATCGCCGCCGCCTGTCGATACCAGGTCGCGAGATACGGCGGCACGTAGAGCCCGAGCATCAAGCCGAGGCCGAGATGAACGAACACCGGCAGCAGCGCCGGCGGATGCTCGAGCGTCGCGACGCTCGATTCGCCGAACACCATCCGCTGCACGCGCATGAAGATCGCGGCGAACGCCGCCGCGAGCGCGACGAGCAGGAACGGCGCGCTCCACGGCAGCTTCGCGATCGCCGTCGTCAGGATCAGGAATTCGCTCGCGAACACGCCGAAAGGCGGCATCCCGAGAATCGCGAGCGCGCCGAGCATCAGCCCCCAGCCGACCGTCGGACTGACCTGCAGGAGCCCGCGGATGCCGTCGATCGACTGCGTGCGCGCCTTCTGCGCCGCGTGGCCGACCGCGAAGAAGATCGCCGATTTGACGAGCGAATGCACCGTCATGTGCAGCAGCCCCGCGAACGTCGCGACCGGGCCGCCGAGGCCGAACGCGAAGGTCATGAGCCCCATGTGTTCGATCGACGAATACGAGAACAGCCGCTTCACGTCCCTTTGCCGGAACAGCGAGAACGATGCGACGAGCGCCGACGCGAGCCCGAAGCCGACGAGCAGGCGCCCCGGCAGGCCGTTGCCGAGCGCGCCGTCGGCGAGCACCTTGCAGCGCAGCACCGCGTACAGCGCGACGTTCAGCAGCAGCCCGGACAGCACCGCCGAAATCGGCGTCGGGCCTTCGGCGTGCGCGTCGGGCAGCCAGCTGTGCATCGGCACGAGCCCGACCTTGGTTCCGTAGCCGACGAGCAGGAACACGAACGCGATCGACACGATCGTCGGATCGAGCTGCGTCTTGACCGCGTTCAGGCTCGTCCACAGCAGCGCGTCGCCGCCGGCGAGCTGCCGGCCCGCCGCGAGATACAGCAGGATCGTGCCGAACAGCGCCTGCGCGATGCCCACGCCGCACAGGATGAAGTACTTCCACGCGGCCTCGAGGCTCGCCGCACTGCGGTAGACGCTCACGAGCAGCACCGTCGCGAGCGTCGCCGCCTCCATCGCGACCCACAGCACGCCGACGTTGTTCGTGAGCAGCGCGAGCAGCATCGCGAAAATGAACAGCTGGTACATGCAGTGATAGAGCCGCATCCGGGCGTCGCTCATCTTGCCGCGGTCCTGCTCGACGCGCATGTACGGATTCGAGAACAGCGACGTCGTCCAGCCGACGAACGCCGTCAGCGCGACGAGGAACACGTTGAACGGATCGACGAAGAAGAGTTCGCCCACCGCGTACATCGGCCCGTGCGCGACCGTGCGCGCGGCGAGCAAGAGCGTCGCCGCGCACGTGAGGAAACTGAAGCCGACGTTCAGCGCGCGCGCGACGTGCTGCCTGCGCACGAGCGCGAGGCATCCGCCCGCGACGAGCGGAATGCCGAGCGACGCGAGCAGCGCGAAGACGTCATTCATCTTTCAGTTTCTCGAGATGGTGGATGTCGAGGCTGTCGAACTGCTCGCGGATCTGGAACATGAACACGCCGAGGATCAGTATCCCGACGAGCACGTCGAGCCCGATCCCGAGCTCGACGATCATCGGCATTCCGTTGGTCGCCGCCGCGGCCGCGAAAAACAGGCCGTTTTCCATCGACAGGAAGCCGATCACCTGCGGAATCGCCTTCGCGCGCGTGATCATCATCATGAACGACAGCAGCACGCACGCGAGCGCGATGCCGAGCGTGCCGCGCGCGGCCGATTCGGCGAGCCGGCTGATCGGCGCCGCGACGTTGAACGCGACGATCACGAGCGCGATGCCGGCGACGAGCGTCGCCGGGATGTTGAGAAGCGGCTCGACGTCGGCCTTCACGTCGAGCCGCTGCACGAGCCGGTACAGAATCCACGGAATCAGCCCGACCTTCAGCAGCAGCGTGAGCGCGGCGGACACGTACAGGTGCGTGTCCGCCGTCACGAAGCCGAGGATCAGGTTCGCCGACACGAGCGCGACGCCTTGCAGCGTATACAGATGGATCAGCGACAAGATCCTCCGCTGGCTCAGCATCGCGAACGACAAGAGCAGCAGGATCGCCGCGAGGAAATTGATGAGCTGCGTCGCGTAGCCGTGCATCTACGCCCCCAGCAGAAAATGGACGAGCATGCCGATCACCGCGAGCAGGAACGCGGTCGCGAGAAATTCGGGCACGCGAAAGAGGCGCATTTTCGCGTTCGTCGTCTCGACCACCGCGAGGGCCGCGCCGCCGACGAGCAGCTTCACGAAGAGCGCCGGCAGCGCGAGCAGGAGCGCGAGCGGACTGCCCGCCTCGGCGATCCCCCACGGCATGAACAGCGCGAGGCCGATGCACGAATACGCGAAGAGCTTCAGGCTCGCCGCCCATTCCATCAGCGCCAGATGGCGGCCCGAATATTCGAGAATCAGCGCCTCGTGGATCATCGTCAGCTCGAGGTGCGTGGCCGGGTTGTCGACGGGCAGCCGCGCGTTCTCCGCGAGCGACACGAGCGTGAACGCGATTCCCGCGAACGCGAGGCTCGGATAGATCACGAGCTCGCGGTGGCCGAGCGCGGCGACGATGCTCGTCAAGAGCGTCGACTGCGTGATCAGCGACGCCGAGAACAGCACCATCAAGAGCGCCGGTTCCGCGAGGAAGCCGATCAGCATCTCGCGGCGCGCGCCGAGCGTGCCGAACGCGGTGCCGATATCCATCGCCGCGAGCGACAGCGCGACGCGCGCGAGCGCGAACAGGCCGACGAGCGCGATCGCATCGGCCGCGGGCGAGAGCGGCAGCTCGGTCGACAGCGTCGGCACGATCGCGCACGCGAGCGTCATCGCCGCCCAGACGACGTAAGGCGCGCCGCGAAACAGCGCACTCGCGTGCCGCGCGACGACGGATTCCTTGTTGAACAGCTTGTGCAGCATCCGGTACGGCTGCCAGATGCTCGGCGCGCGGCGGTTCTGCAGCCACGCGCGGCACTGGTCGACCCAGCCCGTCAGCAGCGGCGCGGCCGCGAGCGCGACGAGAATCTCGAGCGTCTGCGACAGGATGCCGGAGGCGGTCACCATCGTCTCACCACCGTCAGAAGCACGATCAGCACGACGAAGCTGTACGTCAGGTAGATCGCGATGCGGCCCGTCTGCAGCAATCCGGCGAGCGCCGCGACGCGATTCACGAGCGCCGCGACCGGCTCGTAGAGCAGATGCCATGTGCGATCCGCGACGCTCATCCGGTATTCCGGCCGCGAATCGAACGGCGAAGGCAGCCGCCGCTCGATCCGGAAGAACGGCGTGAAAATCTCGCGGATCGGCTGGCCGAAGCCTTCGGCCGTGTCCTGCATCCGCGCGGTCACGAACGGATGGCCGCACGACCACGGCGCCGCGCGCCTGAGCCGCCCGTGATAGAAGCGCCGCACGAGCAGCCACGCGAGCGCGCAGCACGCGAGAAAGAACAGCATGAAGAGCGCCGGCATGTAGCTCGCGCGCGCGGCCGACACGGGCGCGAACAGCAGCCAGCCGTGGTTCGTGCCGCCGATGCCCGCGCCGATCAGCGAGCGCGTCACCGCGTCGAGCACCTTCACGTACTGGACGGGCGCGAGGCCGAGCAGCACGCTCGCCGCCGCGAACCAGCAGAACGCGACGCGCTCCCACGGGCTCGCGTCGCGCGCGCGCTCGAGCTTCGGCTCGCGCGGCTGGCCGAGGAACACGATGCCGAAAAACTTGACCATCGCATAGCCGGCAAGCGCGGCCGTCAGCGCAACGAGCGCCGCGACGAGCGGCACCGTCATCCCGAGCACCGAATCGGGCAGGCCCGGCGTGAAGAGGAAGCTCTGCACCAGCAGCCACTCCGACACGAAGCCGCTCGACGGCGGCAGCCCGGCGCTCGCGGCGACGGCAACGAGCATCGCCCACGCGGTCCACGGCATGAAGCGGATCAGCCCGCCGAGCCGCCCGAGATTGCGCTCGCCCGTCGCGTGCAGCACGGCGCCCGTGCCGAGGAAGAGCAGGCTCTTGAAGCACGCGTGCGCGACGATCTGATACAGCAGCGCCGTCAGCGACAGCGCGGCGAGCGCGGGCAGACGGTAGCCGAGAAACAGGATCGTGAGGCCGAGGCTCACGCACATCAGCCCGATGTTGTCGATCGACGAATACGCGAGCAGCCGCTTCATGTCGGTCTGGATCGTGCTGAACACGACGCCGAGCAGCGCGCCGAACAGGCCGAGCGCGAGCGTCAGCACGCCCCACCACGCGGCCTGCACATGCAGCAGATCGAGCACCGTGCGCAGGATTCCGTACAGGCCGACCTTCAGCACGAAGCCGCTCAGGAGCGCGGACACGGGCGACGGCGCCGCCGGATGCGCGTCCGGCAGCCAGACGTGCAGCGGAAAGACGCCCGCCTTCGCGCCGAAGCCGGCAAGCGCGAGCAAGAACGCGGCCGACGCGGCGAGCCCGTCGAGATGCTGGACGCGCATGTTCGCGAACGTGTAGTCGCCCGTGCCCGCCTGCAGCAGGCCGAAGCACGAGAGCAGCGCGAGCGCGCCGACGTGCGAGATCAGAAAGTACAGGAACGCCGCGCGGCGGATCTCGGCGATCCGGTGATTCGTCATCACGAGGAAGGCCGCCGACAGCGTCAGCGTCTCCCACGCGACCATGAAGCAGTACGCGTCGTCCGCGACGAGGAGGAGCGCCATGCTTGCCGCGCACGCGTGGTATTCGAAGCAGATGAGCCCGGGCGCCGTGCCCTCGCCCTTGCGAAAGTAGCCGGACGAGAACGCGCCGACGCCCGCCGTCACCATGCCGAGCACGAACAGAAAGTAGGAAGACAGCGCGTCGATGCGCAGATGGAACGGCAGATCGGGCAGACCGAGCGGCAGCACGACCGTCGACGGCTCGGCGAACACGCCGGCGAATCCGATGCCCGCGAGCGCGAGCCCGGCCAGCGCGCCGAGCGGAAAGAGACCGTGAGCGACCGCACCGGTGCGACGCATGTTCGCGAGTCCGGCGCAGCCGAGCGCGAGCCACGCGAGCGCGACGAACAGCACGCATCGGAGAAGCAGGCCCTGTTCCATGTTGTTTGACTCGCGGATCGCCTAGCGTCGCGCCAACGGACGTGCCAACGAGTATGGCGAAGCGGCGCGCGCCGCGCAAGCGGCTAAAGGCCGCGCGAATGCGGCGCCGCAGCGCGCGCGGCGCGTGCCCGCGCCGCCTGCCTCCTGATCGGTTCCGGACGCCGGGCGGGATGTCATCGCAGGACCACGCAGGACCATATCGTTACAAGAGTATGATAATGTCGTTATCATCCTAGCACCATTGTCGATCTGTCACCACACGCGTCGATCCGCATTGCCTCGCTCCCCGTCGCGCCCCGCTTCGCTTCGCGCCTGTTCGGCGCTCGAACGCGAAGGTTGCCGGGCACGCGGGCGCAATGCGCAGGTTCGCCCGCCGCCACGTCACGCCATGCCAGTCGCCTACTTTCGCAGCCTCGCCGGAAAGGATCGCAATCTCGACGCCAACCGGCACCTCGGCTTTTCCCTCGCGTTCGTCGCGGGCGCCGCGAATGCCGGCGGCTTTCTCGCCGTCAAGCAGTACACGTCGCACATGAGCGGGATCGTGTCGGCGATCGCCGATCAGGCGGCGCTCGGCAACGTCGTGCTCGTGTTCGCGGGCGTTGCGTCGCTTGCGTCGTTCCTGCTCGGCGCGGCGGCGTCGGCCGTGCTCGTCAACTGGGGCCGGCGCAAGCGGCTGCACAGCCGCTATGCGTTTCCGCTGCTGCTCGAGGCGTTCCTGCTGCTGTGCTTCGGCCTTCTCGGCAGCCATCTGGCGCTCTGGCGGACGTTCTTCGTGCCTGTCACAGTCGTTCTGCTGTGCTTCATCATGGGCCTGCAGAACGCAATCATCACGAAGCTCTCGAACGCCGAGATCCGCACGACGCACATGACGGGCATCGTCACCGATCTCGGCATCGAGCTCGGCAAGCTGTTCTACTGGAATTCGACGCAGGCCGAGCCCGGCGAGCCGGACGTGTACGCGAACCGGCTGAAGCTGCGCGTGCTCGGCACGATGCTCGCGATGTTCTTCTCGGGCGGCCTCGCGGGCGCGCTCGGTTTCAAGCACGTCGGCTACTCGGTGACGATCCCGCTCGCGGGTCTGCTCGTCGTGCTGGCCGGCGTCCCGATGCTCGATGACCTGCGCGAATGGGCGAGCCGGCCGGGCGGCGGCAGGCGGGCGGGCTGACGGCGCATCGACGGGGTGGAGCGCGGCCCCGTGCCGGTCGGCGCGTCGGCGCGAGGCGATCGCCATTGGCGCGGCTTCGGGCGCAGCCCGTCGCAGTAGAGCGATTTCGCTTCGCGCCCCTAAACCGCCAGCGCCACCGTCCGAGCGCCGGCCATGCGGCGCGTTCGAGCCGCTCGACGAGAACCCCGGGGCGCGAAAGTGCGGTCGAGCGCCGAATTCCAGCGGGTTCAGCCAATCGGTCCAATCCAAGCCGAAGCCGAAGCCGAAGCCGAAGCCGGCAGCATTGTTGCGCGGGTTGCGCCCGCAATTCGTCCCGCCGAAAGCCGTCCGTCAGGCGCCAGCGCCCGCTTCGATCCCCTTGCCGCGCATCGGCTCCCGTCGCCCGGCGCACCTGCCCACTTTCCGAGCACGCACATACCATGTTAATGTTATGTGCATATACACTCCCGCGCACGAAAATGATCGATCACGCGCCGGCCCGTTCCGGCGATTGGCTCAACCGCACGCGCCCCCCGATGCGCGGCCCGACCCGGACGCACGCATGTTCGACATGCATATAGCGCTCCTAGCGCACGACTACGCGCGCCGCGTGCCGCGGGACGTAATGGGCGCGCAGGGCCTCGTGATCGTCGGCGTCGGCAGGAGCGGCGAGCGCGGCTTTCAGATGCTCTACCGCTTCTCGGCCGCGTGCGAGCGCCTCGAGGCGCTCGGCACGAACGTCATCTTCGTCTACCCGAAGGAATCGGCGCGCCACGTGCTGGACCCGATCTCGGTGTCGAGCGCGCAGATCCGGCAGCGCCCCTGCCTCTTCCTCGACGACGACGGGCGCTTCTTCCGGCGGCCGTGCCCGCCCCGCTCGCTGGCGCTCGTGCATCTGAACCGCGACATGAAGCCGCTCGACACGGCGAAAATCGTCCTGCAGGATGGCGCATGGGACGGCGAGCTGCTCGCGTTCCTCGCCCGCGCGCAGGCGCGCGCGATGCACTGAGACTGAGCGCGCAGGCGCGCGAGCCGGCCGCGACGGCCCGCGTGCAACGAATCACTTGAAGGATTCCCGGTGGCACAAGCATTGATCGAGATCGGCCTGAAATGGGGGCGCTACGACGCCGCGTTCGCGGGCCAGGCGCTCGCCGGCGCGGCGGGCCGCTTCCAGAGCGACATCGTCGTCGTCGCGAACGGCCGCCGCGCGAACGCGAAGGACGTGATGTCCGTCGTCGCGCTGCGCGCGAAGCGCGGCACGCAGATGCAGATTCTGTCGAGCGGCCCGGACGAGGACGACGCGCTTCATTCGCTCGCGTCGCTCTTGAGCGCGAACTGACGCGCGGGAGAACCGGCCGATGCAACCACGCTTTCCCGGCATGCCCGCGAACTCGTCCGGGCCGCTGTCCGCGCCGCACCGCTGCGCGCACGCGAACTCGCCCGTCGTGATCGAGACGCCGCACCTCGTGTCGCTCTGCTTCGACGATCGCGGGATGCAAAGCTGCATGTATGTCGACGGCCCGGATCTGCTCGCGCTCGGCTACACGCGCACGATGATGGGCTTTCTGTTGCTGCACTCCGAGCCGCGCCGGATCGCGATGATCGGCTTGGGCGGCGGCTCGCTCGCGAAATATCTGTACCGGCACCTGCCCGACGCGCGCATCACGTCGATCGAGATCAATCCGGACGTGATCGCGCTGCGCGACCGGTTCCGAATTCCGCCCGACGACGCGCGCTTCTCGGTGCTGTGCGCGGACGGCGCCCAATACGTCGCGTCCGCGGGCGACGCGTGCGCGGACGTGCTGATCGTCGACGGCTTCGACGCCGGCGGGCTGCCGCTCGAGCTCGGCAGCCGGCCGTTCTACGCGGACTGCCGCCGCCATCTGGCGGCGGGCGGCGTGCTGGTCGTCAATCTGCTGACCGACGATCCGCGCGTGGCCGATTGCCTCGCCGCACTGCGCGACGTGTTCGGCGCCTCGGCCGCGCTCGCGCCCGCCGAGGACAGCGCGTCGAACCTGATCGTCTTCGCGTGGAAAAGCGATGCGCCGCTGCCGTCGCTCGAGACGATGATCGAGCGGGCGAACGCGCTGGCCCGCGGGCACAGCATCGATCTCGTCGAGGCGGCCGTGCGCATCGAACTGGGCGTGAGCTACGACTGGCGCCGGTTCGGCGAACCGGTCGACGCATGATGCGGGCGTGCCCGGCTGCGCCGGAAATGAGGGAACGGACAAAAAATCGTCCGGGAGTCGGCGTGTATTATAATTTGATTAACATACATGCCACTGTGTCCCGCCATGGAAACGAAAAGCGCCCGTCTGACCGTCCTGATCGACCCCTTCAAGAAGAAGGCGTTCGAGCAGTTGTGCGCCGCGCAGGATCTGACGCCGTCGCAGGTCGTGCGTCAGATGATTCGGGATTATCTCGAGCAGCACGGCGTGAGCTACAAGACGCGCAGCCCGGTCGCCCCGCGCGGCGCCGCGAAGCCGCAGCCGCGCCGCAAGACCACCGCCTGATTCGTGGGCGCGTGCGCGCCCGTGTCGCACCTTGTCGTGCCGTGCCGTAGAAAGCAGCAATGATACCTTGTGATGTCTGTCAGCCGCTCCTCGCCGAGCGGCATCCGGAGTCGGGCGATGTTCCGCTCGATGCGCTCGGCAAGCCGACCAAGCTGCGGCCGCTGTTTCGCAAGCCGCTCATGATCGGCAAGTTCCGCTGCCGCGCCTGCGGCGCGAACTGGATCCGCGAATCGGACGCGTCCGCGCCCGGCCAGGTTCACTGGCTCTTCCTCGGCGACGCGACGAGCATCCTCGAACCCTCCGCGCGCAAGCGCCCGCCGTCGAGCGCCGAACGCAGCGCCGCGGCCGAGCCGCACGCGCCGCCTGCCGGCGCCGAGCAGGCCGCGTGATCGTTCAGCGCGCGGCGGCGCCCGCGATCGGCACGCGCCGGATCTCCGCCAGATAGAGGATGATCAGCGACACCCAGACGATCCCATACAGGAACATGAAGCACGTCGAGCGCACGCGAAGCAAGTCGACGAGCGCGCCGAAGATGATCGGCAGCAGGAAGCCGCCGAGCCCGCCCGCGAGCCCGACGATGCCGGTGACGACGCCCATGTTGTCCGGAAAATCGTCGGCGACGTACTTGAACGTCGACGCCATCCCGAACGCGAACACGGCGCCCAACACGAACGTCAGCACGACGAACGCGGCGAGCGGAATATGGAGACGCAGCGTCGCGGTGCCGTCGACCGTGTGGATCACGAGGTCGGTCGGCGGATAGGACAGCAGGAACAGGCAAATCCACGCGACCCACAACCCCCACCATGTGACCGCGTGCGCGCCGTAGCGGTCGGCGAGCGCGCCGCCGAGCGCGCGCAGCACCGAGCCCGGCAGCGAGAAGCCCGCCGCGAACGCGGACGCGGCGACAAGCGACATTCCATAGCCGTTCTTCAGGTACTGCGGCATCCACAGCGACAGCGCCGTAAAGCCGCCGAACGTGATCGAGTAGTACTGGCAGAGCTTCCACACGCGCCGATCGCGCAGCACCCCGAACGATTCGAGCCACGAGCCCTTTTGCGCGCCCGCGCCGGGATCGGGCGCCGACGCGAACCAGAAGATCGCCGCGGTGACGAGAAGCGCGACCGCGTACACGCGCGGCACGACGCGCCAGCCGTACGCGGCGAGCAGCAGCGGCGTGACGAACAGATTGACCGCCGCGCCGGCCGTACCCGCGCCGAACACGCCCATCGCAAGCCCGCGCCGCTGTGGCGGGAAGAAGCGCGCGACGTATGGCGTGCCGACCGCGAACGACGCGCCGACGCAGCCGAGAAAGAGCCCGATCAGCAGGAACTGCCAAAGCGCGGTCGCGTAGCTGACCGCATAGACGGGCACCGCGCAGACGACGAGCAGCACCGTCATCACGATGCGCCCGCCGAAGCGGTCGGTCCATGCGCCGAGCGGCAGCCGCATCAATGCGCCCGTCAGCACGGGCGTCGACGTGAGCATCCCGAACTCGGTCGCGTTCAGATGCAAGTCTTCGCGCAGCTGGATGCCGAGCACGCCGAACATCATCCAGACGACGAAGCAGACGAGGAACGCGAACGTGCTCGCGAAAAGCACCGACCACGCGCGCGCGGGAATCGCCGGCGCATGGTCGAGCGCGCCGGAATCGTGCTGTGAGACCATGTCCGCCCTCCTTTCCCGATCAGTTCATTGAACCAGCGGGCCGTTCGCGTCGCCGAACGCGACGCCCTCGACGCGCGCGCCGCTCGCGAGAATCGTCACGTATTGCTGGATCGCCTTGTGCCGCACGCGCTCGGCGAGGAACGCGGCGATGTCGGCGGCGACCGCGTCGAACGGCACCGGATCGCCCGGCACGCGGCGCTCGATCCGCACGATGTGAAAGCCGAAGCGCGTGTTCACGAGGCGCGGCAGCACGCCGAGGTCGGGCGCATCGAACACGGCCGCCTCGAACTCCGGCGCCGAATCGCCGCGCAGCAGCTGCCCGAGGCTGCCGCCCACGCTCGCCGACGGGCAGTTCGAGAGCTCGCGCGCGAGCGCCTCGAACGTTTGCGGATCGGCGAGCACGCGCGCGAGCGTCGCTTCGGCCTCGCGGCGCAGCGGCGCGAGCGGCGTCGCGTCCGTCACCGCGAACAGGATGTGGCTCGCGTAGGCGATGTCGCGCCGGCGAAAGCGCGCCGCGTGGTTCCGGTAGTAGCGCTCGCAGTCCTCGCGCGCCGGCTGCGGCAAGTGCGTGAGCTCGCGCTCGAGCAGCGCGTCGAGCGCGTCGTCGTCGAGCGGCGCGCCTTCGGCGCAGAGGCCGAGCGCGATCGCGCGCTGCCGCAGCAGTTCGCGCACCACGAGCGCGCGCCGCGCCGCGTCGAGCGGATCGCCGGCGTCGGCATGGTGCGCGCGCTCGTCGGCGATCTCGGCCGCGCCGATCTCGACGCCGTTGACGCTCACGCGCGCATGCGCCCCCGCGTCGAGGGTTTCGTCGATCGTATTCATCAGCTGCTCGTCAACGCTTGCGCACGAGCTGGTACGGCCGGATCAGGTACGCGAGCGACGCGAACCCGCTCCAGATGTGCACCATCCGCGTGAACGGCGACACGAGGAAGATCGTGAAGCCGAGCAGGATGTGCGCGCGATACGTCCACGGCACGCCGGCGAGCAGATCCGCGACGCCCGGCCGGAACGTGACGACGCCCTTCACGTAGTCGGTCAGCACCTCGAACATCGCGCCGTCCATGTGCCGCGCGGACAGCACGACCGTGCCGAGCCCGAGCGCGAGCTGCGCCCAGAGCATCAACACGATCAGGATGTCGGACTTGCGGCTGTTGCGGCGAATGCGCGCGTCGCCGAGCCGCCGCGCGATCAGGATCGTGAGCCCGACGATCGCGACCGCGCCCGCCGCGCCGCCGCCCACCATCGCGACGAGCTGATGCGCGGACGCCGACAGGAACGGCGACACGAGCCAGTGCGGCGCGAGAAAGCCGGCGAAGTGGCCGATCACGACGACGAGCACGCCCCAGTGGAACAGGTTGCTGCCGAGCCGCAGCGCGCCGTGCCGCAGCAACTGCGACGAATCGCTCTTCCACGTGTACTGCTCTCGATCGAAGCGGATCAGGCTGCCGATCAGCAGCACCGCGAGACAGAGGTACGGATAGAGGCCGAACAGAAACGTATTCAAGTAATCGCTCATGGGCTTCTCCTGATCTTTCGCCGGGTACTTTCGCCGGGTACTTCGTTGATCCTGCGCCAGGGCCTTGCGCCGCCCGCCCGCGCCGCCGGCCTTCGCATCGTCGCGCCGTCGGCCAGACGGCCGCGCGCGGCCCGTTGCGCGACCTGGGGAAACACTGATTCAATCGCTCGCAGCGCCGCAAACCCTTGTCGGGCCGTGCTCAGCAGCGCGAATCCGGCCTTTGATCAGCGTTTCCCTAGCGGCCCGGCCGCTTGTCGTAAAACCGCACGGGCTCCGCCGCGCCCGGCGTCTCCGCGCCGACGAAGCGAACCGGTTCGTCCGCGTAGTCGGCGTCGAGCGCGCGGTGATCGACTGCCGTGTGCGCATCGTCGTCCGGCGACTCGGGCACGTCCGCCCGCCCCTTGCCCGCGAGCGACAACAGCGCGCCGATCGCGAAGCCGTAATGGCTGCCGCGCTTCGCGAGCGCCGTTGCCAGCGCCTGCAGAATCTCGGCCGTCTCCTCGAGCAGATTGCGCGCGTCGCGCTCCGGCAGCCGCGACAGATATTCGAGGAACACCGGCAGATAATCGGGCAACTCGTGCGCGCTCAGATAGAGCCCGTGCCGCTCGTACATCTGCAGCAGATCGACCATCGCCTGGCCCCGGTCGCGCGATTCGCCGTGCACGTGCTCGAACAGATGCAGCGACGTCGCGCGGCCGCGATCGAAGAGCGCGACGTAGTTCTCCTGCAGCGTCAGCAAGTCGCGCTCGCCGAGATACGCGACAAGGCGCGCGAGCCCCGCGCGCGCGCCGTTCGTCAATCCCTTCGCGTCGCGCAGGCACGCGTCGATCGAAGGCAGCGCGTCGACGAGCGCGTCGCCCGGATAATCGAGCAGCGCCGACAGCGCCGCGTATACCGCGCCGCGCGGCTCGAGCGGTGCGTCGCTCATCGCTCCACCTCCTTGATCGGAATCGTCCGCTGGCCTTTCTTCATGCCGAACAGGCTCGCCTCCGACGTGCCGCCCGAGCAGCCGTTGCCGAACGAGAAGCCGCACGACGCGCGCAGATCGAACGCGTCCTCCGCGTATTCGCGATGGGTCGTCGGGATCACGAAGCGATCCTCGTAGTTCGCGATCGCGAGATAGCGATACATCTCGTCGACCTGCGCGATCGACAGGCTCGCCTGCTTCAGCACGCCCGGCGCGTCGACGCGATCGACATGCCGCGCGCGCATGAACGCGCGCATCGCGAGCAGCCGCTCGAGCGCGAGCTTCACCGGCGCTTCGTCGCCCGCCGTCAACAGGTTCGCGAGATAGCGCAGCGGAATGCGCAGCGATTCGACGTCGGGCAAATAGCCGTTCATCCCGAGCGTGCCGCTGTTCGCGGCCGCGTTGATCGGCGACAGCGGCGGCACGTACCAGACCATCGGCAGCGTCCGGTACTCCGGATGCAGCGGGAACGCGATCTTCCAGTCGATCGCCATCTTGTAGACGGGCGAGCGCCTCGCCGCGTCGAGCCACGCGGCCGGCACGCCGTCGCGCTCGGCCTGAGCGGCGATCGCCGGATCGTTCGGATCGAGAAAGAGCGACAGTTGCGCACCGTACAGATCCGTTTCCCGCTCGACGCTCGCCGCGTCGCCGATGCGATCCGCGTCGTACAGCAGCACGCCGAGATAGCGAATGCGGCCGACGCAGGTCTCCGAACACACGGTGGGCTGCCCCGCCTCGATGCGCGGATAGCAGAAGATGCATTTCTCCGCCTTGCCGCTTTGCCAGTTGTAGTAGATCTTCTTGTACGGACAGCCGGACACGCACATTCGCCAGCCGCGGCACTTGTCCTGATCGATCAGCACGATGCCGTCTTCCTCGCGCTTGTAGATCGAGCCCGACGGACACGCGGCGACGCACGCCGGATTCAGGCAGTGCTCGCACAGCCGCGGCAAGTACATCATGAACGTGTTCTCGAACTGTCCGTAGATGTCCTTCTGAACGTGATCGAAGTTGTAGTCCTTCGAGCGCTTTTCGAATTCGCCGCCGAGAATCTCCTCCCAGTTCGGCCCCCACTCGATCTTCTCGAGCCGCTCGCCGCTCACGAGCGAGCGCGGCCGCGCGACAGGCATCGCGCGCGCGTCGCCCGCTTCCTGCAGATGCGCGTAGTCGAACGTGAACGGCTCGTAGTAATCGTCGATCTCCGGCAGATGCGGATTCGCGAAGATCTGCGCGAGCAGCCGCCACTTGCCGCCGAGGCGCGGCTCGATCCTGCCGTCCGCGCGCCGCTTCCAGCCGCCGCGCCAACGCTCCTGGTTCTCCCAGTCCTTCGGATAGCCGATGCCCGGCTTCGTCTCGACGTTGTTGAACCACGCGTACTCCATCCCTTCGCGGCTCGTCCATACGTTCTTGCACGTGACCGAGCACGTGTGGCAGCCGATGCACTTGTCGAGATTGAGCACCATTGCGATCTGCGCGCGGATTTTCATCGCGTTTCTCCTGCGTCGGCATTGCGTGCGGCCGGTGCGGCCGATGCGCCGGCAGCAGTCGCGCCGCCTTCGCGCTCATCTTCGCCGTCGAGCCAATCGATCCGCTTCATCTTGCGCACGATCAGGAACTCGTCGCGATTCGAGCCGACGGTGCCGTAATAATTGAAGCCGTACGACAGCTGCGCGTAGCCGCCGATCATGTGCGTCGGCTTCAGCGACACGCGCGTGACCGAGTTGTGGATGCCGCCGCGCGTGCCGGTGATCTCCGAGCCCGGCGTGTTCACGATCTTCTCCTGCGCGTGATACATCATCACCATCCCGCGCGGCACGCGCTGGCTCACGACGGCGCGCGCGCACAGCGCGCCGTTCGCGTTGTAGCACTCGATCCAGTCGTTGTCGGCGACGCCGATCGTCTGCGCGTCGCGCTCCGACATCCAGACGATCGGCCCGCCGCGCGAGAGCGTCAGCATCAGCAGGTTGTCCGTGTACGTGCTGTGGATGCCCCACTTCTGATGCGGCGTGATGAAGTTCAGCACGATCTCGGGATTGCCGTTCGAGCGCTGGCCGACCATGTGCGCGTAGCTGCCGGTATCGACGGGCGGCTTGTATGCGCAGAGCGACTCGCCGAACGCGCGCATCCACGGATGATCCTGATAGAGCTGCTGCCGCCCGCTCAGCGTGCGCCACGGCACGAGCTCGTGCACGTTCACGTAGCCCGCGTTGTACGACACGTGCTCGGATTCGATTCCGCTCCACGTCGGCGACGAGATGATCTTGCGCGGCTGCGCCTGGATGTCGCGAAAGCGGACTTTCTCGTCCTCACGCGCATGCGCGAGATGCGCGTGCTCGATGCCGGTGACGCGCGAGAGCGCCTGCCACGCCCTCACCGCGACCGCGCCGTTCGTCTCCGGCGCGAGCGCGAGGATCACCTCGGCCGCGTCGAGCGCGCTGTCGATCCGCGGGCGGCCTTGCGCGCAGCCGTCCTCGGTCACGCGATAGTTGAGCGCGCCGAGCAGCGCGACCTCGTCCTTCGTATCCCAGCCGATGCCCTTGCCGCCGTTGCCGAGCCGGTCCATCAGCGGCCCGAGCGACGTGAACTTGCGGTACGTGCTCGGATAGTCGCGATCGACGACGGTCACGGCCGGCATCGTCCTGCCGGGAACCGCGTCGCATTCGCCGCGCTTCCAGTCGCGCACGTCGAACGGCTGCGCGAGCTCCGCCGGGCTGTCGTGCGCGATCGGCGAAAGCACGATGTCGCGCTCGACCCCGAGGTGGCCGTCGGCCAGCTCCGAGAAGCGCTTCGCGATGCCCTTGAAGATCTCCCAGTCGCTCTTCGACTGCCACGCCGGATCGACCGCCGCCGACAGCGGATGGATGAACGGATGCATGTCCGACGTGTTCATGTCGTCCTTCTCGTACCACGTGGCGGTCGGCAGCACGACGTCGGAGTACATGCAGGTCGTCGACATCCGGAAGTCGAGCGTGACGAGCAGATCGAGCTTGCCGCGCGGCGCCTGCGCGCGCCACGTCACTTCCTCGGGGCGCGCGCCTTCGCCTTCGCGGATCTCGTCGCCCTGCACGCCGTGCGTCGTGCCGAGCAGGTGCTTCAGGAAATATTCGTGGCCCTTGCCCGACGAGCCGAGCAGGTTCGAGCGCCACACGAACAGGTTGCGCGGGAAGTTCTCGGGCGCGTCGGGGTCCTCGCACGCCATCCTCAGCTCGCCCGACGCGAGCCGCCGCGCGATCTCCGCGCCCGCGTGCGCGGGATCGGCGATGTCCGCGCCGACGCGCAGCGGATTCGCGGCGAGCTGCGGCGCGGACGGCAGCCAGCCCATCCGCTCGGCGCGCACGTTGTAGTCGATCGGCGCGCCGTGGAAGCGGCTCTTGTCGGCGAGCGGCGACAAGAGCGCGGCCGGGTCCATCGGGTCGTAGCGCCACTGGTCGGTGTGCGCGTAGAAGAACGATGTCGAATTCATCTGCCTGGGCGGCCGGTGCCAGTCGAGCGCGAACGCAAGCGCGGTCCAGCCGGTCTGCGGCCGCAGCTTTTCCTGGCCGACGTAGTGTGACCAGCCGCCGCCCGATTTGCCGATGCAGCCGCACATGATCAGCATGTTGATGATCGCGCGGTACGTCATGTCCATGTGGAACCAGTGGTTGATCCCCGCGCCGACGATCACCATCGATTTGCCCTGCGTCTTGTGCGCGTTTTCCGCGAACTGCCGCGCGACGGCGATCGCGTCGCCGCGCTTCACGCCGGTGATCGCCTCCTGCCACGCGGGCGTGTACGGCACGTCGTCGTCATAGGTCTTCGCGACGTCGCGGCCGCCCAGGCCCTGATCGATTCCGTAGTTCGCGACGAACAGGTCATAGACGGTCGCGACGAGCATCTCGCCGTTTGGCGTCGCGACGCGCCGCGCGCCGATCTTGCGCGACAGCTCGGACGGATGCGCGGTGTGATCGAAATGCGCGTGCGGCTGGTTGCCGAAGTACGGAAACAGCACGTCGACGACTTCGTCATGCGCTTTCGCGAGCGACAGCCGCGGCGCGAGCGCGTCGCCCGCCGACGTCTCGGCCTTCAGGTTCCACTTGCCGCGATCGCCGCCGTCCTGCTGCGCCCAGCGAAAGCCGATCGAGCCGACCGGCACGACGAACTCGCCCGTCGCGTCGTCGATCATCACGGTCTTCCATTCCGGACGCCCGGTTTCGCCGAGCGCGCCGTCGAAGTCGGACGCGCGCACGAGCCGCTCGGGCACGTAGCCCGCGCCATGCGGCACGAGCCGCACGACGCACGGCATATCCGTGTAGCGGCGGCAATAATCGGAGAAATAGTCGCTCGCCCCGTCGACGTGGAATTCCTTCAGGATCACGTGCCCCATCGCGAGCGCGAGCGCCGCGTCGGTGCCCTGCTTCGGATGCAGCCACAGGTCGCCGAACTTCGCGCCTTCGGCGTAATCGGGGAACACCGACACGATCTTCGTGCCCCGGTAACGCGCCTCGGCGAGGAAGTGCGCGTCGGGCGTGCGCGTCTGCGGGACATTGGAGCCCCACATCATGATGAAGGTCGAGTTGTACCAGTCGGCGGACTCGGGCACGTCGGTCTGCTCGCCCCACGTCTGCGGCGACGCGGGCGGCAGGTCGCAATACCAGTCGTAGAAGCTCAGGCACACGCCGCCCACCAGCGACAGATAGCGCGAGCCCGCCGCGTACGACACCATCGACATCGCCGGGATCGGCGAGAAGCCGACGACGCGGTCCGGCCCGTGGCGGGCTATCGTATGAACATTCGCCGCCGCGACGATCTCGTTGACTTCGTTCCACGTCGCGCGCACGAAGCCGCCGAGGCCGCGGCGGCTCTGATAGGCGCGCCGCGCGTCTTCGTCGTCGACGATCGAGCGCCACGCGTCGACGGGCGCCATCGTGCGGCGCCGCGCGCGCCACAGCTTGACGAGCGCGCTGCGCACGAGCGGGTACTTGAGCCGGTTCGCGCTGTACAGGTACCACGAGTACGACGCGCCGCGCGAGCAGCCGCGCGGCTCGTGGTTCGGCATGTCCGCTCGCGTGCGCGGATAGTCGGTCTGCTGCGTCTCCCACGTGACGATGCCGCCCTTCACGTAGACCTTCCACGAGCACGAGCCGGTGCAGTTCACGCCGTGCGTCGAGCGGACGATCTTGTCGTGCTGCCAGCGCTGCCGGTAGCCCTCTTCCCACTTCCGGTCCTCGTCGGTGACCGCGCCGTGCCCGTCGGAAAACTGCGGGCGGGCCGTCGCGAAAAAGCGCAGCCTGTCCAGGAAATGGCTCATGGCGATCCTTGTGGGGGAGTGAGGCGCACGGTTTTGAATCTAGCAACGGCCTTCCGCAAAGTAAAGGTAACGTAACCAATCGCGGCCGCCGTCGCGCCCGCGCGGAGCGCGCGCCGCCGCCGGCCGGGGCGGCGCGCCGCGGCGCCGGCCGGGCATTTGCGCCGATCGGGCCGGCGCCGGCATCCGATGCAAAATCGGCCGGGCGCCGCCATTGCGCGGCCGAATCCGCCGACGCGGCAGCGAAATAATCGGTAACGGAAAACTCGCGCCGCACGCCATTCGAATGATCGCCAAGACATGGAAAATGCCGATGGCGAGGTCTCGCCGAATATCGGTGAAATCGATGACGCGCGCCTGGCGGCGCAAAAAATGCCGATCGCGCGCGCGGCGCATTCTTGCCCGTCGCGCGGATGCCGCACCGCACGATGCGATGCGCGGCTCGCGGACGTTGACGGCGGCCCGCGCGCGCGTGTCGAGTCCGCGCGGCTGTGCCGGGTGGGAACCGATTGCCTCGCGGCGCAATATTTGAAAGAATTCGGCACGCGGCGCCTCCGCGTTGTCGCATTGCCGAAAATGACGGGAATCACGCAAAATATCGGCATTCCAATACCCGCCGCGTATCGAGCGCATTCGCTCGATGCCCCCCAACCAGCAACACCGGCATAACGAAGCATAGGTATGAATTCATGACCGCCAGCGGGTTCAGCCCTGGCGCATCGCGCGATGCGTCCCGCACCGACCGGCGCGCCGCGCTCGTGGCCGTGGCCGTCGCCGCGCTGGGCATCGCCGCGTCGTACGGCGTCGCGCGCCTCGTGCTGCAGCAGGAGCGCGACGCCGCGCAGGCCCGTTTCGAGCGCCGCGCCGCACATGTGACGACAACCCTGCGCCAGGAGCTGCTGACCGCCACGACGGTGCTGCGCGGCGCGCGCGGCATGCTCGGCTCGAACGCGTCGCCCGCCGCCGGCGGCTGGGCGAACTATCAGGCGCAGCTCGATCTCGACCGTGCGCGCTCGCCGATCCGCTCGCTTGGCTTCATCGACGCGAAAGCGATCGTCGGCGCCGCGCAAGCGAGCGTCGATCCGCAGGCGCGCGCCGCGCTGCTGCGCGCGGCCGACTCCGGCCTCGCGACGCTCGACGCCCATGCGGCGCCGGCCGACGGCACGTACGCGCCGGACAACGGCGCCGGCACGCTCGCGCTCTACCTGCCCGTCTACGCCGCGAACGAAGCGCTGCCCGCCGCGGAGCGCCGCCGCGCCGACACGTCGGGCTTCTTGGTCGCGACGCTCGATCCGCGGCGGCTCGTCGAGCTGTCGACGTCGAACGATCGCGACATCGACCTGCGCCTGACGGCGGGCGAGCGCGGCGCGCTCGTCTACACGACCGATCGCGACGACGCCGGCGCGGACTCGTCGCATCCGCCGCTCACGCGAGCGGACCCGCTCAATTTCGGCGGCACGCCGCTCACCCTCGCCTACAAGACCGAGAACCGCTGGGCGGCGATCCGCTCGAACGCCGTCGCGACCACGGTGCTCGTCGCCGGCGCGGCCACCTCCGCGCTGTTCGCGGTGCTCGCGTATCTGCTCGTCGGCCGGCTCGGCGCGCGCAGCGAATACGCCGACGACAGCCCGCTCAACGAAGCGCGGATGATGGGCATCATCCGCTCGTCGATGGAAGCGATCATCACGGTGGACGACAGGCAGACCATCGTGATCTTCAATCCGGCCGCCGAGCGCGTGTTCGGTGTGTCCGCGATGGATGCGATCGGCTCGTCGCTGTCGCGCTTCATCCCCGAGCGCTTTCGCCCGGCGCACGCGAAGCACGTCGAGCAGTTCGGCGTGACGGGCGTGTCCGAGCGGCAGATGGGCCGCCAGCGCGTGCTGTTCGGGCTGCGCGAGAACGGCGAGGAGTTTCCGATCGAGGCGTCGATCTCGCAGATCCGCGACGGCTCCGGCAAGCTGTACACGGTGATGCTGCGCGACGTCACCGAGCGCGTGCGCGCCGAGAATGCGCTGCGCCAGTCGCGCGAGGAGCTGCGCGAGCTGTCCGCGAACCTGCAGAACGTGCGCGAGGAGGAGAAGACGCGAATCGCGCGCGAGCTGCACGACGATCTCGGTCAGCAGCTCACCGCGCTCAAGATGGACGTATCGGCAATCGCGATCGCACTCGCCCGCCATCGCGAGGAGCAAGCCGACGCGCAGCCGATCGCGGCCGTCGAGCAGCAGTTGCAAGGGATGCGGCGGCTCATCGATTCGACGGTTGCGTCGGTGCGGCGCATCGCGGCCGACCTGCGGCCCGTGATGCTCGACGATCTCGGTCTCGTGCCCGCGATCGAATGGCTCGCGAACGATTTCACGAATCGCTACGGGATCGACGTCGAGCGCCGGCTCGACACGGCCGACACGCGCTTCACGAACGCCGGCGCGACGACGCTGTTCCGGATCGTCCAGGAGGCGCTCACCAACGTCGCGCGCCACGCGGACGCGTCCCGCGTGGACCTCACGCTCGCGATCGACCAGGACTTGTGCCTGCTGCAGATCAAGGATGACGGCCGCGGCGTGCAGCCCGGCGAGCGTCGCGACAGGCACGGCGACAAGTCGTTCGGGCTCATCGGCATCCGCGAGCGCGCGCACATGCTGAGCGGCACCGTCACGATCGATTCCGTGCCCGGACAGGGCTTCTCGATCAAGGTCGCGCTGCCGCTCGCGGCGATCCGGCAACAGGACGCGCTCCTATGATCAAGGTCTTGATCGCGGACGATCACGCGCTCGTGCGCGACGGCCTGCGTCACATTCTCGGCAGCGCGACGGGCTTCGAGGTCGTCGGCGAGGCGTGCGACGGCATCTCGACCATCGAGCTGATGCGCTCGGCCGACGCGCAGGTGCTGGTGCTCGACCTGTCGATGCCGGGCCGCAACGGCATCGATCTCATCAAGCAGATCAAGGAGGAAAAGCCCGCGCTGCGCATCCTCGTGCTGACGATGCATGCGGAGCAGCAATACGCGTCGCGCGCGTTTCGCGCGGGCGCGTCCGGGTACATGACGAAGGAAAGCGCGAGCGCGGAGCTCGTCGGCGCGCTGACGAAGATCGCGGCGGGCGGCGTCTACGTGAGCCTCGCGATGGCCGAGCGGCTCGCGCAGAGCCTGAACGAGCCCGTCGAATCGCTGCCGCACCAGCGCTTGTCGGACCGCGAGTTCGACGTGTTCCGCCGGATCGCCGCCGGCGAGACGATCACCGAGATCGCGCAGGCGCTCGACGTGAGCGCGAAGACGGTCAGCACCTACAAGGCGCGCATCCTCGAGAAGATGCAGATGCCGCACGATGCGGCGCTCGTGCGCTACGCGCTGCGGCACAAGCTGTTCGACGACAGCGACGAAGTCTGATCGAGCGCGTCGCCGCGGGCGGGCCGCGCGCGCCTGCGCCGCTCGCTCGTTCGTTCGTGCGCTTCCCGGCCCACCTGCCGGCCGCGGGTTCGCCGCTTGCGTTCGCCCGCTATCGTCCTTACCGGGCGGCGCTCGTCGCCCGTGGCTGACCGATTCCGCCCGATTCGAATCGATTTGGCCCGATCTCGCCTGCCGTTGCGGCGGCGGCGCGCTTTCCACGAGCCGCCGCTCGACAACTCGACCGCTCGCCGCCCCGCGCCCTCCGCGCGATGCGCCACGGCCAGGCCGGCCGTGCCCTCGACGCCGGCCCCCTGAGCGCGCCGTTTCCGCCGCACGTTCCGCCTCCACCGCCCCGCGCCCCGGCGCCTGTCCGCATCCGCGCAATCCCTCGTAGGAATATCCCTACGTCGAACCCGCCATTGCCTACCCCATTTTCACCCGGCGCTGATTTCGCGCCGCGCCCGGGCCGACCATACTGCCGGTCATGGATGCACGCGAGTCAACTCCTCCGCTGAGAGTCTTTCTCGCCGACTACGCGGCCCCGGTCAGAGATCGCCTTACGTCGCTGTTCGAGACGATCCTCGGGGTCGAGGTGGTCGGCGAGGCCGAGGACGCTCCGGCCGCGCTCGCGGGCATTCTCGAAACGGGCGCCGACGTCGCCGTCATCGAGCTGAGACTGACGGGCGGCAGCGGACTCGAGTTGATTTCGGCGCTGACGCGCGCCGCTCCGAAGGTGGTCAAGATCGTGCTGACCAACCTGTCCGGACCGGCATTTCGCGCGGCATGCAGCGACGCGGGAGCGGATTTCTTCTTCGACAAGACCGCCGACGTCGACGCCGCCTGCCGCACCGTGAGGACCCTGGCCAGCGCGCGTCGACCGCACGCAGCCGAATGACAAGAGCAGATCATGTTGCAAGCGCAAACGCAGAACGCCTTGACGCCCGCGGCGCAGCAGCGCGCGATGATAGCGGTGCGTGCGGCCGCGCGTGACGACGCGGCCAAGCGTCCGGCCACGCGCTGCTCGAACTGCGCGATGCGCAGCGTCTGCATGCCCGCCGACCTGACCGTCAACGAATTCGCGAAGCTCGACGCGCTGATCTGCTCGACGCGTCAGGTCAAGCGCGGCGACACGCTGTTCCGCACGCACGACACATTCCAGAGCATCTACGCGGTGCGCACCGGCTCGTTCAAGACGGTCGTCATGCATCGCGACGGCCAGGAGCACGTGACGGGCTTCCAGATCGTCGGCGAGACGATGGGCCTCGACGGCGTGTGCGCCGGCCGCCACAACAGCGACGCGGTCGCGCTCGAGGACAGCACCGTCTGCATCATTCCGTTCGCGCAGCTCGAAGTCGTGTGCCGCGACGTGAAGCCGATGCAGCATCACGTGCATCGCCTGATGAGCAGCGAGATCGTCCGCGAGTCGAGCCAGATGATGCTGCTCGGCACGATGACGGCCGACCAGCGCGTCGCCGCGTTCCTGCTCAACATCTCCGAGCGTTTCCAGAAGCGCGGCTACTCGGCCGCGGAATTCAACCTGCGGATGACGCGCGAGGAAATCGGCTGCTATCTGGGAATGAAGCTCGAGACCGTCAGCCGGATGTTGTCGAAGTTCCAGCGCGACAAGCTGATCGCGCCGCGCGGCAAGCAGATTCGCATCATCGATCCGGTCGGCCTCGCGCGCGTGTGACGCGCGGCGGCCACGCGGATCGCGGAACAATCGCTACGGGGAAAGAAAAAAGCTACGGGGATAGAAAAAAGACAGGCAGGCCGGACATCACGAGGAAGGCCCGGCGCACGCCGGGCCGCGACGGGGCCGAACCATACGGGGAGCAAACTGGCTGGCACGAGCAGAACGAGATCGAAAATCGACGGCTGAATACCCTACCTCGAAAGAGGCGCTTGAGGACGGCGTAGCGATACGGCCGTCCATTTTTTTTGCCAACGCCCGGCCGCTCGCGCCGGGCGTTTCGTCGCCGATGTGCGCCGCCTCGTCACTTCGCCGCGGCGCGTCCGTCGATCGGCGTCGCGCGCGCGTTACGAGCGCACCGGCAGCACGAGCGTCGACTGCTCGTTCGGATCGAACTCGAACGTCACGCCGAAGCGCTCGCCCGGATTGACGGGCGGCTGATACAGGCTGTCGTACGTGTCGAGCACGATGCCGATGTGGTGGCCCGCCGGCACGTCGTACGCGGTCGCCGAAAACTCGATCGGGAAATCGATCGTCGCGCCCGGGCTCGCCCAGTGCACGGTCCGCGCGCCGTGCGTGATCAGCTTGCCGAAGCCGAGCGCGTCGACGTCGTACAGGTACGCGACGACCTGCGCGCGCGCCTGCGACGGCGTCGCGCGCAGGTTCAGCTGCGCGATGCCGCGCAGATGCAGCGGCTGCGCGAGCGGCGCGCCCTCGTAGCGCACGCCCGTCGCGAGATTGACGGTGGCGAGCTGATTGACGACGGGCGCGCCGAGGCTCTCGCCGAACGTCGACAGCACCGGAATCGGGCCGCTCGTCGCGGTCGTGTCCGCGAAGTTCTGGATCAGATCGCCGCCCGCGGTGCGGTTCGGCCCGCTCTGCAGCGCGCCCGACACGCCCTTCTTGCACAGGCACGACAGATCCCAGCGCAGCGGGCCGCGCGGCGCGACGTACAGCGTCTGCGCCTGCACGTTGCTCGCGGGCCACGTGTCGAACGATTCGCGCGTGTTCGTGAACTTGATCTGCATCGACACCTTCGGCTCCGTGTCGACGCCGTTCTGCACGCCTTTCAGCCAGCGGTCGAACCAGCGGTGCGCCTGGTCGTACGGAACGTTCGGCGCGCCGACGAGCGCGCCCGGAATCTCGGCCTGCGCATGGATGCCCGGATTCAGCACGAGCTTTTTCGGCACCGTCAACTGCGAGAACAGCTTCAGCGACGAGTTCGGCGTGAACATGTCGTCTTCGAAATTCTTGCTGATGAAGACCGGCGCGCCGCGGCGGTTCAGCGCGTCGAGATACGTCGACGGCGAGCGCACCCGCGCCCACGCGATGATCTCGTCCGCCTTGGCCTGCGTCGTGTTCGGATCGAGCAGCGCCTTCACGTACTGGTCGACGATCGGATCGAGCCGCCCCGTCACCTTGCCGGACAGGAACAGCACCGCGCTCCACGTCGCGTTCGGCGACTGCGCGCCGTAGAGCTGATCGGCGAGATCGCCCCAGCCGGAGAGCGCGGCCGCCGTCTTCAGCCGCTTGTCCTGCGCGAGCGCGAGGAGCGACAGCCCCGCGCCGTACGAAATGCCGCTCGCCGCGAGCTTGTCGGGATCGGCGGGCGTGTTCGCCGACACCCAGTCGAGCGCCGACGATACGTCCTTCACGTCCTGCGGGCTCGCGACCTCGACCTGCCCGCCCGACAGATAGAAGCCGCGCGCGGTGTACGCGAGCACGATGTAGCCGTCCTGCGCGAGCTTGCGCTGCTGGCCGAGATACTCGAAGAAATCGGCTGCGGCCCAGCTCGAGATCATCACGATCGCAGGAAACTTCTGGTCGGGGCTCGTGATCTTCGGCAAGAACACGTTCGCGGTGAGCCGCGTGCCGTCCGTCGCCGTCACGGTCTGGTTGTTGACCCAGCAGGTGCCGTCCTTCGGCGAGCTCACGCCGGGAAACTGGAACGGCGTCGTGTAGACGGCCGCTTCGGCGGGCGTCGCGGGGCGGCAGGACACGCCCGCGTGAGCGAGCGAGGCGGCAAGCACCAGACTCCAGCCCCCAATGAAACGCGCAAGCTTCATGTATCTCCTCCAATTGCTCTTGGATCTTGTTCGGTCGGGTCGCGCCGCCGGCGGCCCGCTTGGCGGATTCCAGCGCGGCGCTGACTGATTGAGCCATTCGCCGAGCCGAGGGTCAAGGTGGGTGAAAGGTGCGAAAACGCCAACCGGCGGCGCGTGCGCACCGCTTACCGTTTGAGCCGCGCAGAGGGTGTCCCATATCGCAATGCCGAGCCGCCGCCGCCGCGCTTCGTCGTCGTTTGAAACCGGTGCCCGCGCAAAAAATAAAGTAAACATTCGAAACGAAACGCCGAGTCGAATCGAAACACGGAAACGCGATGAAAACGAACATCCGGCGCATTTGGCGCATTCGGCGCGAGCCGGCCGCGTCGAATCGGGGCGGGGTCGCCGCGCGAATCGTATGGCGCGGTGCAACGAAAACCTTGGTGGCGACCTAATTCGCACGCGGCCGGCGAATCGCCGGGGCCGTATCCGAAATGAATGCGATTTCGAGAATTTTCTTCAAGCAGATCGCAATACCGATTTTCATGATTCAGCCAAAATCAAACAATTGGCTATTTTTTAAAAATAAATCGTCATTGATTAGAGAGGCCATACCATGAAGTTGCCGTCGACAAAAAATAACTGAACCTATACTGATTTCGAAATCGCAAAAAAATCTTGTAGAAAAAGCGTTTGCCCCACGACATCCGACAAACGGCGCGCTGCGGCTAGAGACCGCCATCGCAAGCGTGCTTCGTCAATTAGCGCACCGTCGCGCCCGGCGTGCGTTGAATCATTGCACTCGAAGCAGCTCCGCGCCGCCTTGGTCCGCCCATCCGGCGACATCGCTCGCGGGCGGCGCGTTGCGCACGCGACGCCGCGCCACACGACAAGCGTTCGCCGCCGCCCTCCGAGATCCGGCCCGCGCGCGCCGGAACCGCTCGCCACCGGAAGGAAACTGGCAACGGCACCGCATCTCGACGACAGGAGTTCGACATGCACTCACTGAAACTGAAAATCACCGAGACCGACACCACGCACGGCAACCGCCCGCGACAGCCGAACGACGACTTGCGCAAGAACTGGTGGCCCGTCGCTTACTCGCACGACGTGGGCTCGACGCTACCGCACGGCATCTCGCTATTCGGCGAGCCGCTCGCGCTGTTCCGCAACGCGAGCGGCCGCGTTCAATGCTTGCAGGACTTGTGCCCGCACAAATCGGTGCCGTTGTCGATCGGCACGGTCGAAGACGGACACATCGTCTGCCGCTACCATGGCTGGCAGTTCAACGGCGCCGGCCAATGCAGCCATCCGAGCGGCATGTCGAATCGCATGGACGCGTGCCGATACAGCTATCCGGCGCTCGACGACGGCCTGCTGATCTGGATCTATCCGGACGCGTCGGAGCCGATCCCGTTCGTACAGCCGCTCACGCGCCTCATCGGCGACGACGCGCCATTGCCGGCCTGCTTCAGGGCGGACGTGTTCGACTTCAACCAGCCGTGGGATCTGTGGACGGCGGGATTCCTCGACCTGCTGCACACGAGGCACGTGCACCGCAGAAGCGTGGCGGGCGAGCGGCATCAGAATCTGCGCTATCACTACGATCCGGAGCTCTCGCCGGCCGCGACGCTCGCGCAGCCGCACTTGAGCGAATGGTACGCGGTCCATATCTATCTGCTGATCGTCCCCACGCGTGAGCATTCGAACCGGCACTTCCTGATGATGATGCCTTCGTCGAAGAAGCTCGCCACGCCGCTCGCGAAGGTGATCTTCAATCTGACGACGCCGCGCAAGGCGTTCACGAGCGCGATCGCCTACGAGGATTTCTATGTCGCCGAAAAGCAGTTCGAGCGCTTGCAGCAAGGCGCGAGCCGCTTCGGCATCGGCGGCACATCGCAGTTGTCCGACAAGTTCGTCGCGTGGTACCGCGAGCACTACAACGACAAGGTCTGGTTCAAGCGTTATGGCCCGGAGGGCGTCGTGCTTGACGCGCTCGACAGCCTCGAAACCCGATTGACGCGCACGCAAAAGGACACCGCAGTCGAGATCGCGTCGATGCAAAGCGGGCTGCGCTGGAACGTTCGCGACATCGGCATGGAATCGCAACTGCCGCGGCCGTTCACATGGGGCAAGCGCAAGCCGGTTGAATTCGCGGTGCAGCGCTTGCGCGACTACGTCGGCATCGCGCTGCAGGGCAAGAAATGATTCGCGTGCGACGCTCGCCGCGCGGAGCAGTCCGGCCCGCGCGCATCGCGGGGCTCGCCGGGCCGCTCGCGCGCGGCCGATAGCGCGTCTTCTCGAATCGCCCGCGCGCCGCTCCGGCCCTGGGCCTCATCGATCGGCCAACGCGCGAGGCCGCCTCGGACGAATCGTCGCCGGTTCGCTCGCCGGCGGGCTAGCGCGCCGATCGGCGCGCGTCGGCCGGGGACGCGCGGCAGCCCCGAGGCGCGCCCCGGCGCGCGTTCCGCACAAGCCGCCGCGACGCCGTTTGCCGTTCCCGACACCATCCCCCACTCGAACAGGGAGATCGCCATGGCCCAATCACTCGACGTCGTGCTGACGGATTTCCGTTCCGAACAATTGTCGCCGCCGATGCCGCAGGCTCGATCGCTCGACTACATCGCATGGCTCATCGAGCAAAAGAGCGGCCGGGAATCGAGCCGCTTTGAAGTCGAACGCGACGATGTCGATGTCGGCGACGCCGTCCGGACCGATCTGTCGTCCTACATTCGCGATCGCGTCTGGCATTATGGCGTCGCGCCCGAGCACATCGGCCACCGGCAACTGCACGCGCTTCCCTCGTCGACCCGCTTGAACGGCGATCCGGACACGTGGGACCGTGCGGTCTTCAACGAAGTCGGCGTCGAGTCGCCGCGCGGGCGCGGGCTCGGCGAGCGCCTCGACTACTTCGCGGAAGTCGCCGACACATGTTTCGAGCGCTTCTACCAAAACGAGCGCGAGGCGCCGGACGACATCATCCATGTGAGCTGCTCCGGCTACCTGTCGCCGAGCGCCGCGCAAAAGCTCGTGTCGCGCAAGCGCTGGCTCTCGACGAACGTCACGCACTCGTACCACATGGGCTGCTACGGCGCGTTTCCGCCCGTTCACATGGCGTCCGGTTATCTGTCCGCCGCGCATTGCCTGCTGCCGAAACCGAAGCGCCGCGTCGACGTCGTGCACACCGAGCTGCTGTCGATCCACGGCGACTTTTCGGATCTGTCGAGCGGCAACCTCGTCACGCTCACCCTGTTCGCGGACGGGTTCATCAAGTATTCCGCGTATCGCGGCGACGAAGCGCGCCGCCGGCACAAGCGCGGGCTGCGCCTGCTCGCGGCGGAAACCGCGATCATCGAAGCGTCGACCCACGAGATGACCTGGAAGCCCGGCGAGCACAATTTCGAGATGTATCTGTCGCGACGCGTGCCGCTCTACATACGCGACGCGATCGCGCCGCTCTTCACGAAGCTGTGCGGCCAATGCGGAATCGACTTCGCGCGCGAGCGCAACGCGCTGCTCTACGCGATCCATCCCGGCGGGCCGAAGATTCTCGATCATATCGTCGCGAGCCTCGGCGTCGATCGCGCGCGGATGCACTGGAGCTGGGACGTGCTGAAGCAGTGCGGCAACATGTCGTCGGCGACTGTGCCGCACATCTGGCAGGCGATGCTCGGCGACGACGCGGTGCCCGTCGGCGGCAAGATCGTGTCGGTGGCGTTCGGACCGGGGCTCACCGCGACATCGCTGCTGTTCGAGAAGATCGACGGATGAGCGGCGCCGGCGGCGGGGTGCCCGTTGGCAGGTTCGTACGTGCGTCCGCGCGCGAAGCGCTGTCGCCCGCCCCGGCGAGTCCGCCGCAAACGCATGCGGGCGACGCCGCGAATCCGCTCAGCCGCCCGCGCCCCGCGCGTGCGCGAGCGCGCGCAGGTTGCCCTCGCCGAAGCCGTGATGCCCCTGCCGCTGGACGATCTCGAAGAAGATCTCGCCGGGCCGCCGCTTGACGAAGGTCTGGAAGAAAAGCTGCGGCACGCCGTCGTCGCCGATCTCACCGTCGACCAGGATGCCGCGCGTGCGCAGCGCGTCGACGTCGATCCGGCAGCCGGGCAGCCGCGCGTCGATCTCGTCGTAATAGCGCGCCGGCGGCTCGACGAACTCCACGCCGTTCGCGACGAGCGCGTCGGTGCACGCGAGGATGTCGTCGGTCGCGAGCGCGATGTGCTGAACGCCCTCGCCCGGATGGTCGGGCAGGTATTCGTGCATCAGCTCGGTGCGCCGCGCGCCCTCCTCGTACACCGGAATCCGCACGTCGCCGCACGGCGACACCATTACCCGCGATTCCTCCGACACGTGCCAGTTCGCGTTGAGCTCGTGGATCTCGCGGAAATGCAGCAGATCGCGATAGAAATCGAGCCACTCCTGCATCCGGCCGCTGCCGACCGTCTGCGTCAGGTGGTCGACCTGCCGCAGGCCCGTGCCGACGTAGTCGAGGTCGGCCTGCGCGGTCGCGACGTCGATCGGGCGAAAATCGACGTCGAAGATCGAGATGTCGCCGACGCCGCCGCGCAGCCCGCCCCGCCCGCGCCAGCGGTCGACGAAATGGATGTGCGACGCGCCGATCCCCTGGATCGCCGGAATCGTCAGCTCGCCGACGCCGATCCGCTCGCCCTCGAACGCCCACGCACCGAGCTCGATCGCGCGGTCGAACGCGCGCTGCGCGTTGTCGACGCGGATGCCGATCGCGCAGACGCCCGTGCCGTATTCGTCCGCGTAGCGCGCGGCGAACGAGTCGGGCTCCGCGTTGACGAGGAAGTTCATGTGCCCCTGGCGGTACAGCGTGACCGCCTTGCTGACGTGGCGCGCGATCGCCTTGAAACCGAGCTGCCCGAGGCGTCGCGCGAGCGCGTCGGGCTCGCGCGACGCGAATTCGACGAACTCGAGTCCGGCCATCCCGAGTGGATTGTCGCCCGGCGGGCCGGTAAACGCGGGGGCGCTGGACGGGGAGCTGGCGGGGCTGGGCATCGGTGTCTCCTGGGCTGGCGGTAGATCTTACGCGACCTGCGATCGGCGCGGCTGTGCGCAATCGCGGCGGCGCGGCGCGACGGCGGGCGATCGTCGATTGCCGGACGGCGCCGGCAATTTTAACCAAATCGTTCACGATGCCAAGCGGTGTCGACGCGCGGCGCGCATCGGCCGCCCGCCCAGGGCCTGTTCACGCCGGCGACGGGCTTGCGCCGGCCTAGTGCAAACCCCGAAACCGTTCGATAATCGCACGCCTGCGTTCGATGATCGTTCATCATGACGTGCCGTTCCGTTGCTCCGAAGCCGCCGCCGCTCCTATGCTGCGTGTCAACCCGGCACGACGGCTTGCGCGAGCCGCGTCGGCCACGCCGCAGACGCGTCGCGGCCGCGGCGGCCATGCGCCGACGACAACAGGAGACAAGGAATGACCCCAGCATTTGACGCAGCCGGCGCGGTCGGCGCCGAACCCATCCACAAGAACCAGGCCCGCAAGGCCGCGATCGGCAGCTTCGTCGGCGCGGTCGTCGACTGGTACGACTTCCTGCTGTACGGCATCGTCGCCGCGCTCGTGTTCAACCACGCGTTCTTCCCGAACGTCGGCCCGACGATGGGCACGCTCGCCGCATTCGCGACGTTCGGCGTCGGGTTCCTGTTCCGGCCGCTCGGCGGCGTCGTGTTCGGCCACTACGGCGATCGGCTCGGCCGCAAGCGGATGCTCGTGCTGACCGTGATGCTGATGGGCTTGTCGACGGTCGCGATCGGCCTGCTGCCGAGTTTCGGCACGATCGGCTGGTGGGCGCCCGTGCTGCTCGTCGCGCTGCGCGCGGTGCAGGGCTTCGCGGTCGGCGGCGAATGGGGCGGCGCGGCGCTGATGGCGGTCGAAAGCGCGCCGCAGAAGCAAAAGGCGTTCTACAGCAGCGGCGTGCAGGTGGGCTACGGCGTCGGTCTCGTGCTCGCGACGGGCATCGTGTCGATCCTGAGCCACACGCTCGGCGACGCCGCGTTCCGCGCGTGGGGCTGGCGGCTGCCGTTCGTGTTCAGCATCGTGCTCGTGCTGATCGGCCTGTGGGTGCGCGCGAGCATGGACGAATCGCAGGAATTCGTCGAGAAGGTCGAGCACGGCCGCCGCAAGCTGAAGCTGCCGGTGATCGAGGCGCTGACCCGCCATCCGAAGGCGTTCCTCTACATCGTCGCGCTGCGCCTCGCCGAGCTGTTCACGATGTACATCGTGACCGCGTTCGCGCTCAGCTATTCGACGTCGAACCTCGGCATGTCGCGCGACCTGTTCCTGAACATCGGCCTTCTCGTGGGCGCGATCAGCTGCGTGACGATCCCCTGCTTCGCGTGGCTCGCCGACCGCTTCGGGCTGCGCCGCGTCTACATCGTCGGCGCGCTCGTCGGGCTCGCGAGCGCGGTGCCGTTCTTCGTCGCGCTCGAGGCGCGCGCGACCGTCTGGATCGTGATCTT
The DNA here is from genome assembly GCF_001526245.1 of Burkholderia sp. MSMB1498. Lineage (NCBI taxonomy): Bacteria > Pseudomonadati > Pseudomonadota > Betaproteobacteria > Burkholderiales > Burkholderiaceae > Burkholderia > Burkholderia sp. MSMB1498. The sequence goes on from NZ_LOYJ01000054.1 coordinate 56,945, forward strand.
CTCGGTGATGCTCGCGAACGTCGCGCACGACATGGTCGTGAGCGTCCAGCAACCGCTCTTCACCGAGCTGTTCGGCGCCGAGTACCGCTACAGCGGCGCGGGCGTCGGCTATCAGTTCGCGAGCGTCGTCGGCGGCGGCTTCACGCCGTTCATCGCGGTCGCGCTCGTCAGCTTCGGCGGCGGCTCGTGGCACCTCGTCGCCGCGTATCTCGCGATCGGCTGCCTGATCTCGACGTTCGTCGCCGCGCGGATGCGCGCCGCCTGAGCGCCGGCGGCCGAACGTGCATGAAAAGCGTCCGTGAAACACCCATGAGCCGAGCATGAAGAAGACGCCGCTCGACAAGCGCGACTGGATCGCGGGCCTCGAAAAGGGCCTCGCGATCCTCGAGGCGTTCGACAGCCAGCACGCGCGGATGACGCCGACCCAGGCCGCCGCGCGCACCGGCCTGACGCGCACCGCCGCGCGCCGCTATCTGCTCACGCTCGAATCGCTCGGCTACGTGTACACGGACGGGCGGCTCTACGGGCTCACGCCGCGCGTGCTGCGGGTGGGCTGGTCGTACTTCGACTCGGCGCGGCTGCCGCGCACCGTGCAGCCGTATCTGCAGCAACTGAGCGCGACGCTCAACGAATCCGCGTACGTGAGCGTGCTCGACGAATGGGAGCTCGTCGTGATCGCGCGCAACGGCGTGTCGCGCGTGATGACGACGGGCTTCGTGCTCGGCGCGCGCGTGCCCGCGCCGCTGATCTCGCCGGGCGTCGTGCTGCTCGCGTACAAGGACGACCAGGACGCGGTGCGCGCGTGGCTCGACTCGACCGAGTTCCCGCCGTTCACGCCGCACACGCTGACGAACCAGTCGCGCCTGCAGGAGAAGATCGACCGCGCGCGCATCGACGGCTATGCGTTGATCGAGCAGCAGTTGCAGGTCGGCGTGCGCGGAATCGCGGTGCCGCTCAAGAACCGCCAGGGCGAGGTCGTCGCCGCGCTCAGCACCAACATGCCGATCGGCGGCGAAAGCGCCGAAGCCGCGCTCGAGCGCGTGCTGCCGCCCCTGCAGGAAACCGCGCTCGCGATGATGAACGTGCTGTGATGTGACGCGCGTGCGCGCCGGATGTCGCGGGCCGTGCGCCATGCGCCGTGCGCCGTGAGTCGTGCACCGTGAGTCATGCGCCGTGAGTCATGCGCCATGGGTCGCGGGCCGAATGTCGCGCGCCGCCGAATGCCGGCTGCCGCGGCCGGAACGCGGCGCGCCGATCCGGCTGGCCGAGCCGTGCGCGCGGTTCGCCGGTCTGGGACGCCCGCTCGAAGGAGAGCCGACGACGAGGCCGGCGAATCATGGCGCGCGCGGCCCGGCCTTCGCGCCCGCCCGAAACGACGCGGGCCCGGCATCGCGCCGGGCCCGCCGATACCGCCGCCGTCACGGCGGCGATTCCCTCAACGGGAAAACGACCTCGCTTACTTCGCCTTCTCGGCCGTATCCGAGATCGCCTGGCCGCCCTTCGAAATGTCCTGGCCGACGCCCGCGATCGTGTTGCAGCCGGCAAGCGCGGCGGTCAGGATCAGCAGGGCGGCGGCAATCGCGCGGTTCATTCTCACTCTCCTTGTCAATGCGGGCGCTTGGCGTGCGACCGACGTATCCGAATCCGCCCGCGCCAAGGCGCGGGGACTGGTCCCGATTATACGGACGGGCCGCGCCGCACGGGGCAAAGCAATTGTTAAACGTGTCGCGGCTCGTACGGCGGCTTCGTGCGCCGCGCCGCCGTCCGTCATCCGTCATCCGTCATCCGTCATCCGTCATCCGTCATCCGTCAACTCGTTCGCATTTTCCGCTTGACTTCGGCCGCTGTCGACCTACCATACGCATCGCGTATATTTTAGAGAGCCGAGCCGACTGATGACCGTTCCTCAACAAGCGTTCCTGCGCGACGCGATGCGCCGCCTCAACATGACCCGCGACGCGTTCGCGAACCGCATCGGCATTAGCCGCCGCGCACTCGACACATGGCTTTTGCCCGACGATTCGCAGGAATCTCGCGGGATGCCAGAAATCGTCGAGCGCTTCGTCTCCGAGATCGTCGCGCGCCCGGAATCCGCCGAAGTCTATACGCATCGCGTAGATGCTCCGCCGCCGCTCGCAAGCCAGTTTCTGTTCGAAGGCAAGCCGCAACTGCTGTCGGTCGACCAGTTCTCGCGCGACTCGGTCGAGGCGCTCTTTCGGGTCGCCGACGTGATGCAGCCGATCGCCCGCCGCCGCAAGATTTCGCGCGTGCTCGAGGGCGCGGTGCTCGGCAATCTGTTCTTCGAGGCGAGCACGCGCACGCGCGTATCGTTCGGCGCCGCGTTCTGCCGGCTCGGCGGCTCGGTGTGCGACACGACGGGCTTCACGTTCTCGTCGATGGCGAAAGGCGAATCGATCTACGACACGAGCCGCGTGATGGCGGGCTACGTCGACGCGCTCGTGATCCGCCACCCCGAGCAAGGCTCCGTCGCCGAGTTCGCGCGCGCGACCAACCTGCCCGTGATCAACGGCGGCGACGGCCCCGGCGAGCATCCGAGCCAGGCGCTCCTCGACCTGTACACGATCCAGCGCGAATTCTCGCGGCTCGGCAAGATCGTCGACGGCGCGCACATCGCGCTCGTCGGCGATCTGAGGTACGGGCGCACCGTTCACTCGCTCGTCAAGCTGCTCGCGCTGTATCGCGGGCTCAAGTTCACGCTCGTATCGCCGCCGACGCTCGAAATGCCCGCGTACATCGTCGATCAGATCTCGAAGAACGGCCACGTGGTCGAGGAGACGCACGACCTCGCGGCGGGCCTGAAGGGCGCGGACGTCGTCTACGCGACGCGAATCCAGAAGGAGCGCTTCACCGACGAATCGTTCGAAGGCTACACGCCGGATTTCCAGATCAACCAGGCGCTCGTCGACACCGCGTGCGGCCGCGACACGCTGATCATGCACCCGCTGCCGCGCGACAGCCGCCCGGGCGCGAACGACTTGTCGACCGATCTGAACCGCGACCCGCGCCTCGCGATCTTCCGCCAGACCGACAACGGGATTCCGGTGCGCATGGCGATCTTCGCGGTGCTGCTCGGCGTCGAGCATCTGGTCCAGCACTCGATGCGCGACGCGACCTGGCGCCCGCCCGCGTATCTCGGGCCCGAGGACGCGACGTTCCACGGAATCGACTGATTCCGGCGCGCAGGGCGGCGCGCAGGCGGGTTCGCGCCCGCCTGCGCGTAGCCAGCCGCTTGTTCCTTATCTTTCAATCAGATAGCCGGTTTTTCGGCGATTGCTCAAGAAAACGTAACAAGAACGCTTCTCATTTATAAAAATATTCACTAAAATGGCGCCCGAAAACAATTTGTAATATTCGGGTGGGGTGCGTCGCGCACCGGCGGTTGCTTCGCCCGATCGAGTCACATCTGGCGAGGAAATACCACTGATGAAGCCGCGTTCCGACGAGTTGAAGCTCGGAAAATTCACCACCCTTTGCGGCGTGCTCGCCGCGAGCCCTGCGTTCGCGCAGGACGCCGCGCCGCCCGCCGCGACCGCCGATCACGACAAGGAACTCGCGCCGATCCAAGTCAAGGGCGCCGCCGAGCACAGCTACAAGGCCGACTTTTCCTCGTCGGCGAAATTCACCGCTCCGCTCGTCGACACGCCGAAGTCCGTCACCGTGATCCCGCAGGCGCTGATCCAGAACAGCGGCGCAGCGACGCTCACCGAAGCGCTGCGCACGGTGCCCGGCATCACGTTCGGCGCGGGCGAAGGCGGCAACCCGCTCGGCGACCGCCCGTTCATCCGCGGCTACGACACACAAGGCAGCATCTTCGTCGACGGCATGCGCGACACGGGCGCGACGACGCGCGAGATCTTCAACACCGAGCGCGTCGAAATCACGAAAGGCTCGGACGGCGCGTACGGCGGCCGCGGCGGCGCGGGCGGCAGCGTCAATCTCGTCACGAAGGCGCCGCACCTCGGCACGACGGCCGAAGCGAGCGCGGGCATCGGCACCGACCGCTACCGCCGCTTCACCGCCGACGGCAACTGGCAGTTCGCCGATCACGCGGCGTTTCGCCTGAACCTGATGAGCCACAACAACGACGTCGCCGGCCGCGACGCCGTCAACAACGAGCGCTGGGGCGTCGCGCCGTCGATCGCGTTCGGTCTCGGCACGCCGACGCGCGTGACCGCGAGCTACTACCACCTGTCGACCGACGACCTGCCCGATAGCGGCATTCCGTACTTCTACACGAGCTCGAACAAGCCGGCGAACGTCGACACGATCTATCCGGCCAACGTCGACCGCCACAACTTCTACGGCCTGATCGACCGCGACTTCCGCAAGACGACGTCGGACATCAGCACGCTCAAGATCGAGCACGACATCACGCCGTCGCTGACGATCCGCAACACGACGCGCTACACGGAATCGACGCAGGACTACATCTGGACGCAGCCCGACGACAGCCAGGGCAACGTGATCAACGGCCGTGTCTGGCGGCGCAACAACAATCGCAACAGCTCGATCAACAGCATCGCGAACCTGACCGAGCTGTTCGGCGAATTCCGCACCGGCCCGTTCAAGCACAGCTTCACGACGGGCATCGAGCTGTCGCGCGAATGGGGCAAGCGCGACACGTACACCGTCGCGACGGGCACCGGCAAGATCTGCCAGCAAGGGATCGGCGCCGCGTCGGGCTACAACTGCACGAGCCTGTGGTCGCCGAACCCGAACGATCCGTGGACGGGCTCGATCACGCGCAACAACGACTACGCGCACGCGCGCACCGTCACGAAATCGATCTACGGCTTCGACACGATCGAGCTCAGCAAGCGTTGGCAGGTGAACGCCGGCGTGCGTCTCGACGACTACTCGACCCGCTTCACCGACACCCGCGCGAACGGCGGCAAGACCTACACGCGCGACGACACGCTCTTCAACTGGCAGCTCGGCCTCGTGTTCAAGCCCGCGCAGAACGGCAGCATCTATGCGTCGTACGCGACGTCGTCGACGCCCGCCGGCATGCTGCTCGGCGAAGGCTCGGAGACGCAGTCGCTCACGCCGGGCCGCGGCGGCGTCGGCTCGAACGCCGACCAGCTCGCGCCGGAGAAGAACCGCAGCATCGAACTCGGCACGAAGTGGAACGTGCTCGACGACAAGCTCTCGCTCACGGCCGCCCTCTTCCAGATCGACACGACGAACGCGCGCGTCACGCTGCCGAACGACCAGTACGCGATGGTCGGCGACAAGCGCGTGCAGGGGCTCGAACTCGGCTTCGCCGGGCAGCTCACGCGCGCGTGGCAGGTGTTCGGCGGCTACACGTACATGAAGAGCGAACTGCGCGACAACGGCAAGAACACCGCCGACAACGGCCACCAGTTCCCGCAGACGCCGAAGCACAGCTTCACGCTGTGGACGAACTACGACGTGACGCCGAAGCTCACGGTCGGCGGCGGCGCGTTCTACATGTCGAAGGTGTTCGGCGACACCGCGAACCTGCGCGCCGTGCCGTCGTACTGGCGCTTCGACGCGATGGCGCAGTACCGGATCAGCAAGAAGCTCGACGTCCGGCTGAACGTGAACAACCTGTTCAACCGCACGTACTTCGATCAGGCGTATCCGGCGCACTACGCGTCGATCGCGCCGGGCCGCTCGGCGTTCGTCACGCTGAACGCGCGCTACTGACGCGATGCGGCCGGTATCGTTGAAGGCGCTCGCATCGGCGTCGCGCGAGGATCTCGCCGGGGTCCTCGCCGGGCCGCCCGAGCGCGCGGCCGCGTGGGTCGCGGCGGCCGCGGAGAACGGGATCGTCGAGGCGCAGGCCGTCTACGGGCAATACCTGCTCGACGGCCGCGGCGTCGCACGCGACACCGCGGCCGCGCTCGAATGGTTCAAGCACGCGGCGCGCGCCGATCATCCGATGGCGATGAACATGGTCGGCCGCTGCTACGAGTTCGGCTGGGGAACGGCCGCGAGCGCGGCCGTCGCCGCGTACTGGTATCGCGAGGCCGCGCGCGCGGGGCTCGACTGGGGCATGTACAACTACGCGACGTTGCTCGCGCTCGGCAAAGGCGTCGACGAGGATCGCGCGGCCGCGCTCGAATGGTTCGAGAAGGCGGCGGCGCTCGGCCACGCGAAGTCGATCAACCTGATCGGCGGCTTCCATGAAGACGGCTGGGTCGTCGCGGCCGACCGCGACGCGGCCTTCGACTGCTACCGGCGCGCCGCCGCCGCGGGCGACTTCCGAGGCCAGTTCAACTATGCGCGCCTGCTCGGCGAGCGCGGCCGCGTGGCGGAGGCGCTCGAATGGCTCGCGCGGGTGCCGCGCACCGCGACGCCCGCGTTCGTCGCGAAGATGCGCGCGTATCTCGCGGCGTCGCCGATCGACGCGTTTCGTTCGATCGCCGCGCGGCAGGAGTTCGCGACATGATGCTTCACATTCCCGGCGTGCTGACGAAGGAGCAGGTCGCGCAATGCCGCGACGCGCTCGAGCTCGCCGACTGGACCGACGGCAATGCGACGTCCGGCGCGCAATCGGCGCTCGCGAAGCGCAACCAGCAACTGCCGGAGGGCTCGCCCGTCGCGCGCGCGGTCGGCGACGCGATCCAGGACGCGCTCGCGCGCAACGCGCTGTTCTTCTCGGCGGCGCTGCCGCTCAAGGTATTTCCGCCGCTCTTCAACCGCTACGCGGGCGGCGACGCGTTCGGCACGCATGTCGACAATGCGATCCGCCTGCTGCGCGGCACCGATTTCCGCGTGCGCAGCGACTTGTCGGCGACGCTCTTTCTCGAGGAGCCGGATGCGTACGACGGCGGCGAGCTGTGCGTCGAGGATACGTTCGGCGTCCACCGCGCGAAGCTGCCGGCGGGCGACATGGTGCTGTATCCGGCGTCGAGCCTGCATCACGTGACGCCCGTGACGCGCGGCGCGCGAATCGCGTCGTTTTTCTGGATTCAGAGCATGGTGCGCGACGACGCGGACCGCACCCTGCTGTTCCAGCTCGACACGCAGATTCAGCAATTGTCCGCGGACAAAGGCGGGCGCGATGCCAGCGTGATCGCGCTCACCGGGATTTATCACAATCTGCTGCGGCGGTGGGCCGATGCGTGACGCGTGAGGATTCGGGCGGCGTTCGGATGGGAGTCAGGAATTGCCATCGATCGCCGGCCGACATCGGATGCGGATCGGATGCGGATCGGGCGTGACGATTCCGCAGACGGTCGATTTGCGGCCGACGACCGGATAGCGCCGCTTGATCGCGGCTTGCCCTTTTCATTGTTTCGATCGGGCGAGGAAATACGCAATCACACGAAATTGCCGGCGTACGCGATTGGACGCCGGCCTGCGCGCCCGCGCACCGGGCCGCCGGCCAACCGCGCCGACGCAATCGGCATCGACGGCGGCACGCAATCGAGCCGATCGCGACGGCCGCCGCCGATTCACGCGTCAGCCGCCGAGGCGCGCCACGATGCTCGCGGCGTCCAGCACGCGCGCGTAGTCCATCGCGAGGTTGCTGAGCGACAGCGCATGGACATCCTCGGCGGCCCAGAGCCGCCCCGACAGGTCGCGCTGATCGAACGTGAAGCACGCGTCGCCCGCGACGATCGTGTCGAAGCCGAGATTGCCGGCCGAGCGCGCGGTCGATTCGACCGAGTTGTTCGTGATGACGCCCGCGATCACGAGCTGCGCGATCCCATGCTCGTGCAGCCAGCGTGCGAGCCCGGTTGCCGCAAACGCGTCGGGAACGTTCTTCTCGACCACGTGCTCGCGCGCGAGCGGCGAAAACGCGTCCTGAAACGCCGCGCCGGGTTGCCCCGGCCAGAACACCGATTCCGGCGACCGGGACACGTGCCGGACGTGCACGACCGGACGCCCGCTGCGCCTCCAGCTCGCCAGCAGCGCTTCGGCGTGCGACTCCGCGTCCGGATTGTTGCGGCGGCCGAGCTTCGGTTCGTGGATGCCTTTCTGCAAATCAATGAGCAGCAACGCGGCGCGGGCGGCAAGCAATGTGGATGCGTCCATGTGGAAAGCGAATCGATCGCGAAGATAAACCGAGCGACGATTGTATCGGCCATATCGGCCGCGTCGATAAACGGGATCGACAATGCGTCGCCGCCTGTTCTTGCTTGTCGTCGCCTGTTTTCGCTTGTCGTCGCCCGCCGTCGTATGTCGTCGTATGTCGTCGTATGTCGTCGTATGTCGTCGTTTATCGTCGCCCTTCACCTCGGGCGCCGCCCATCTCGATGCCCGCCATCCCGGCGGACTTCGGCGGCATGCCGCCCGCACCCCGCCGCTCCCGTCCGAAGAAAGGGCTTCCCCGAACTTGCGCCCCGCCCGCGCCGCACCGCACAATCGCTGCACCTTCGCCACCGCATACCGCCATGACCCATGCGTCGCTCGCCTCCGGCGTGCTGCTGGCCGCGGGCCTCGGCACCCGCTTCGATCCCGGCGGCGTGCACAGCAAGCTGCTCGCGAAGCTGCCCGACGGCACGCCCGTCGCCGTCGCGGCCGCGCAACGGCTCGCCGCCGTGCTTCCCGATGTCGTCGCGGTCGTGCGCCCCGGCGCGGAGCGGCTCGCGCACCTGCTCAACGACGCCGGCTGCCAGGTGGTGTTCGCGCCGGACGCCGAGCGCGGCATGGGCGCGAGTCTCGCGGCCGGCGTGCGCGCGCGCGCCGAAAGCCCGGGCTGGATCGTCGCGCTCGCGGACATGCCGTGGATCGCGCCGTCGACGATCGAGGCCGTCGCGCGCGCGCTCGACGCCGGGCTCGCGTCGAGCGTCGCGCCCGTCTATCGCGGGCAGCGCGGCCATCCGGTCGGCTTCGCGAGCCGCCATTACGACGCGCTCGCCGCGCTCGACGGCGACATCGGCGCCCGCGCGCTGCTGACGGCCGCGCCGCCCGCGCTCGTCGACGTCGCCGATCCGGCCGTGCTGCGCGATGTCGACACGCGCGCCGACCTGCTCGCGCCGCCGCCGCGCGACTAACGCCGCATCGCCCGGCAAACGCGCGCCCGATTGGCTATAACGGAAGACGAGACCCGGCGTGTGCCGCGCCGGTCCCCGCTTTCACCGACACTTGCCGACTTCCATGACCGATCACACCACGCCGCTGCCGGAACCGCCCGCCGACCCCACTCGCGACCCCGAGGAAGACACGCTCGCGCCGCCGTCGCCCGGCCACCATCACCACGAGAATCCGCAAAAACCGGAAGAGCCGCCGAGCAAGGACCCGGTTTGACGCGCACGCGACGCGCCGACGCGCCGCGCACGCCCCGATCGTGCGCGCGGCTCGCGCCGCGAGCCTGAGTATCGGCGTTCGTTCGGCTTCGGCTTTCGGGCTCGCACGCCGGGTGCACGCGCGAGGATCGGAAGCGCGGATCGGGAGAGAGAATCGGGAAAGCGGCGCTGGAGCGAGCTTCGAGCACGGGGCCGGCGCGCAGGCTTCGGACGCGCGCAACGGCCCACGGCCGAAACCCCGCCCGATTCGTCCCGCGCCGCCGATTCGGCCGGCCACCCTGCCGCCCGCGGCTTGAAATCGGCCTTACGCGGCGCACGTCGGTCGTCGCACGTCGGTCGTGCGGCGGCGGATGCCGGCGCTGCGCATGGCGCCGCAACGCGTTGCCGATCGCCGCCTTGCCGATCTCGCCGGCCGCCTCGTCGATCCGGGTTCGACCGACGAATCGCCATCCACGACGCGATCGGCCGGCGTGATGACCCACCGTCCCGCGCCCCTCGGCGCGCGCGGCGACGCCTGCCGGCATCCGCCAACCGCCTCTCGGAGCCCGTTTGAAAATTGATGAAATGGAGAATTCCAGCCCATCTGGACCGCGCTTGCATGCCTTGGCGACGGTTTTTTCAGAGCGGCGCTCTTCGTCGAGAAGGCTGGAAGGGCGAGAATTTGCATTTCCAAACACGCTCTCAGGGCTTGCCCGCCCGCGCCCGCACCTAGGGAATACCCGCCTGCGCCCCTCGTGCGCCGCGCCGATAAACAGGCATTCGTCCCCAAGCATCAGCCGCCTGACCGACAACAGACCATGCGCTCCCTTTCACTGAACCACAAGCTCGCGTCGATGATCGTCATTCTCTGGATCGGCCTGCTGCTGATCGGCGCGACCGGCGCGTGGCAGAACCGCGCGTCGATGATCACGGACCGGCGCGAGCAGCTCGCGAACCTGACCGCGCAGGCGTACAGCGTCAGCAGCCATTTCTACAAGCTGTCGCAGCAAAACGCGATGCCCGAAGCCGACGCGAAGCGCGCCGCGCTCGAAGCGATCGCCGCGATGCGCTACGGCAAGGACGGCTACCTGTCGGTCAACGATTCGAAGCCCGTCGTCGTGATGCATCCGATCAAGCAGGCGCTGAACGGCAAGGACGTATCGGGCTTCACCGATCCGGGCGGCAAGCATCTGTTCGTCGAGATCGTGAAGGCGGGCAACACGGAAGGCGGCCTCGGCTTCGTCGAATACATGTGGCCGAAGCCGGGCGCAGACAAGCCGATCGACAAGACGAGCGCCGTTCGCCATTTCGCGCCGTGGGACTGGTACATCGTGACCGGCATGTACATGGACGACCTGCACGCCGCCGTGCTCGCGAGCACCGGCCGCTGGCTCGCGATGACGGCCGTGCTCGGCGTCGCCGCGACGATCCTGATGGTGCTCGTGCTGCGCAGCGTGCGCCGCAGCCTCGGCGGCGATCTCGAAGCGGCCGTCGAAACCGCGCAGCGGATCGCGCAGGGCGACCTGACCGCGCACGTCGACCTCCACCACGGCGATCACGCGAGCCTCCTGCACGCGCTGCACACGATGCAGACGGCGCTCATTGACATGGTGTCGCGCGTGCGGCTCGGCACCGAGAACATCAACGTCGGCGCGTCCGAGATCGCGGCCGGCAACACGGATCTGTCGCAGCGCACCGAGCAGCAGGCGGCCGCGCTGGTCGAGACGGCGTCGAACATGGACCAGATGACGTCGAACGTGAAGCACAATGCGGACAGCGCGTCGCAGGCGGCCGAGCTCGCCAACGAGGCCGCGCAGGTCGCCACGCGCGGCAGCGCGGTCGTCGACGACGTCGTGCGGACGATGGACGAGATCACCGACGCGTCGCGCAAGATCGGCGACATCATCGGCGTGATCGACGGCATCGCGTTCCAGACCAACATCCTCGCGCTCAATGCGGCCGTCGAGGCGGCGCGCGCGGGTGAACAGGGCCGCGGCTTCGCGGTCGTCGCGGGCGAAGTGCGCACGCTCGCGCAGAGGAGCGCGACGGCGGCGAAGGAAATCAAATCGCTGATCGAGACGTCGAACACGACGGTCGAGCACGGCGCGACGCTCGTCACGCGCGCGGGCGCGACGATGACGGAGATCGTGCAGTCGGTGAAGCGCGTGAACGAGATCCTCGAGGAAATCAGCCACGCGTCGCACGAACAAAGCGCGGGCATCGATCAGGTCAACCGCGCGGTGGGCGAGATGGACCAGGTCACGCAGCAGAACGCCGCGCTCGTCGAGCAGGCGGCGGCCGCCGCGCATTCGCTGAAGGATCAGGCGGACGCGCTGCGCTCGGCGGTCGCGCTGTTCGCGCTGCCGGCCTGAGCGACGCCGGCCGATGCGATGGGCGGCTCGGCCGCCCCGGTCTTGCTTTCGCCGTCTTGCTTTCGCCGCCCGGACGGTTTCGTTGGCCGGGCGGCGTTTCCGGCCTTTCTGTCGCTCGCGGCGAGGAGCTCGCGGGCCTTTCTCCGAATCCGGTGCGTGCTCCCCGTTTGCGTTTGCACGCCGCCGCCCAGCCGCCCAACCGTCCAATCGTCCAGCCGCACCGCGCGCCGCTCGCGGCGCGTGACGTCCGGCGCGCGAGCGTTTGCCCGTTTGCCCGTTTGCCCGTGCGCGCGCCTCGCGCGCGGCCCTTTCCGCCAATCGGCCGTTTCCGCTCGCCGGACGCCGTTTCGCCCAGCGTTCGAACGCCCCTTTCTCTTCGGCTGACTTGTCCGTGCCCGCGCATGACGCCCCCCGCCGCATACGTCGCCCTCTCGACGCTTCGCGCCGCCGGCTCGCTCAGCGCGCGATCCCGCCGGACCGACACCGGGGGCCGGCCCGCGCACGCCGACGCCCAGACACGTCGCGGCAGACGCATTCGAGCTCGCGCATCGCGCCCGTCGCCGCATCCGCCGATCGCTTTCGGTTTCGGGGCGCCGGCTCGCTCCTCCGGCCGATTCCGTTCGGCGATTCCGTCGGCCGAACGCCGAATCGACCACATGCGCGGGCGATCCATTCCATTCGACCGACGTCCCCACGCCCGCTGACGTATCGCACGCCTCGTCGCATCCGCCGATCGCCGCGCGTCTAGCGCCGACGGCCTCCCACCGCCCGATGGCTTCCATCCTCGGCGCGCAAGGCAAGCGCATTCGCAACGCCTCGCCGGCCACCGTCCGCTTTCGCCGGGCAACACCGTCAATCCAGCGCCGCGCCGACGCGTCGATTCGTTCGCCGATCGCGCTCGCGCGCAACCGCGAGCGCACGCGTCGCGCACGTCACGTCTCGTAGCGCTCTCTTTCGCCGCTCGCACCGGTTCCGCGCGCCCCGCGCCCTTCTTCCACATTTGTCAGATTTTTCAATGATTTGGCAGCCAATCCAGACGAAATCATTACTCATTCATTACAATTCCATCTTCGGGACGCGATCCGCGGTCCCGCCCAGCGATAGCCAGCCCATGCGCCTGAAGAAAAAACCGAAGTCGTCCGATCCTTACGTCGCCGTCGCGAAAAGCCCGATGCTGTCGGCGAGCCTGCCGATGTGGCGCTCGAAATTCGTCGTGATCCTCGTGTTCCTCGCGTTCGGCACGCTGATCGCCCGCGCATTCTGGGTGCAGATCGCGAACCAGGATTTCTACGTCGGCCAGGGCCAGAAACGCTATCAGCGCACGATCGAGCTCGGCGCGATGCGCGGCAGCATCGTCGACCGCAACGGCGCGCTCCTCGCCGTCAGCCTGACGACCTACGAGATCTGGGCGAATCCGAAGCAGGTCGACGAGACGGCTTACGCGCCGCTCGCGAAGCTGCTCGACCTGCCGCTCGCCGAAGTGCGGCGGCGCCTGAGGAGCGACCGCTCGTTCGTGCTGCTCAAGCGCCAGGTCGATCCCGAAACGGCCGCCCGGATCGAGAAGCTCGACGTCGACGGGCTCACGCAGATCGCCGATTCGAAGCGCTTCTACCCGGAGGGCGAATCGGCCGCGCACGTCGTCGGCTTCACGAACGTCGAGGATCAGGGCCAGGAAGGCGTCGAGCTCGCCGCGAACGGGCGGCTGTCCGGCACCGCGGGCCAGCGCCAGGTGATCCGCGACCGGCTCGGCCGGATCATCTCCGACACCGGGCCGCTCGTGCCCGCGCAGCACGGCGCGACGATCGAGCTCACGGTCGACCGGCGGATTCAGCAGCTCGCGTACGCGCAGCTGAAATCCGCGATCACCGCCAACAACGCGCAGGCGGGCAGCGTCGTCGTGCTCGATGCGCAGAACGGCGAAATCCTCGCGCTCGCGAACTATCCGACGTTCGATCCGAACGACCGCTCGCGCCTCACGGGCCAGCAGTTGCGCAACCGCGCGGTGATCGACACGTTCGAGCCGGGCTCGACGATCAAGCCGCTCGTCGTCGCGCTGTCGATCGACGCGGGCAAGGTGCGGCCGCAGACGATCATCGACACGTCCCCCGGCTCGTACAAGATCGGCCCGAACGTGATTCACGACACGTCGAACCACGGCGCGATCACGGTCGCGCAGGCGCTGCAGATGTCGAGCAACATCGCGCTCGCGAAGCTCGCGCTCCACCTGCCCGCCGAGACGATCTGGAACAAGTACCAGGAATACGGAATCGGCCGCGCGCCGGAGCTGACGTTTCCCGGCGTCGCGTCCGGGCGGCTGCGCCCGTACAAGCGCTGGCGGCCGATCGAGCAGGCGACGATGGCGTACGGCTACGGGCTGTCGACGTCGCTGCTGCAGATCGCGCAGGTCTATACCGCGTACGCGGGCGACGGCACGATCCATCCCGTGTCGCTGCTCAGGACGACGGCCGATCCGCACTTCGCCGACGCGCACCGCGGCCATCGCGTGACGACGCCGGCCACCGCGGCCGCGATCCGCTCGATGCTCGAGATGGCGGTCGGCCAGGGCGGCACCGGGCGCGCCGCGCGCGTCGACGGCTATCGCATCGGCGGCAAGACCGGCACCGCGCGCAAGCAGGTGGGCGCGTCGTACGCGAAGGGGAAGTACCGCGCGCTCTTCGCGGGAATGGCGCCGATGAGCGATCCGCGCCTCATCGTCGCCGTGATGATCGACGAGCCCGCCGCGAAGAGCTATTACGGCGGCACGGTGGCGGGGCCGGTGTTCTCGTCGGTGATGAGCGGCTCGCTGCAACTGCTCGGCGTGCCGCCGGACGCGCCCGTCGCGGCCGGCAAGCCGGCGACGGGCGGCGCGAAGGCGCAGGCTCCGGCGAAGGCGCAAGCGCAAGCGCAGCCTCGGGCGCAGGCGCAGGCTCCGGCTCAAGCGAACGCAAGAACTTGAGTCGATGCACGCACTGCGGCGCGGGCAAGCGATCGCGCGTTTGCGCCGCGGTTGGCAACGGCGTCGCATCACGAGTTGGGCACGTCGGCGTTTGCATCGCGTTCGTCGCGCGGCGCTTTACGACTGATCGGCTTGCCGATTCGAGTCTGCCCGCCGCCGGCGCTTCATCGCCGGATGTTTGCCGCCGAGCGGCGCTTCGCCCGCTCACGTCGAGCCTGGGCGCTTCGATACGTCGCGCCGCTCGGACGGCCCTCATCTTTTCCGTGCCCGCCCACGCGCGGCCCGCGTCGAATCTCGGCGATCGAATGCTTCATGCCCGATTCCGGACGTCGGGACGTCGCTCCGCACCGCGAACACACCGGTCGCATCATCGTGCCTGCGCCGCGGCGCGCCGATGTCATTGCGGCTTCCTACTTCGCTGAGCTTCGTCGCCATCCGCGCGGCCGCATCCCGCAACCGGCACTTGCACGAACAACCCCCCCATCCCCCGGCGGTCCCATTCTTTAGGATCACCTCGCATTATTTGGAAGCCCGCTTTCCCGCCGCCTACAATCTGCCGCACGACATGCATGCCGTGCGCGGCTCGCAAGGCCGCATCCATTCAAAACGGAGCACGAAGGAGACGCTTATGGGATCGCGTTGGTCCAGAGCCGCCCTCGTCTGCGCGAGCGTCGCCGCCGGCCTGTCGGCGGCGGGCCTCGCGCATGCGCAAGGCGCCGCGCCGGTGAAGATCGGCTTCGTCGTCAAGCAGCCCGACGACCCTTGGTTTCAGGACGAATGGCGCTTCGCCGAGCAAGCGGCGAAGGACAAGCAGTTCACGCTCGTGAAGATCGCCGCGCCGAGCGGCGAGAAAGTGTCGACCGCGCTCGATAGCCTCGCCGCGCAAAAGGCGCAAGGCGTGATCATCTGCGCGCCGGACGTGAAGCTCGGCCCGGGCATCGCCGCGAAGGCCAAGCGCTACGGGATGAAGCTGATGTCGGTCGACGACCAGCTCGTCGACGGCCGCGGCGCGACGCTGGCGGGCGTGCCGCACATGGGCATCTCCGCGTACAAGATCGGCCGGCAGGTCGGCGACGCGCTCGCCGCCGAGGCGAAGCGGCGCGGCTGGAATCCGGCCGAGGTCGGCGTGCTGCGGCTCGCGTACGACCAGTTGCCGACCGCGCGCGAGCGCACGGCGGGCGCCGTCGACGCGCTGAAGGCAGCCGGCTTCCCGGCCGCGAACGTCGTCGACGCGCCCGAGATGACGGCCGACACCGAAGGCGCGTTCAACGCCGCGAACATCGCGTTCACCAAGCATCGGAACTTCAAGCGCTGGGTTGCATTCGGATCGAATGACGACACGACAGTCGGCGCGGTGCGCGCGGGCGAAGGTCGCGGCATCGGCGCGGACAACATGATCGCGGTCGGCATCAACGGCAGCCAGGTCGCGATGAACGAGTTCGCGAAACCGAAGCCGACGGGCTTTTTCGGCTCGATCCTGCTGAATCCGCGACAGCACGGCTACGACACGTCGATCAACATGTACGACTGGATCACCCGGAACCGGACGCCGCCGCCGCTCGTGCTGACGTCCGGCACGCTGATCACGCGCGCGAACGAGAAAACGGCGCGCGCGCAACTCGGGCTGTGAGCGGCGCCGCGCGGCGGGCGGCGTCGACAGTCCGCTTCGAATCGGAGGAATACGCATGACGACACGCACCACGTTGATCACGGGCGCCGCGGGCGGCATCGGACAGGCGCTCGTGCGCCGCTTTCTCGCCGCGGGCGACCGCGTGCTCGCGCTCGACCGCGACCGCGCGGCGCTCGCCGCGTTCGTCGACACGCTCGGCGGCGCCGCCGTCGCGCCCGTCGTCGACGACCTGACCGACGCCGAGCGCCTCGCGGCCGCGCTCGCGAGCGAGCGCGTCGACGTGCTCGTCGCGAATGCGGGCACCGCCGCGTCGGCGACGCTGCGCACGACGACGAGCGCGTCGTGGCGCACGGATCTCGACGCGAACCTGACCGCGACCTACGTGAGCGTCGAGGCGGCGCTCGCCGGGATGCGCGCGCGCCGGCGCGGCGCGATCACGATCGTCGGCTCGGTGAACGGCGTCGTCGCGCTCGGCCATCCGGCGTACAGCGCGGCGAAGGCGGGACTCATCAGCTATGCGAAGTCGCTCGCGATCGAATACGGGCGAGACGGCGTGCGCGCGAACATCGTCTGTCCGGGCACCGTGAAGACGCCCGCATGGGAAGCGCGCGTGCGGCAGAACCCGCAGGTGTTCGAGCAACTGAAGAAGTGGTATCCGCTCGAAGACTTCGCGACGCCCGACGACGTCGCGAACGCGGCTTTTTTCCTGTCGTCGGACGCGGCGCGCGCGATCACGGGCGTCACGCTGCCCGTCGACGGCGGGCTGCTCGCCGGCAATCGGGTGATGGCGCAGGAACTGACGCTCGAATCGTTCTATTGACGTGCGGCGAACGATGCGTTCGCGCCGCGCGTGCGAACCGCCGGAACGTCCGGCGTGACCGCAGACGCGCCGGATGATTCGAATCGCGGTCGACGCGGACGCCGCCGTGATCACGGCGCCGATGCGTTTTCCGCGCGGCCCGCATGGCATATCGGGCGACGCATCGTTGCGAACCGTCACGGCAAGCATGCGCTGGGCGCGATCCCGCGAACTTCGTCGCGCCGGGGCATGCGCAGATGATGGAGGCGGCCGTCGCCGAAGGCCGCTCCTTCGAGACACCGCCCGATTCGAGGTCCTGTTGACGAGCGCGGCGATGGAATTTCCGAACTCGTGCGAATTCAAGTTTCGCTGGCCGCGCAGGCATTTGCCGTTCATCGCGCCGTCGAACATCGCGTTTCGCGGCGACAAGAGCACCGTCGCCGCCGGTCTCCTGACCGACGACAACCGCCCGCCGTTCCGGCGCTTTCCCGAACAAGGCGTGCTCTCCGGCGCGCCGCCTTCGCCGCCACGCCCGCGCCAAACGAACCGGACGAACCAAACGAACCGAACGCGCGCACGCGCCCGGCGCGCGCGTCCGTCCAACGATCAATGCGCGGCCGCCGGCCGCACCCTGCCCGCATCCGCGCCCATCCGCGCAAGCACGTGCTCGGTCATCCCGCGCGCGAGCTCGGTCTCGCCGACGAACACGTCGCCCATCCCTTCGTTCGCGAGCAGCGCCGCCTCGTCGTCGCTGTTCGTGCAGAGCGCGATCTCGATCGCCGGATTCAGCGTGCGCGAGATGTCGACGATCTGCCGCACGTCGAACACGTCCGGCAGCGTGACGACGAGCATCCCCGCGCGCGCGATGTGCGCCTGCACGAGCACGATCGGCTCGATCGCGTCGCCCGACACCGCCGCGACGCCGTCCACGCGCAGCTTCTCGACCGTCTCGCGATTCTGCTCGACGACGACGTACGCGATCCCGCGCGCGTCGAGCGCCTGCGCGATCCGCGTGCCGACGCGCCCGTAGCCCACGATCACGACCTGCCCGGTCAGATGCGTCTGCGGCGTCGACATCGGCAGCGCGGCGAGCGGATCGTCGCGCGACTCGAGCCGGCGCGCGAACGCCGAGTGCCGGCGAATCCACGCGAGCGCCGGATCGATCGCCGCGAACAGCAGCGTGTTGAGCGCGATCGACAGCAGCGCGACCGCGAGAATCAGGCTCTGCCCTTCGGCCGACAGCAGCCCGAGCCCGCGCCCGAGGCTCGCGAGGATGAACGAGAACTCGCCGATCTGCGCCAGGCCCGCGCCGACCGTGAGCGCCGTGTTCAGCGGGTAGCGGAACGCGAGCACGAGCGCCACCGCCGCGAGCGTCTTGCCGACCACGACGATCGCCGCGACTTCGAGCACGTGCAGCGGCTCGTCGATCAGCACGCGCGGGTCGAACAGCATGCCGACCGAGATGAAGAAGAGCACCGAGAACGCGTCGCGCAGCGGCAGCGTTTCGTCGGCGGCGCGGCGGCTGAACTCCGATTCGCGCATCATCATTCCGGCGAAGAACGCGCCGAGCGCGAACGACACGTCGAACAGCTTCGCCGCGCCGAACGCGACGCCGACCGCCGCCGCGATCATGCACAGCGTGAACAGCTCGCGCGAGCCGGTGCGCGCGACGAGCCACAGGATGCGCGGAAACACGCGCTTGCCGACCACGAGCATCAGCGCGATGAACGCCGCGACCTTCAGCAGCGTGACGCCGAGCGCGCTCCAGAGACTGCCGCCCGCCTCGGCCGCCTGCGCGGCCGCATCGCCGTGCGCCTGAGGGCCGCCGCCGAGGAGCGCGGCGAGCGGCGGCAGCAGCACGAGCACGAGCACCATCACGAGATCCTCGACGACAAGCCAGCCCACCGCGATCCGCCCGTTGACCGATTCGACGAGCCCGCGCCCTTCGAGCGCGCGCAGCAGCACGACCGTGCTCGCAACCGACAGCGCGAGGCCGAACACGAGCGCGCCGCCGACGTTCCAGCCCCACAGCAGCGCGAGCCCGGCGCCGAGCGCCGTCGCGACCGCGATCTGGACGATCGCGCCCGGCAGCGCGATCTTGCGCACGGCGAGCAGATCGCCGAGCGAGAAATGCAGGCCGACGCCGAACATCAGCAGCATCACGCCGATTTCGGCGAGTTGCTGCGCGAGCGCGAGATCGCCGACGAAGCCGGGCGTTCCGGGGCCGATCACGATGCCGGCGAGCAAATAGCCGACGAGCGGCGGCATCTTCAGCAGCGACGCGAAGTAACCGAGGATCATCGCGAGACCGAAACCGGCCGCGAGCAGTGCAATCAGGCTGACGTCATGAGGCATCCGTGCTCCATTCGATGTAACGTTTTCGTAAGGCTTCAAGGATAAGGGATCGCGGCGGCAAATGTGCGAACTGACCAAAATTTGCCGGGGGCAGCGATCCGAGAACGCGGCGGGCGGCCGCAGCGGCGCGCCGGGTCGGGCGAGCGGCCCGGCCGGCGGCGCGCTTGCCGGCCTCCGGCCTTGCAGCGGGATTCGCGCCCGAGCGTGCGCGCGCACACTGCACACATGCGGCGCGCAGAATGAATCGGCCCCGCATCGCCTTGCGGCGCGGCTGCGCGCGGATGTCGCCTGTCGCGCCGGCCGCCGCTCTGACTCTGACTCTGACTCTGACTCTGACTCTGACTCTGACTCTGACTCTGACTCTGACTCTGACTCCGATGGGCCGGCACCACGAACATTCTGCGGACGGCCGCCATCGCCTCGTCGAATGAATTCGGATCGCCGCTTAATCCGAATTAGTCATCCCGTCCTTGATTCAAATCAAGTTTCATTCGGTTCATAGCGAATCAAAACTCGTTCTGTTGGAAAGCATTCAGAAAAAGAGTTTCACCGCCATTGCCGCGACCATCCGTCGCACTTCACCGAATCCGTTCGAAATCGAACCATGACGATTCGTCTGAATGCCCTACCCATATTGCTTTCCGACCGGCAATCAAACAGCGCGCGACACGCCCTCTTCTCCGGCATTTCCAAAGCCCCGGATATTCCCATCGCCGCATCAGGGAAAATCCCCACGCGAAACGGCTGGTGCTCGCCGATCAAGCGATTATCATCGTTACATCGTTCAATGTAATGGTTGCCGGTGAATCCCGGCGGACGCCGCGACGGCGTCGCCGATGCGAACCGGCGTCGACTAGGAGGCAATCGATCATGGCCGACCACCCGCTGCCCGAAGTCCGCGCGGACGAGCTCGAATCGTTCCGCGCGCTGCAGCAGCTCGCGTATCGCTGCGTCGAAACCGTCGGCGGCATGCTCTACCCCGGCATCACCGAGAGAACCGCGGTGCGCCTCCTGACCGAATGGGCACAGGACCACGGCGTGCGCAACTGGGGGCACAAGCCGTTCGCGTGGTTCGGCGAACGCACCGCATTCGCGGGCTTCTCCGGCCTCACGCACCTCGCGGGCTTCAATCCGGCGTTCTTCCCGAGCGATCGCCGCCTCGAGCCGGGCATGCCGGTGATCCTCGACATCGCGCCCGTCGTCGACGGCTTCGTCGCGGACGTCGGCTACACGACCTGCCTTGGCGAGAACCCGATTCTCGCGCAGATCCAGGACGATCTGATCGCGCATCGCGAGCTGATCGTGACGCTCGTCAACGCGCGCCGCACGCTCGCCGACGTCGCGCGCGAAGTCGACGCGCTCTGCCGCCGCCAGGGCGTCGAGCCGCGCCACAAGGCGTATCCGTTTCACGTGCTCGCGCACCGGATCGAGCGGATCGCCACCGGCGGCAAGCCGCGCTTCGTCGCGCGCTTCGGCGTCGACTTCGCGCTGAACCTCGTCGCGAAGCAGATGCGCGCGGGCCGCGCGCAAGGCTGGTCGCCGCTCTGGTCGGCCGAGCGCCGCTCCGAGCACGCGCCGACGCCCGGACTCTGGGCGGTCGAGCCGCATCTCGGGTTCGCGGGCGTCGGCGCGAAGTTCGAGGAGCTGCTCGTCGTCACCGCCGACGATGCGTACTGGCTCGACGACGATCTGCCGCACGTGCGCCGCTGGCGGCGCCGGCAAACGGCCGCTCATGCCGCGCTCGAGTACGCGGCATGAGCGGATGCGCGAGGAACGCGCGATGGAACGCGTCATGCGACACGCGGCGAACACGACGAAGACGATCCGCGCCGCGGACGTCGCCGGGCGCCGCGAACGCCACGCCGATGCCGCGAACGACGCGGACGCCGCGGCGGCGCGCGCGACGGCCGCATCCGGCCACGCGACGCCTCGACGCCTCGACGCCCCGCGCGGCGCCGGCCGCCGCGCCCGCGCGGCCCCGCATTCTCCAGCCACACGCGATACGGGACGGCCGCACGCCGTCCGATGAATTCAAACCACAGGGAGGCACACATGGCAGTCGGCAAGCACCATCAGATCAAGGCGCGTCACGTCAAGTTCGATTTCAGCGCGACGCCGCTTCAGTGGATTCCGGGCGACCCCGAGAGCACGCACATCATCGACACGCTGAACCTGCTGTTCCCGGAAGGCGAGCTGTGGTTCTGCCGCGTGTACAACAAGGCGCTGCCGCTCATCGACGACCCGGCGCTGCACGCGGACGCCGACGGCTTCCTGCGCCAGGAGGCGGTGCATTCGCGCTCGCATCACGCGGTTGCGAAGCAGTGCTACGCGCGGCACGGCGTCGACACGCAGCCGTACACGAAACGCCTGACCTGGCTCTTCAGCAAGGTGCTCGGCGAGACGCCGCTCGGCCTGAAGATCGGCGGCACGCGCTTCTGGCTGCGCCAGCAGCTCGGCATCATCGCCGCGCTCGAGCATTTCTTCGCGTACCTCGGCCGCTGGGTGCTGAACGCGCGCGAGCTCGACGAAGCGCAGGCCGATCCGGCGATGCTCGACCTGTTGCGCTGGCACGGCGCGGAGGAAGTCGAGCACGGCACCGTCGCGTTCGACCTGCATCGCTACATGGGCGGCGGCTACTTCGGCCGCGCGTTCCACATGCTGCTCGCGATCGTGCTGCTGATCCTGTTCGTGTCGATGGGCTCGAAGTTCATGTACACGCGCGATCCGCAGGCCGGCCGCTATCCCGGTTTCGTGCGCGCGTGGAAGCGCGGCTCGCGGCGCGCGCACCTGCCGTCGTTCTGGAAGACGATCGGCGCCGCGCTGCGCTACTTCAACCCCGCGTACACGCCGCACGGCGAAGGCTCGACCGAGCTCGCGCTCGACTATCTCGCGCGCTCGCCCGCCACGCAGGCGGCCGCGCACGGCGGCAACTGGGGCGCGAAAAAGACGACTTGAGCGCCCCTCGATCGCCCGCCTCGTTCGCCGCCGCCCGCACGGTTCCACCCATTCATCGATTTTCTTTGCCTACACCACATCACCCATGATCGACATTCGCTTGAAACGGGTTGCGCCGCTGTTGCTGCTCGGCGCGCAGGCCGTGAGCCTCGGCGCCGCGGCGGGCACGCTGACGGGCACCGTCTCGTCGGACGGCAAGCCGCTGCCGGGCGCGATGGTCACCGTGTTCGACGCGGCGCAGACGCGCCGCGACACCGTCTACACCGACCGCAACGGCCACTACGGCATCGCCGTCGACTTCGCGGGCGAGCTGCGCGTACGCGCCCGCACGCCGTACTTCAAGGATACGGCGCAGAGCCTCGCGCTTGCGTCCGGCGCGCGCAAGACGCTCGACTTCTCGCTCGAGCGGCAGACGGTGGCCGACGAGCTGTCCGCGAGCCTGCCCGCGTCCGCGCATCTGAGCGCGCTGTCGTGGCCCAGCCAGGACTCGCGGACCGCGTTCATCAGCCAGTGCAACTACTGCCACCAGGTCGGCAATGCGCTCACGCGCACGCCGCGCGACGAGGCCGCGTGGGGCGCGACGGTGCGCCGGATGGAGGGCTACGCGGCGCTCCTCACGAACAATCAGGCGCGGGACATCACGCATGCGCTGCACGAGGGAATGGACGGCCGCGCGGTCGCGGCGGTCGAGAAATACCTGTACGACGATCAGCTCGCGCCCGCGAAGATCCGGGAATGGGCGGCAGGCGACGGCCTCACGTTCATCCACGACGCGGACGTCGGCTCCGACGATCATCTGTACGGCGCCGACGAAGGCCACGACAAGATCTGGGAGCTCGACCGCAAGAGCGGCAAGCTCAGCGAATGGAAGGAGCCCGACGTCGATCTGCCGGTGGGCGGCATATTCTCGGGCGTGCAGCTGCCGATCGGCGTGTTCAGCGGCAAGCACGGGCCGCACAGCCTCGCGCAGGGGGCCGACGGCCGGTTCTGGATCACGAACGCGCTGTCGTCGACGCTCGCGTCGTTCGATCCGGCGACGAAGCGCTTCAAGCTCTACCCGCTCGGCCACTCGCATCTGTATCCGCACACGCTCCGCATCGACCGCGCGGGCATCGTCTGGTTCACGATCGTCGCGTCGAACGAAGTCGCGCGCTTCGATCCTAAGACCGAGACGTTCACGATCATCCATCTGCCCGACGGCGGGTTCTGGCGCGCGGTGTCGCACTATCTGTTTCCGCTCGTCGTGAAGATGGCCGCGTGGTTCCCGGGGCAGAACCTGCACCTCGCGCTCACGCATCACAAGTGGGCATTCCAGGGCCGCGACGCGTTCCCGTTCCCGTACGGCATCGACGTGAATCCGCTCGACGGCTCGATCTGGTACGCGAAGCTCTATGCGAACAAGATCGGCCGCATCGATCCGGCGACGCTCGACGTCACCGAATTCGACACGCCGCTCAGCGGCCCGCGACGGCTGCGCTTCGATCCGCAGGGCAACCTGTGGATTCCGGCGTTCGACGACGGCGGGCTGATGAAATTCGATCCGCGCACGCATCGCTTCGAAACCTACAAGCTGCCGCTTCTCGCGCACAACGAATACGAAGTGCCGTATGCGCTGAACGTGAATCCGAAGACGGGCGACGTGTGGATCACGTCGAACATGTCCGATCGGATCTTCCGCTTCGCGCCGTCCACCCGGACCTTCGTCACGTATCCGCTGCCGACGCGCGTCACGTGGCTGCGCGACATGTCGTTCACGCAGGACGGCGCGGTGTGCTCGAGTTCGTCGAATCTGCCCGCGTACGGGATCGAAGGCGCGCGCGCGTCGTTCATCTGTCTGTATCCGGACGGCGAGCGTGGCGGCGCGGCGGCGGGCGGTACGGCAAGCGCGGCGGCGGCCGCTGCCGGCGACGCGTCAGATCGCTTGCCGGCCGATCGGCAAGCGTCGAGCCGAGCGGCGGGAAGCCGCGCAATGCTCGCCCGCGCCGGATCGAATCGCGCCGGCGCGATTCAGGCCGGCCCCGTCCAGCTCGTCGCCTCGCACGCCGATCGTTCGACACACTAAGCGAATACCCGCCATGGACATGCAAACTTTCCTGCTGTATCTGCTCATTACGGTGCTGATGGCGCCGCTGCTGGCCGTCTACGGGCTGCCGTTCATCGCTCTCGCGCGCGGGTTCGCGCGCATCGCGCGCGCACGTATCGGCAATCGTCTTCGCTACGCGATCGCGTGCGCGATCGCCGCGGCCGGGATCGCCCCGTCGTACGACGCCTATCGCGCGCCGCTGCCGATCTATGCGCGCCGGCTATTCGACGGCGTGAGCGTGGATGCCGGGTTCATGCTCGCGTCGTTCGGCGTCACGTGGATCGTCGTGATGATCGTTGCGCGGCTGTGCGTGCGGCGGCACGTGCCGCAAGACGCATGAACGGCAGGTAGGCGAAGCGCCGGTCCGCCGCACGTGCGGGACCGGCCCGAGGGATTTCGCTCGCGCCCCGGCCGCCGCGCCTGCCGCGTCGCGCCTTTTCCGTTTCGATCGGATCGCCGACGGGCGCTGCGCCGAGGCTCCCGTTGCAAATGAATCGTTCGTGGCGATAGCCGAAATTCCATGACGAAAAGTCGGCCATATCGCATATGGCAGGCACGCTTGCATCTCGCTCGTCCACGATTTGAAATGCGAATTCGCGCTGCGCCACAATAAGCGGCGTCGATCGATATGAATCGAGATCATGCATTTTCCCGATATCGATCATCACCCGCTGCGTCACCCGATTGGCCGACGCGATTAATCCGGGCCGACTGAATGACCGGGCAACGCATGGGGAATGGCTCCCGTCTTGACGCTATTTCCTTATTTCCTATATACACGCATGCATAAATCCTTAAAATAACCGGCCATCAATCAATTATTTTCTATCGCCATGAGCATTCGCAGTCGATTTTCCACGGACAATCCCGTACTCGCGGAAATCTGGCACCGTTCGGTGCGCGCGACGCATACCTTCCTGAGCGAACAGGACATCCGGGAGTTATATCCGCAAGTCCGGAACACTTACCTGCCGAACGTCACCGTATGGATCGACGAAGCCATCGACGGCCGCATTGCCGGCTTCGTCGGCGCGAACGGCGCGCGAATCGAAATGCTGTTCGTCGATCCGGACCTGGTCGGCCAGGGTGTCGGGACGCGCCTGCTCGACCATGTCAGGGCCGAGCATCCTCGCCTGAGCGTCGACGTCAACGAACAGAATCCGCTGGCCCACGGCTTCTATCGCCGATACGGATTCAAGGACGTCGGGCGCTCGGAAACCGATTCGGCCGGCAGACCGTTTCCGTTGATTCACATGGCGTATTGATTCGCGCGGTCGGGCATCTGCCGCGACGTGCGCTCCGGCCCATCGCCAAGCCGCGCCCTCCGACGGCCGGAATCGATGCCGAAGGCGCGCTCG
The DNA here is from genome assembly GCF_001526245.1 of Burkholderia sp. MSMB1498. Taxonomy (NCBI): domain Bacteria; kingdom Pseudomonadati; phylum Pseudomonadota; class Betaproteobacteria; order Burkholderiales; family Burkholderiaceae; genus Burkholderia; species Burkholderia sp. MSMB1498. Next base: position 82,674 of record NZ_LOYJ01000054.1, read on the forward strand.
TCGCCCAATGGCCGGACGGTCATGCCAGCCGCTTCGATCCGGGATGGCGGCGCGCTCACGCGCACGACGATCCGGCGCGCGGCATTTTCGGCGCGGCCATATCGACCGGAACCAATGGCGACCGGGGCGAATGGCTGTCGCGCATGCTCGTGCCGCAGCACTGATCGCCGCGTTTTCCCGGGCCCCACGGGCCGACGTCGGCAAGCCGCGCCCGGCGCGCGCAGCGCGCCGGCGGCCGGACCTGCACGCACCGCACGCTACCGCCCCAGCCGCTCGCGGAGAAACTCGATGAACCGCTGTGTCTTCGCGGGCAGCAGACGAGTCTCGGTGATCGCATGGACGGGCATCGGCACGCCGTGCCATCCGGGCATGATCCGGCGCAGTTTCCCGTTCGCCAGCTCGTCGGCGACGACTTCCTCCGGCATCAGGACGATGCCCATGTCGAGCGTCGCCAGGCGGCGGATCATCCCGACGCTGTTCAGCGTGAAGCGCCCGCCCACCGAAACCGTCGTCTCTCGGCGTCCGTCGCGCAGCGTCCACGAGGCCGCTCTCAGGATGCCCAGGCACTCGTGCCGCGCCAGATCGGCGGGCTTTGCCGGTTCGCCCGATCGTTCGAGGTAGCCCGGCGACGCATAGAGATGCGGCGTGAGCGACGCCAGCGGGCGCGCAATGAGCTGCGAGCTTTCGGATTCCCCCATGCGGATCGCCACGTCGAAGGGCTCGCTGACGAGATCGACGCGCCTGGGCGTCAGATCGAAATCGAACGTGATGCCCGGATAGAGGGCGGCGAACTCGGCGATCAGCGGCGCCAGGTAGGTCACGGCGAAATCCACCGGCAGCGACGCGCGCAGCACGCCGCTCGGCTGCGCGAGCATTTCGCCGAGCTGCTCGTGCGCGAGGCGCGCTTCGTCGACGATGCGCTTGCATCGCTCGAAATAGATCTGTCCGGCTTCGGTCAATTCGATCTTGCGCGTCGTGCGATGCAGCAGGCGCAGCCCGATCGCCTTCTCCAGCCCGCTGATCCGCCGCGACAGCGTCGAGTTCGGCATCCCCATCGCGTCCGCGGCGCTGCGAAAGCCCTTCGCCTTGACGACCTCGACGAACAACGCCATGTCGTTCAGCAGCTCCACGTCAACTGCTCCATGAATGGATCAATGATATCCAAATTACCATATTTATCCCGAACGGGAAGCGGGCGATGATGCCGCCGTCGGAACTCGAAGGAAGCCGTCATGAAGCGCGACAAGCCGCGCCGGACATCGAAGGCCACGGCGGCGCGATGTTCGACGGCAAGCGGCGCGCCATTCTGCCGTCGCCGGGGCTGACCGACGAGCGCATCCGCGGGTTCGCCGCCGCGCCGAACGCGCTGCTCGCCCGGACGGGCGCGCGTCATGCGGCGCCGTAACGGCGGACGCCCTTCTTTTCTCCCTTCCCCCAATCAAGGATTTCATCATGAGCACCCTGTTCGATTCCGTCCGCGTCGGCCGATATACGCTGCAAAACCGCCTGGCCATGGCGCCGATGACCCGCAGCCGCGCGCTGTTCGACGGCACGCCGTCCGACCTGGCCGCCGAGTATTACGCACAGCGCGCGAGCGTCGGGCTGATCGTCACCGAAGGCACCCAGCCTTCGGACGACGGCCAGGGCTACCTCGCCACGCCGGGCGTCTATACGGATGCGCACGTCGCCGGCTGGAGACGAATCGCGTCGGCCGTGCGCGCGAAGGGCGGCCATCTCTTCATCCAGCTCATGCATGCCGGGCGCATGTCGCACCCCGACAACACGCCGCATCACCGCCCGGGCGTCGCGCCTTCGGCCATCGCGCCGGGCGCGCCGATGTTCACGGCTGCCGGCATGCAGGACATTCCCGTGCCGCGCGCGCTGGGCACGGACGAAGTGCGCCGGACCGTCGACGAATTCCGCCACGCGGCCCGCCGCGCGATCGAGGCCGGCGCGCACGGCGTCGAAATCCACGGCGCGAACGCCTACCTGATCCAGCAGTTCCTCGCGCCGAGCGCGAACACGCGCACCGACGAATACGGCGGCTCGATCGAGAACCGCGCGCGCTTCGCCATCGAGGTGGCCGCCGCGATCGCCGACGAAATCGGCGCGGACCGCACGGCGATCCGCCTGTCGCCCGGCACGACGCTGTGGGGTATCGACGAAGGCGACGAAGGGCCGGCGCTCTACCGCCACCTGGTCGCCGAGCTCGACGAGCTGGGCCTCGCGTACCTGCATGTGATGCATCAGGGCGACGAACCGCTGCTCGCCGACCTCCGCGCGCGCTGGCAACGCACGCTGATCCTGAATCGGCCGGGCCGCCCGCGCGAGCTGATCGGCGCCGACGTCGCGTCCGGATTGGCCGATCTGGAAGCCTACGGCCAGATGGTGCTCGCGAATCCGGATTTCGTCGCGCGGCTGAAGGCCAACGCGCAGATGAACGCGGCGGACCGCAACTCGTTCTTCGGCGGCGCCGCGCAGGGCTATACCGACTATCCGAGCCTGAACGCAGCCGGCGGCGCATGAGGCCCTCGTCATGCCCATCCTTGCTCCGCCGCAGCGCGCGAACCACGGCGGCCACTTCCGGGCCTACGGCCTGCGGGGCGTCGCCGCGCAGATCGATCCGTTCCTCTGCGTCGACCACGCATGGATGAGCGCGCCGACTTTCTCGCCTCATCCCCATGCCGGTTTCTCGGCGGTGTCCTACCTGTTTCCGGATTCCGAAACGGGCATCGACAACCGCGATTCCCTCGGCACCCGCAACCTGATCCGGCCGGGCGGCCTGCACTGGACAGCGGCCGGCAGCGGCATCGTGCACGAGGAAGTCCCGGCGGAGGCCGGCAAGACCGTCCATTCGCTGCGGATTTTCGTCGACCTCGCCCGCGAGCGGCGGCGGATCGCGCCGTTCGCGCTGAGTCTCGAACCGCAGGACGTGCCGGTCGTGTCGCTGCCGGGCGTCGAGGTGCGCGTGCCGGCGGGCAGCTTCGCCGGCGCGCGCTCGCCGCTCGCCGCCCCCACCGACGTGACGATGCTCGACATTTCGCTGGACGAAGGCGCGGAGCTCGCGGTGCCCGTCGCGGCGGGCCATTGCGCGTTCGTCATGCCGATTGTCGGCGCGACGACGGTCGACGGCCGGGACTTCGATCTCGGCGATCTCAGGCTTCCCGTCTTTCCGGCCGCGGACGCGCGTCGCGCGATCCTGCTCCAAGCGCGTCACGGCGGCGCCAAGGTCATGCTTTTCGCCGGCTCGCCGCTGCACGCCGCGTCAACCCGAGCGCAACGGCGTTTCAACATGGGCTGCGAGCGATTCGATGGCGAGCACGCCGCGCTTGCGCTGATCGACCATCGGATCGGCGCCATGGGCTGAGTCAAGTCCATGCCGTTCAGCGACATGAAGCGCACCTCGCCGATGCCGGCGAAGACCGCGCGCATCCCGAGCATGCCGGCCGCGCCGACCTCCGGCATGGAGGGACATGCGCAGGCGCTGCCGTTGAACGAACCCGGATCGATCCCGCCTACCGGGTACGCGGCGCGAATCCGCGCTCGCCGGCATCGTCGCCGCGATGGGCGACGAACGCTTCGCGGCGGCCGTGAAGGCGACCGGGCGCACCAAGTTCATCGTCGCCGGCGTCACCAACGACGTGTGCACAGTGCTCCCGGCGCTCCCGGCGCTGAGCGTCGTGCGCGAAGGCTGCGGCGTGCCCGCCGTCGCCGATGCGGACGGCCCGCCCGGCACGATCGTCGACGGCATGGCCCGGCGCCGCACGCAAGGTCACGGCGTCGCGCTCGCCGGCCCGAGCCGGATCGTCAGGCAACCCTCGGGCGACTGGGCCACGCCGGAAGGAAGCCAAATCGCGCAGATCTTGACGGAAGCGCCGCTGGCTTCCGCATGAGGGATTCGGATCGTCGTTCGTGGCGCGGCGGGTGCGACGGGTGCGGCGCCCCCGCCGGTCAAGCGCGCCTTCTCTTCGGACGGCTGCGAAGCTCCACCGGCGATTGCTCGGCGGCCCGTCGATTCATCTTGTCCAGCACGCGCTTCGCCCTGCCCGCGCAATCCTCGCCGTCCGCCTTGTGATCGATCTCGTCGGCGAGCGCGACAAGCTGGCGCTTGCTGCTCGCGAGACGCCGCTCCAGCAGCTCGATTTCGTCGATCTTGCGCCGCAGCGCCTGCAGCAGTTCCTCGCGAGGCCACTTGTCCAGATCCGGCGGCAGAATCGCCCGGATTTCGTCGAGCGAGAAACCCGCGCATTGCGCGCCGACGATGATCTCCAGCCGCGTCAACGCGTCCGGCGCATACTCCCGATAGCCGTTCGCCTGCCGCTGCGCAGGCTGCAGCAAGCCGCTCGCCTCGTAGAACCGGATACGCGACGCCGTCACGCCGCTCAACTGCGCGAGCTCGCCGATCTTCATTCGCGCCCTCCCGGCACTTGACATTGAAGTTGACTTTAAGCTTAAGGTCACGATGTCGTCAACCGCGGGTGCTCCCCATGAAGCTCTTCACTCCCCTCGTTCTCCCCAACGGCGCGGTGATTCCGAACCGTCTCGCCAAAGCGGCCATGGAAGAAAACATGGCGGATGCGGACCACGCGCCGTCCGACGCGCTCTTGCGCCTGTACGACGCATGGGCGAAGGGCAAGGCCGGCCTGATCCTGACCGGCAACGTCATGGTGGATCACCGCGCGATGACGGGCCCGAACGGCGTGGTGCTGGAGGACGACGCCCACCTCGACCGCTTCCGGCGCTGGGCGGAAGTCGCGCGCGCCCACGGCGCGCACATCTGGATGCAGATCAACCACCCCGGCCGCCAGATGGCCGCCGCGCTCGGCCAGACCACGCTCGCGCCGTCCGCGGTGCCGTTGGCGCTCGGCGCGCTGTCCAAGCAGTTTCCGGTGCCGCGGGAAATGACGGACGACGACATCGCCGGCGTGCAGCGCCGCTTCGTGCAGGCCGCGCGGCTGGCGGAACGAAGCGGCTTTACCGGCGTGCAGATTCATGCCGCGCACGGCTACCTGCTGAGCCAGTTCCTGTCGCCGATCACGAACCGCCGCCAGGACCGGTGGGGCGGCAGCATCGAGAACCGCGCCCGCCTGCTGCTCGACATCGTCCGCGCCGTGCGCGACGCGGTATCGCCCGGGTTCGCGGTGTCCGTCAAGCTGAACTCCGCCGATTTCCAGCGCGGCGGCTTCAGCTCCGACGACGCGAAGCGCGTGGTCGAGATGCTCAATCCGCTCGGCGTCGATCTGGTCGAACTGTCTGGCGGAAGCTACGAGGCCCCGGCGATGCAGGGACAAGCGCGCGACGGCCGCACACTCGCCCGCGAAGCCTATTTCCTCGAATTCGCTCGCGACATCGCTGCGGCCGCGCGCATGCCGTTGATGGTCACGGGCGGCATTCGCCGCCGCGCGGTCGCCGAGCAGGTCGTCGACAGCGGCGTCGCGATGGTCGGCATCGCCACCGCGCTGTCCGTCGATCCGAACCTGCCGCGCGACTGGCTGGCGGGCGGAAACAACGCGCCGGCGCTGCGTCCGATCGTCTGGAAGAACAAGGTGCTGGGCTCGCTCGCCAACATGGCGGTCGTCAAGTTTCAGCTGAAGCGGCTCAGTGAGGGGCGTGTGACGAATCCGCGCGTCTCGCCGCTGAGAGCGCTGCTCCTGCAGCAGTTGTCCACGTCCTGCCAGACGCGGCGTTACCGGCGCTGGACGGCCGCGCGGGCGGCGCGTTAGCCAGGCGCCGTTGCGGCGGCGGGCATCCCGCGCTCGCCTGCAGCGGGCGCCGGATCGAAGTGCAGCCACGGGAATTCGCGCCGCCGCGCGTCCGGCCGAACGCCGGCGCGCGACGGCGGCGGCGCCCGCTCATTCCGAAATGCACGTTCTTGCACGTTTTAATTCTTGTTTATGCACGTTATACTGCGTGCATGACCGACGCACTTCCCCTCGCGCGACGCGACACCATCGCAAGCCGGCTGGCCCTCGGGCAGCCGGTCCAGGCCGCGGCGCTCGCCGCCGAATTCGACGTTTCCGAAGACGCGATACGCCGCGACCTTCGCGCGCTGGCCGCCGAAGGCCGCTGCCGCCGGGTCTATGGCGGCGCGCTGCCCGTCACGCCGGCGTCCGCGCCGATGGCGGCCAGGATCGACGCCGCGCGCGAACGCAAGGAGGCGCTGGCCCGCGCGGCCGCGCCGCTGATCCGGCGCGGCGAACTGCTGTTTCTCGACAGCGGCAGCACCAATCTCGCGCTGGTCGAGTTCCTGCCCGAAGACGCCGAGCTCACGGTCGCCACCAACTCGATCGACATCGCCGCCGCCGTGCTGCGGCGCTCCGATCTGAACCTGATCATGATCGGCGGCGCGGTCGATCCGGCGGTCGGCGGATGCGTCGACGCGGCCGCCGTTCAGAGCGTCAGCCGGATGAACGTCGATCACGCCTTTCTCAGCGCTTGCGCGCTGTCGCCGAAAGGCGGCCTCAGCGCATTCGGCATCGCCGATGCGGCGTTCAAGCGCGCCGTCGTCGCCGCGAGCGAGCGCCGCGTCGTCCTCGCGACGGCCGACAAGCTCGCCGCGCGCGCGCCGCACCGTGTCGCGACGATCGACGAGATCAGCTGCATCGTCGTCGAGCACGATCTGCCGCGCGCCGAATGCGCGTTGCTGTCGAAAGCCGGTGCGTCGGTGTTGCAGGCGCAGCCGCCCGTGCGGCCGTAACGCCCGTTCTTCGTGGAGTCGATCGATATGTCCGCCGACCGGCCGGCTACCCGGCTTGCCACCCGTCTCGCCTTTCTCGCGGCGGGCTTCGGGCTCGCGTGCTGGGCGCCCCTCGTGCCGTTCGCGAAACAGCGGCTCGGCGTGAACGACGGCGCTCTCGGCGCGCTGCTGCTCTGCGTCGGCCTCGGCTCGGTGGCCTCGATGCTGCTCACCGGCCCGTTCAGCACGCGATACGGCAGCAAGCCGATCATCGTCGCGGGCGGAGTCGCGCTCGCCGCGATCCTGCCGCTGCTGACCGTCGCGAGCGGGCCGATCACGCTCGGCGTCGCGCTGTTCGCGTTCGGCGCGGCGCTCGGCTCGCTCGACGTGGCGATGAACGTCCATGCGGTCGAAGTCGAGCGCGCCGCCGCGCGGCCGCTGATGTCCGGATTTCACGCGCTCTTCAGCGTCGGCGGCGCCGCCGGCTCCAGCGTCATGACGTTCCTGCTCTCGATGCGCATCGGCACGTTCGCCAGCACCTTGCTGTGCGCAATGCCGATGCTCGCCGCGATCCTCTTCGCGAGCCCCAGACTGCTGCAAGGCGCGCAGGCCGGCGAGCGGCCGCGGTTCGTGATGCCGCGCGGCGTGGTTCCGCTCCTCGCGCTCCTCGCCGCGATCACGTTTCTCGCCGAAGGCGCGCTGCTCGACTGGAGCGCGTTGCTCATCACGGACAAGGGGCTCGTCGTCGCGGCCCAGGGCGGATTGGGCTATGTGCTGTTCTCGATCGCGATGACCGCCGGCCGGTTCGGCGGAGATGCGATCGCGACGCGCATTGGCGATCGGCCGACGATGTTCTGGGGCGGACTTCTCGCAGTCGCCGGGTTCGTGATTCTGCTGACCGCGCCGATTGCGGGCGTCGCGATGGCCGGCTTTGCGTTCATCGGCCTGGGCGCGTCGAACATCGTGCCCGTGCTGTTTCGCCGTGCGGGCGCGCAGCGGGCGATGCCTTCCGCGCTGGCCGTCACGGTCATCACGATCACCGGTTACGGAGGCCATCTGGTCGGCCCGGCCGGCATGGGCTTCGTCGCCCGGAGCGTCGGCCTCGAAAGCGCGTTCTGGATGCTGGCCGTCCTGCTGTGCCTCGTTCCGTGCTGCGCCCGGCTCGTGACGGGGAAGCGGTAGCGACCGCGCCCGACGCAACGCGGCCCTGCGCGCGACGTTTCGCACGGTAGTCGCGCTCGGGACAATTTGGCTCGCCGCATCGCTCCTCGCCGTGGCGAGCGACGTGTGCCATGTTCCTCACCGAGCGTGCGCGGATCTATCGCGCGCGAAAACCGTGGAGAAGCGCCGGAGCGGCCAGCGAACTCGGTCGGGCGGATCGGCTTCGTGTCGCGTCCACCGCTCGACCGCCGACTGAGCCGACGCATTGGCAAGTCGCACACCCGCGATACGGCAAAGTCTTCGCCTTTCGCGAACGAAGCTCGGGCGGATTGCCGGCGCTTCTTGTCACGGCGCTCATTCACGCGGTCCGATGCCGCTCCTTACACTTCACGACAGCAACGGCACAGCGCCTGGCTTCGCGCCTCTCGTCATTTTGATCCCCCAAGTCCGTTTGGGACGGTCTTTTCTGCGGCCACGATCACGCGATCAATCCCGCGTCGCAGCCAATTGGACTAAACATCCCCGCTCGTTCCCGTAATTCGCACTCTCAGCGAATGTAATATCATTGATATTTACGCGTAAGCAAAATGTCGCGATACATCGCATTATTTGCCGCGCCCAATTCAGACCAAAATCGTCCCTTGGAGACCAATGATGATCACAACTTCGGGCCATGTCGACAACCATTCCAACTTCGGCGGCATGTGGATCGACCGCACCGACTGGCAGGAGCAATTGAAATCAAGAGTGCCTTTTCCGGAGCTTGCTCGTCTCATTACGGATTTTGTCCGCGACGGCTTCATCGTGCTGGAAGGCGGCGCCGATCCGAGCGCAGTGGATGCGTTCCAGGCGCAAATCGACCTTTCGTTCCGGGAAGGAAATCCGGAGCTGTTCTACCAAAAGCACGGCTCGCGTGACACGCGCAAGCTCGACGAACCCGTGAACCGCCTCGGCACGCGCGTCGTGGACTGCTACGGCGCAATGAGCGAGGCGCTGGACCTCTTTTCGTCGCCGCGGCTGATCGCTTTCCTGAAGGCCATCTTCGGCGAAGCGCCGCTCCTCTTCCAAAGCCTCAGCTTCGACCAAGGTTCGCAGCAGGGCCTGCACCGCGACACCGCCTATGTCGTCGTCGACCGCCCGATGGAACTCGCCGCATGCTGGATCGCGCTCGAGGACATCAAGGAAGGCTCGGGCGAACTGATGTACGCGCCCGGCAGCCACCGCCTGCCCGATTGGCCGTTCGGCGAGGGACGCAAGCACTTCGACGCCGCCCTGGACGGCTGGGATGTTCACGAGCAATGGTCCGACTGGCTACGCAGCTCCGCCGCCAGTAGCGAGCGAGGCGTCGAACGCTTCCTCGCGAAGAAGGGCGACATCCTCGTGTGGCATGCCGATCTCGCGCACGGCGGCTCGCCCGTCGTCGATCCGGCGCTGACTCGCCAAAGCCTCGTCGGACATTTCTGCCCGGCCTCGGCAAGGCCACGGTACTTCGATCACGCCCCCTGCCACGACGCCGTCGTCCAGCGTGGCCAGCTACACTATTCGAGCATGTACTACGATCTTCGGTCATCGTCTCCCGCTCGCCGCTCGCTCTGGCGTTCGATCAAGTCCGCGCTGACGCGTTAAGCGTGCGTCGCCGGTCGAACTAGGTTCGCTACGGAGCGGGGAAACATGCCGGAGCAAATCGTCGATCGGCGCCCGTCGAGCCGGCACTCGGCGGGTATCGGCTTCATCGGGAGCACATTCGGCCGACGACGGCAGCACCCCGCTCGCCACGGCCAAGTTCGGTCGATACGGCCGACGGACTCGAGCAGCCGCGTTACGCTCTTGCCCGCCCGACGAGCGCTTTCGATCCAAACGGCGTGGCCGCGCCGAACCGCCGCCGCGCGAGCGTGGACAAGGCAGGCGCGGCATGGTGTGATGGCGCACGTTCACAAGGAGCCTTCCATGTTGACCCGCCCGGACTGCATCCGCCATTGGACCGAACTCGAGGACGAAGACGACGCGCACTATCGCGGCGACACCGAACTGCTCGCGATCGGCGCGCCGCTCGCGGCGAAGCTCGGCATCACGCGGATCGGCATCCATCATTGCCGGCTGCCGCCCGGCCGCCGCACGTCGTATCCGCACGCGGAAAGCGCGGAAGAGGAATTCGTGTTCGTCCTGGAAGGCACGCCGGACGTCTGGCTCGACGGACACCTGCACCGCCTCGCGCCCGGCGACGCCGTCGGGTTCCCGGCCGGCACCGGACTTTGCCACACGTTCATCAACGACACAGACGCCGAGGTTCGGCTGCTCGTCGTCGGCGAAAGGCCGAAAGCCGAGAATCGCATTCGCTATCCGCGCAACGAGGCGTACGAGGCGACGCGCGCGGACCGCTGGATCGATTGGCCCGCGCGGCCGCTCGGGCCGCACGACGGCAAGCCCGCGCCGCGCGACGGCGATGGCTGACGGTTCGTTCGGCGCCGCGCTTCGCCGGTTGCCAGGCGGCGGCGGCGCGACGAGCCGCGAGCAGCGACCGACGATCGGCCGCCGCCGACGACAAGCGACGGGGATGGCGCCCGCCGGCATCCGGCATCGCAATCGGGCAGCACGGCTAGCGTGACCGGCGACGGCGCGGCCCGCCGAGGTGCGTGCCCCCGAAACTCGCGTCGAGCGGCGCATTGAAGCGTGCGCACGCTGAACGGCGAGCAAAGAGGCTCGATGCGCGCAGAGCGCCCGGCTCCGCCGATCCGGCGCAAGCCGTCGACGGGGCAAGGCAGCGCGGACCGGCGCTTCCGCACTTCCGCACTTCCGCACTCTTCCTCTCTTCCTCTCTTGCGCACTTGCGCACTTGCGCACTTGCGCACTTGCGCTCTTGCGCTCTTGCGCTCTTGCGCTCTTAGGATATCGACTCGCCCAATCCCTATTCCGCCGCGATTTCGCCGCGCGCCGATCCGACGGCGCCCGACCGGCACGCATCACCGATACCGCGCCGCCCCGATGAACTGCGAGAACCGCTCGCACCAGATCACGACGGTCGTATACGCGTCGACGTCGACGCCCTCCGCGAGCGGCGCGACGAAGTCGCCGAACGTCTTCAGCTCGCCGACCCGCAGCGCGCGCGATTTCATCGCGAGAAACGCCTGCTTCGACGCGACGAATTCGGGCGCAAGGTAGATCTTGTAGTCCGGGCCCGGCGCGACGCGCCCCTCGAACGCGAGCGCCGTGCGCGTGACGGACAGCTTGCCGTCCGTCCAGTGCAGCGGATCGCCGCCCGTCAGGCCGCGCTCGAAGCGGCCCGTGTAAAGCGCGCGTCCGGTGATCGGGCGCAGCTCGGTTTCGCTCGCGCCGGCTTCGGCCGTCAGGAGCGGCAGCGAATACACGCCGAGCGCGAAGCCCAATACGAACGCGATCACGTGCGAGCCGATCCAGATCCCTTCTTTCTTCATAGCTTCCGTCCTCCGTAGTCGAATCGATGCGCCGTTGCCCGCGAACGGGCCCGGCATGACGACAGTCGGCGCGGCGGGCGAAATATGACAGCCGGGCGGCCATGTTCGACGTGCGGCAAGCGGTCGCGGGACGGAAGTCGCGACCGGCCGATCGGACTCGGGGAACTTGGAGAGCCTGACGAAGTCGGCGAGGATTCTCGGGATTCTCGGGATTCTCGGGATTCTCGGGATTCTCGGGATTCTCGGGATTCTCGGGATTCTCGGGAT
>NZ_LOYJ01000055.1:0-54118 GCF_001526245.1 Burkholderia sp. MSMB1498
TGTCGGTTGTCGGTTGTCGGTTGTCGGTTCGTCGGTTCGTCGGTTCGTCGGTTCGTCGGTTCGTCGGTTCGTCGGTTCGTCGGCGCGAGGATCGCACCAAGCGGCGCGCGTGCCTGCCGCCCCGCCGCAATTCGCTGCCTGCCGCCCTTGCCCGTGCGCCCGCCACGCGATCGGCCAAACGCCGCCCCGCCTCGCGCGACGCGCCGCCGCCCGCTCCGCGAAGCCCGAAAAGCTATAATAGAAAGCTTTCCCGGCGGCATCTTCCCGTACGCGGCGCGCGCATCGCGCGGCTGGCGGCGCGCCGATCCGTCCCCCGATCCACTTTGAACGACGCCCCCAGGTCAACCACTGCGAACGGCGAATCCTCATGACCAAGAAAGTTTACGTAAAGACCTTCGGCTGCCAGATGAACGAGTACGACTCCGACAAGATGGTCGACGTGCTCAACGCCGCCGAAGGCCTCGAGAAGACCGACACCCCCGAAGACGCGGACATCATCCTCTTCAACACCTGCTCGGTGCGCGAGAAGGCGCAGGAAAAGGTGTTCTCCGATCTCGGCCGCGTGCGCGAGCTGAAAGAGGCGAAGCCGGAACTGCTGATCGGCGTCGGCGGCTGCGTCGCGAGCCAGGAAGGCGCGTCGATCGTCGCGCGCGCGCCGTACGTCGATCTCGTGTTCGGCCCGCAGACGCTGCACCGCCTGCCGCAGATGATCGACGCGCGCCGCGCGAGCGGCCGCGCGCAGGTCGACATCACGTTCCCCGAAATCGAGAAGTTCGATCACCTGCCGCCCGCGCGCGTCGAAGGCCCGAGCGCGTTCGTGTCGATCATGGAAGGCTGCAGCAAGTACTGCAGCTACTGCGTCGTGCCGTACACGCGCGGCGATGAAGTGTCGCGCCCGCTCGACGACGTGCTGACCGAGATCGCCGGCCTCGCCGATCAGGGCGTGCGCGAAGTCACGCTGCTCGGCCAGAACGTGAACGCATATCGGGGCCCGCTCGCGGCCGGCTCCGGCGAAATCGCCGATTTCGCGACGCTGATCGAATACGTCGCCGACGTCCCCGGCATCGAGCGAATCCGCTATACGACGTCGCATCCGAAGGAATTCACGCAGCGCCTGCTCGACGTGTACGCGAAGGTGCCGAAGCTCGTCGATCACCTGCACCTGCCCGTCCAGCACGGCTCGGACCGCATCCTGATGGCGATGAAGCGCGGCTACACGGTGCTCGAGTACAAATCGGTGATCCGCAAGCTGCGCGCGATCCGCCCGAACCTGTCGCTGTCGACGGACATCATCGTCGGCTTCCCCGGCGAGACCGAAGCCGACTTCGACAAGACGATGGCGCTCGTCCACGAGATGAGCTACGACACGAGCTTCTCGTTCATCTACAGCCCGCGCCCCGGCACGCCCGCCGCGAACCTCGCCGACGACACCCCGCGCGAGGTCAAGCTCAAACGCCTGCAACATCTGCAGGCGACGATCGAGGAGAACGTCGCACGCATCAGCCAGTCGATGGTCGGCAGGGTCGAGCGGATTCTCGTCGAGGGACCGTCGCGCAAGGACCCGAACGAACTCGCGGGCCGCACCGAGAACAACCGGGTCGTGAACTTCCCCGCACCGCTCGCCTCGCACCCGCGCCTCATCGGCCAGATGATCGACGTGAAGATCAATCACGCGTATCCGCACTCGCTGCGCGGCGAGCTCGTGCTCGCGCACGACGACGCGAGCGCCGCCACGCACTGAATGCCCTACAGGAACCCGACGCCACTTTGAAAACCGCTCAAGCACTGGAATTCACCGCGCCGCGCGACGACAACGCGCGCCTCGCGAATCTCTGCGGCCCGCTCGACGAAAATCTGCGGCAGATCGAACAGGCGCTCGACGTGACGCTCACGCGGCGCGGCCACCGGATCGCGATTCGCGGGCGCGGCGCGAAAACCGCGCTGACGGCGCTCGAGGACTTCTACAACCGCGCGCGCGATCCGCTGTCGGTCGACGATATCCAGCTCGCGCTCGTCGAGGCCCGCCATCCGGGCAATCCGCGCCGTAACGGCCATGGCGAAGGCAACGGCGGGACCGAAGTCGACGTGCGGTTTCGCGGCGATCCGGACCATCCGTTCGACGAGCCCGTCGTGCGCATCGGCGACGAAGAGCACATCGACGATGGCGCGCCGAAGCTCTATACGCGCCGCGCCGATCTGCGCGGCCGCACGCCCGCGCAGCGCGAGTACCTGAAGCAGATCCTGTCGCACGACGTGACGTTCGGCGTCGGCCCGGCGGGCACCGGCAAGACGTATCTCGCGGTCGCGTGCGCGGTCGACGCGCTCGAACGCGACCAGGTCAAGCGCATCGTGCTGACGCGCCCGGCCGTCGAGGCCGGCGAGCGGCTCGGCTTCCTGCCCGGCGACCTCGCGCAGAAGGTCGATCCGTACCTGCGGCCGCTGTACGACGCGCTCTACGATCTGCTCGGCTTCGACAAGACCGCGAAGATGTTCGAGCGGCAGATGATCGAGATCGCGCCGCTCGCGTACATGCGCGGCCGCACGCTGAACCACGCGTTCATCATCCTCGACGAGGCGCAGAACACGACGCCCGAGCAGATGAAGATGTTCCTCACGCGGATCGGCTTCGGCTCGAAGGCGGTCGTCACGGGCGACACGAGCCAGGTCGATTTGCCGCGCGCGCAGAAGAGCGGCCTGATCGAGGCGCAGCAGGTGCTCGGCGGCGTGCGCGGCATCGCGCTCACGCGCTTCACGAGCGCCGACGTGGTCCGCCATCCGCTCGTCGCGCGCATCGTCGAGGCCTACGACGAGTTCCACGCGCAGCACAAGGACGAGTGAACGCGTCGCGCCGGCGCGGCCGCGCGGGACGATCGGGCCGAAGCGCGCCACGAACGGAAGCGTGCTTGCCGATCGGGCGGCGTGCACGGCCTGCGCGGGCGGCGCCTCGCACCGCTCGCGCAGGCCGCCTGATCACTCGATCGTTCGTCGCGCGATCATCGTTCGCGTGATCGGCCGCTCGGCCGCTCGATTGGTCGATCGCTCGGCCGGTCGATCGGCGGATCTTCCGGGGAGCGCCTGAGCGACCAGTCGCCCGATCGTCCGTTCCGCACGGCAACGCCATCGACCGGGTTCGCGCACGGCGACGCGCGACGGATCGCAATCCGAATCCGTCGACGGCGCGCCCGCCGCCCCGTCGACGATCCGCAGCGCTCGGGCACCGGTCCCATGCCGGCCGATGCGCGCCCCGCCCGCCTGCCGCGCGTGTCGGCGCAACGCTCGCCCCCAAGAACCGCCGGCCGCACGCCGGCCGCACGCGCCTGATACTGCGCGCCGGGCCTCGCCCGAATCGTCGCCGGGCGAGCCCAAAAATGCCGCGCGCAAGCCCCCTCCCCACTCGCGACAACTCGCCAATTGGCCCCCGGACGCTCGTCCGTTTGGTGTATCCTCAACCGCGTTCAAACCGACGTCAGCGTGATGAAATCGTCCCGTTCCACCAAGTCCGCGCGCGCCGAGGCAGCGCAACCCGAATTTCCTCGCCTGTCGCTGTTCGATGCGAAAGGCAAAGTCAAATCGGTCGACGCGCAGGCGCTGCGCGTCGACTTCGCCGACGGCCGCAGCCTGATGTTCGACCTGTCCGGCAGTTCGGGCGACGCGGCCGTCGCGATCGTCGCTCAGCACGCGGACCCGTCGCTGCGCGCGACGATCGCGCTGCGCCCCGAGCACTACGATAGCGTGACGGTCGAAGTCGGCGCCGACGAGAATCCGGACTTCGCTCACGACGAAACGAGCGACGCGGGCGAAGACGCGCACGACCGCGAGCCCGAGCTCGACCTCGCGGTCCAGTACGGCGACGAGATCGGCGACGCGCAGCGCAAGTCGCTGCCCAAGCGCAAGGTGATCGCCGAATGGCTCGAGCCCGCGATCTTCTCCGACGCGCAGTTCACCGTGCGCTTCGTCGGCGCCGACGAAGGGCGCGCGCTCAACCACAGCTATCGGCACAAGGACTACGCGACGAACGTGCTGACCTTCGCGTACGGCGAGGAGCCGGACGGCGTCACCGTCGCGGATCTCGTGCTGTGCTGCCCCGTCGTCGAAAAGGAGGCGCGCGAGCAGGGCAAGACGCTCGTCGCGCACTACGCGCATCTGCTCGTGCATGGCGCGCTGCACGCGCAGGGGTATGACCACGAGCGCGGAGAAGAGGACGCGGCCGAGATGGAAGCGCTCGAAACCGACATCCTCGCAAAGCTCGGCTTCCCGAATCCGTACCGCTGATTCGCGCCGCCCTGCCCGCCCGTGAGCCGCCCCGCCCCCGCACCCAGCCGCTGCCCATACCCTCCGTCGCTCGGCGAAGCGCGCTACCTGAGCGACGACGAACTCGCGGCGTCGCTCGGCGCGACGCTGGCCGGCTGGGATCGCACGAGCGATCTGTGGCTGTTCGGCTATGGCTCGCTGATCTGGAACCCGGGGATGCCCGCCGTCGAGTCCGTGCGCGCGAAGGTCCACGGCTACCACCGCGGGCTCTATTTGTGGTCGCGCGTGAACCGCGGCACGCCCGAGCAGCCTGGGCTCGTGCTCGCGCTCGACCGCGGCGGCTCGTGCACGGGGCTTGCGTTCCGGCTCGCCGGCCGCACCGCGATGCCGCACCTCGAGGCGCTGTGGCGGCGCGAGATGGCGATGGGCTCGTACCGCCCCGCGTGGCTGCCGTGCGCGCTCGCGGGCCGTGAGCGGGTCAGCGCGCTCGCGTTCGTCATGCGGCGCGACGTCCCGACCTATACCGGCAAGCTGCACGACGACGTCGTGAGAATCGTGTTCGGCTGCGCGAGCGGCCGCTACGGCACCACGCTCGACTACGTGAGCCGCACCGTCGACGCGCTGCGCGACAGCGGAATGCCCGATCAGGCGCTCGAGGCGCTGCTCGCGCGCTGCAGATAGCGGCCGAAGGGCTGACGCTCTCAACGCCGCCGACTCTGTCAACGCAGTCGGTCGGCGGGCGTGGGCGGACGGTGCGGCGAGCGGTCGCGCGACGCGCCGAACGCCGAGTACCGGTTGCCGGATGCCAAACGAGGGATGCGAAGGCGCGATGCGATCGCCAAATGCCGCCACAGCCGCCGCACGCCGTCTCGCACCACCGGCGCCGGACGTGCGCGCGCCCCGCAAGCCCACCCGCCCGCGCACCGGCCGCGCGCCGCTTCGCATCCGCCGTTTTTTTCCGCCGCTGCCCGCGTGAGCGTTTCTGCGCTACGATGAGGGACGCCCGAGGCCGCGCCGCTCGGCCGGAATCGCGCGACGCGCCGCTGCGGCTCGCGCGCATGCCCGTCGACACGGACGCGCCATAGCCTTGGTGTATCCTTGCCAATTCCGTGACAGCGCGCCCTCGATACGCAGGGCGCACCACCATGAACGATTCGTATCCCAGTCGAAAATCCTCCGACAAACCGCATGAAAAGCGCTCGCTGCTCGAGCGTCTGACCGACTTCATCTCGCCCGAGCCCGATTCGCGGGCCGAGCTCCTCGAAATCCTGCAGGATGCGCACGAGCGCAACCTGATCGACGCCGACTCGCTGTCGATGATCGAGGGCGTGTTCCAGGTGTCCGATCTGTGCGCGCGCGACATCATGGTGCCCCGCGCGCAGATGGACGCGCTCAACATCGCCGACAAGCCCGAGGACTTCATCCCGTTCGTGCTCGAAAAAGCGCACTCTCGCTACCCGGTGTACGAAGACAACCGCGACAACGTGATCGGCGTCCTGCTCGCCAAGGATCTGCTGCGCTTCTACGCGGAAGAGGAATTCGACGTGCGCGGGATGCTGCGCCCCGCCGTCTTCATCCCCGAATCGAAGCGGCTGAACGTGCTGCTGCACGACTTCCGCGTGAACCGCAACCACCTCGCGATCGTCGTCGACGAATACGGCGGCGTCGCGGGCCTCATCACGATCGAGGACGTGCTCGAGCAGATCGTCGGCGACATCGAGGACGAATACGACTTCGACGAGGAAGCCGGCAACATCATCGCCGCGCCGGACGGCCGCTATCGCGTGCGCGCGCTGACCGAGATCGAGCAGTTCAACGAAACGTTCGGCACCGATTTCTCCGACGACGAAGTCGACACGATCGGCGGCCTCATCACGCACCATTTCGGCCGCGTCCCGCATCGCGGCGAGAAGGTGCGCCTCGGCGACCTGCTGTTCGAGATCCAGCGCGGCGACGCCCGCCAGATCCACGTGCTGCTCGTGCGCCGCGCGCCGCTCGCGGGCCGGCGCAGCAGCTCAGCCGGCGAAGACTGACGCGCGGCCTCCGTTTCCCAACCCGCTCCTTCGACGCAACGCATGGCCGAACCGATCTCGACCCGCTCGCAATCGAGCGTCTCCTCTACGGCCGCCGGCCGTGCGCTGCCCGTCTGGCACTATCCGGCCGCGCTCCTCGCGGGCGCGGCCAACACGCTGACGTTCGCGCCGACGCCTCACGGCGGCTGGCTGCAGTTCGTCGTATTCGCATGGCTCTTCGCGCAACTCACGCGCACGACGAGCTGGAAGCACGCGGCGGCCACGGGCGGCGCGTTCGGCTTCGGCAACTTCATCACCGGCATCTGGTGGCTCTACATCAGCATGCACGTGTACGGCGAGATGGCCGCGCCGCTCGCGGGCGGCGCGCTCGTGCTGTTCTGCCTGTATCTGTCGATCTATCCGGCGTTCTCGGCGGGGCTCTGGTCGTTCTGCGCGGGACACGCGCAAAACGGCCAGGCCGCCGAGCCGCGCCCGTTCTCGCCGACCTGGCACGGCGCGTTCGCGTTCGCGAGCGCATGGGCCGCCGGCGAATGGCTGCGCGGCACCGTGCTCACCGGCTTTCCGTGGCTCGCGAGCGGCTATGCGCAGGTCGACGGGCCGCTCGCCGGCTACGCGTCGATCGTCGGCGTCTACGGGATCGGCTGGATGCTCGCGCTCGTCGCGGCGCTCGCCGTGCAGGCGATCGTGCGCGCGCGCGAAGATGGCAATGGAACCGGAAACGGCCGCGGCAACGGCCGAACCGATGCGACGGCGACGAGCGCGACGGCCGCCCCGCGTGCGTCCCGCGCGCCGCGCGTCGCGGCGCCGGCGCTCGCGGCCGTCGCGCTCGTCGCGATCGGCCCGCTGCTCGCGCTCGTGCCGTGGACCGTGCCCGCGAACGCGCCGCTCGCGGTGCGCCTGCTGCAAGGCAACGTGAAGCAGGACATCAAGTTCGAGGAAGCGGGCATCAAGGCGGCGATCGAGATGTATCAGAAGATGATCACCGAGAAGCCGGCCGATCTCGTCGTCACGCCCGAGACGGCGATCGCGGTGCTGATCCAGGAACTGCCCGAGCCGTTCGCGCGCGCGGTGCGCGCGTTCAGCGACACGACCGACACGGCCGTGCTGTTCGGCGCGGTCGGCGGCACGGTGACGGCCGACGGCCGGATCGTCGACTACACGAACAGCCTGTACGGCGTGACGCCGCATTCGCGCGACATCTACCGCTACGACAAGCACCATCTGGTGCCGTTCGGCGAATTCATCCCGTGGGGCTTTCGCTGGTTCGTCGACCTGATGAAGATGCCGCTCGGCGATTTCGCGCGCGGCGCGCCGGTCCAGCAGCCGTTCATCGTGCGCAACCAGCCGGTGATGGCGGACATCTGCTACGAGGATATCTTCGGCGAGGAGATCGCGGCGACGATCCGCGACAATCCGGTGTCGCCGGGCGTGCTCGTCAACGTGACGAACCTCGCGTGGTTCGGCGACACGATCGCGCTCGACCAGCACCTGCAGATCGCGCGGATGCGCTCGCTGGAGACCGGCCGGCCGATGCTGCGCGCGACGAACACCGGGATGACGGCCGCGATCGACGCGCAAGGGCGCGT
Organism: Burkholderia sp. MSMB1498; assembly: GCF_001526245.1. NCBI lineage: Bacteria > Pseudomonadati > Pseudomonadota > Betaproteobacteria > Burkholderiales > Burkholderiaceae > Burkholderia > Burkholderia sp. MSMB1498. The sequence goes on from NZ_LOYJ01000055.1 coordinate 7,871, forward strand.
GCTCGGCCAGCTGAAGCCCTACACGATCGGCTCGCTCGACGTGCGGATCGAAGGCACGGCCGGACGCACGCCGTACGTGACGAGCGGCAACGCGACGGTGCTCGCGCTGTCGCTGCTGTTCCTCGCGTTCGGTTTCGCGTTCGGGCCGGGGCTGCGCCGGCGCGGCTGACGCTCTCCGCGCGCCGCCCGCCGGCGGCGCGTTCTTCAGCCCGCGCGCTGCGCCCATGCGCGCAGATCGCGCGCCACCTCGTCCATCACCGGCTCCCAGCGCGCGAACTCGCGCTGACGATACAGCGTCGCGCTCGGATACCACGGGCTGTCGCGCCGCCCGAGCTGCCACACCCAGTGCGGATTGACGTCGAGCAGCACCCACGTCGGGCGCCCGAGCGCGCCGCCCAGATGCGCAACCGACGTGCAGACGCTCACGATCAGATCGAGCGCGCCGACGTAGGCGGCCGTATCGTCGAACGTGCGCAGCTCGGCCGTGTCGTCGACGATCGGAAAGCCCGCCGAGCGCGCTGCCGCGACGTCCGCCGACGCGCCCGGCTGCAGCGAATGAAACGTCACGCCGCCGATCCCGCCGAACGCGGCGACGTACCGGTCGAGACCGACACGCCTGAACGGATTGCGCTGATGCGCGAGGCTGCCCGTCCACGCAAGCCCCACGCGCAACGGCGTCGCCCCCGCCTGCGCGGACTCGGCGAAGCGCGCGCGCCATCGCGCGAGCGCCGCGTCGTCGGCGCGCAGATACGGGACGGTATCGCCGAACAGCGCATCGCCGAGCCCGAGCATCCACGGCACGCTCATCAGCGCAAGCTCGTAGTCGAACGGCGGCAGCGCGTCGACGCCGCCGCCCGCACGATAGCCGTCGACGTGCGCGCCGAGGCTGCGCACGAGCAGATCGCCCATTTGCGGAAACGCATTCCATTCGAGCCGGCCGCCTTCGCGATGCACGCGCTCGGCGAGCGCCGGCACGAAGCGCGCGAACTGCAGCAGGTCGCCCATGCCCTGCTCGCCCCACACGAGCAGCGTCTTGCCGGCCAGCGGCTCGCCGCGCCAGCGCGGGCCGGGCAGCGCCGGCAGCTTGCCGCGCAGCTCGGGCGCGCCGCTCCAGCGCAGTTCGTGCGCCGGCCAGCCGCTCGCGTAGTCGCCGCGCGCGAGCCGGATCAGCGCGAGGTTGAAGCGGTGCGACGCATCGCCGGGCTCAAGCTCGATGACGCGCCGCGACGCGCGCTCGGCGTCGTCCCAGCGCTGCGCCTCCTTGTACGCCATCGCCGCGTTGGTGAGCGCGAGCGGGCTGTCGGGCGCGAGCGCGAGCGCCTTCGCCGACGCGTCGAGCGCGCCCGGCAGGTCGTGGCGGCGCAGCCGCGCGATAACGAGATTGATCCACGCATCGGGCTCGGACGGCGCGCCGGCGGCCGCTCCTTCGAGCAGCGCGAGCTCCTCGGCGTCGTCGCCGCCCGTCATCCGGACGGCGATCGCGAGGTTGTTCTTCAGCGACGGCCATGCGGGCTCGACGGCCAGCACGCGCCGGTACGGCGCGATCGCCTCCGCGTGACGCCCCGCGTGCTGCAGCGCGTAGCCGTGGTTGAACGCGGCGGCGGGCGACGTCGGCGCGAGCGCGTCGCAGAGGCGCGCGAGTTCGACCGCGTCGTCGGCGCGCCCGTCGCCGACGAGCGCCATCGTCAGCCGATGGATCGCGCCGTCGTCGACGGGATGCAGCAGGCCGGCGGCTTCGAGCCAGATCGCGCGCGCGTCGCCGCGGGCGTCGAGCGCCCGGCGAAGCATCGCGACGAAGGGCGGCAGCAACGGAACGTTCGGGCCGGGCGAAGCGGAGGACATGGGCGATCGTCACGAAGACGGCGTGGCGCGCGACGCGGCGCGGAAGCCACCATCTTACCGGCTCGCCGCCGCCCGGCGTCTCGAAAATGCGCGGGTGCTTCGTCGCCGCGCGCGTCCGTCGAATGGCCGACTGGCGATCCGCCGCTGGGGCCGTGCGCCGCCCGCGCGCACGGCGCGGCGCGCGCCGTGTGAGCCGTGTGAGCCGTGTGAGCCGTGTGCGCCGTGTGCGCCGTGTGTGCCGTGTGTGCCGTGTGCGTCGTGTGTGCCGTGTGTGCCGTGTGTGCCGTGTGTGCCGTGTGTGCCGTGTGTGCCGTGTGTGCCGTGTGCGTCGTGTGCGCCGTGTGCGCCGTGTGAGCCGTGTGAGCCGTGTGAGCCGTGTGAGCCGTGTGAGCCGTGTGAGCCGTGCGTGCCGTGCGTGCCGTGTGTGCCGTGTGCGTCGTGCGTGCCGTGTGCGCCGTGCGTGCCGTGCGTGCCGTGCGTGCCGTGCGCGCCGTGCGCGCCGCGGCCGCCCGCGAATCGCGGGGCGGCGCGCCGCCGATCAGCCCCCGCGCATCCGCCCGTTTTCCCGCGATTTCGTCGCCCGCGAACGCGTATGGAGGGCTGCCCCACCCCGTTCCGGCCGCACCTGCCCGCCGATCCGGTAAAATTACGCGTTTCAGCACAGACCCAAGCCGCGCGCCGCGCGAGCTGCCGGCGCCAGCCCCGCTCGCGCCGTCCGCCCGAAGCGCGGCGCCCAGCGCCACGAAGGCCTCTCATGCTTACGTTTCAGCAAATCATCCTGACGCTCCAGTCCTATTGGGACAGGCAGGGTTGCGCCCTGCTCCAGCCGATCGACATGGAAGTCGGCGCCGGTACGTCGCACGTGCACACGTTCCTGCGCGCGATCGGCCCCGAGCCGTGGCGCGCCGCGTACGTGCAGCCGTCGCGGCGCCCGAAGGACGGCCGCTACGGCGAGAACCCGAACCGCCTGCAGCACTACTACCAGTATCAGGTGGTGCTCAAGCCCGCGCCGGAGAACATCCTCGACCTGTACCTCGGCTCGCTGGAAGCGCTCGGCTTCGATCTGAAGCAGAACGACGTGCGCTTCGTCGAGGACGACTGGGAAAACCCGACGCTCGGCGCGTGGGGCCTCGGCTGGGAAGTCTGGCTGAACGGCATGGAAGTCACGCAGTTCACGTACTTCCAGCAAGTGGGCGGCCTCGACTGCAAGCCGGTGCTCGGCGAGATCACCTACGGCCTCGAGCGCCTCGCGATGTATCTGCAGAAAGTCGAGAACGTCTACGACCTGATCTGGACCGAGTGGGAAGAGCAAGGCCCGAACGGCCCCGAGCTGCGCCGCCTGACCTACGGCGACGTCTATCACCAGAACGAAGTCGAGCAGTCGACCTACAACTTCGAGCAGGCGAACGTCGAGCTGCTCTTCACGTTCTTCAGCAGCTACGAAGCGGAAGCGAAGCGGATGATCGACGCGCAGCTCGCGCTGCCCGCGTACGAGCTCGTGCTGAAGGCGGGCCACACGTTCAACCTGCTCGACGCGCGCGGCGCGATTTCCGTGACCGAGCGCGCCGCGTACATCGGCCGCATCCGCGCGTTGTCGCGGCTCGTCGCGCAGGCGTACTACGATTCGCGCGAGAAGCTCGGCTTCCCGATGATCGGCAACCCGGTGCCGGGCGTGCCGGGCTTGACCACCGACGCGCAAGAGGCCGCGCAGCCCGCGTGGGTGCCGCCGCTGAAGGCCGAACGCAAGATCGATCAGGACTGACGAGATTCTTCACACCATGACGCAAAACCATTCCGCTTCCCTGCTCGTCGAACTGCTGACCGAAGAGCTGCCGCCGAAAGCGCTCGCGCGCCTGGGCGACGCGTTCGCCGAAGGCATCGCGCAACGCCTCGCCGCGCGCGACCTGATCGAAGGCGAGCTCGCGTTCGAGCGCTACGCGACGCCGCGCCGCCTCGCCGTCGTCGTCCGGAACGTGCGCGCCGTCGCGCCCGAAAAGCAGGTCCGCGAAAAAGTGCTGCCGGTGTCGGTCGCGCTCGACGCGCAAGGCTTGCCCACCGCCCCGCTCGCGAAGAAGCTCGCCGCGCTCGGCCGCCCGAACCTGTCGATCGCCGATCTCGAGCGCGCGCACGACGGCAAGGCCGAAGCGTTCTTCGTCAACTACGCGGCGCCCGGCGCGTCGCTCGCCGACGGCCTGCAGGCCGCGCTCGACGAAACGCTCGCGAAGCTGCCGATCCCGAAGGTGATGACCTATCAGCGCCCGGACGGCACCGACGTCCAGTTCGTGCGCCCCGTGCATCGCCTCACCGTGCTGCACGACGATCGCATCGTGCCCGTGTCCGCGTTCGGCATCGACGCGGGCGACACGACGCTCGGCCACCGCTTCCTGTCCGACGGCCTCGTCGCGATCCAGCACGCGAGCGCGTACGCGGACGCGCTGCGCGAGAAAGGCCGCGTGATCGCGCACTTCGCGCACCGCAAGGAAGCGATCCGCACGCAGCTCGCCGCGCACGCCGACGGCGACCAGGTCGTGATGCCGGAAGCGCTGCTCGACGAGGTGACGTCGCTCGTCGAATGGCCCGTCGTCTATCCGTGCCGCTTCGAGGACGAATTCCTGCAAGTCCCGCAGGAGTGCCTGATCCTCACGATGCAGACGAACCAGAAGTACTTCGCGCTCACCGACGCGGCGGGCAAGCTGCGCTCGCGCTTCCTGATCGTGTCGAACATCGAGACGAAGACGCCGGACGAGATCGTCGAGGGCAACGAGCGCGTCGTGCGCCCGCGCCTCGCCGACGCGAAGTTCTTCTTCGAACAGGACAAGAAGAAGCCGCTCGCCGAGCGCGTGCCGCTGCTCGCGAACGTCGTCTATCACAACAAGCTCGGCTCGCAGCTCGCGCGCGTCGAGCGCCTCGAAACGCTCGCGGGCGAGATCGCGCCCGCGATCGGCGCCGACGCGACGATCGCGATCCGCGCGGCGCGCCTCGCGAAGGCCGACCTGCTGACCGACATGGTCGGCGAGTTCCCCGAGCTGCAGGGCACGATGGGCACGTACTACGCGCGCCACGACGGCGAGCCGGAAGACGTCGCGGTCGCGTGCACCGAGCACTACCAGCCGCGCTTCTCCGGCGACGCGCTGCCGACGGCGCCCGTGTCGACCGCGGTCGCGCTCGCCGACAAGCTCGAGACGATCGTCGGCATTTGGGGCATCGGCCTCGCGCCGACGGGCGAGAAGGACCCGTTCGCGCTGCGCCGTCACGCGCTCGGCGTGCTGCGTCTGCTGCTCGAAAAGCAGTTGCCGCTCGATCTCGTCTGGCTGCTGCGCACCGCGTACGAGCGCTTCGCGGCGGTGCCGGGCGTCGCCGAATCGACCGACGCGATCTACGCGTTCTTCATCGATCGCCTGCGCGGCCTGTTGCGCGAGCGCGGCTACACGGCAGGCGAAGTCGACGCGGTGCTGAGCCTGAACCCGACGCGCCTCGACGACATCATCGCGCGCCTCGACGCGGTGCGCGAATTCACGCGCCTCGCGGAAGCCGAAGCGCTCGCGGCCGCGAACAAGCGGATCTCGAACATCCTGAAGAAGTCGGAAAGCGGCGCGAACGGCGCGGTGCAGCCGACGCTGTTCGTCGAAGCCGCCGAGAAGGCGCTCGCCGAGCAGCTCGCCGCGGTCACGCCGCGCGTGCAGTCGCAGCTCGAGGCGCGCGCGTACACGGGCGCCCTCTCCGCGCTCGCGGCGCTGCGCGCGCCCGTCGACGCGTTCTTCGACGACGTGATGGTCAACGCCGAAGACCCCGCGCTGCGCGCGAACCGGCTCGCGCTCCTGTCCGCGCTGCATCAGCAGATGAACTGCGTCGCGGACATCTCGAAGCTCGCCGCCTGAAGCCGGGGGCCACGCAATGCCGACCAGTCCCAGCAAGAAGCTCGTCGTCCTCGACCGCGACGGCGTCATCAACGTCGATTCGGACGCGTTCGTCAAGTCGCCCGACGAATGGATCGCGCTGCCCGGCAGCCTCGAGGCGATCGCGCGGCTCAACCACGCGGGCTACCGCGTCGTCGTCGCGACCAACCAGTCGGGCATCGGCCGGGGCCTGTTCGACATGGCGACGCTGAACGCGATGCATCTGAAAATGCATCGCGCGGCGGCCGCGGTCGGCGCACGGATCGACGCGGTGTTCTTCTGCCCGCACACCGCCGACGACCACTGCGACTGCCGCAAGCCGCAGCCGGGAATGATGAAGCTGATCGCCGAGCGCTTCGAGATCGATCCGCAGAACACGCCCGTCGTCGGCGATTCGCTGCGCGACCTGCAGGCGGGCGCGGCGCTCGGCTTCCGGCCGCACCTCGTGCTGACGGGCAAGGGCAAGAAGACGCTCGCCGCGGGCGGGCTGCCGCAAGGCACGCGCGTGCACGACGACCTGCGCGCGTTCGCGCTCGATTTCCTTTCCGAAGAACACGAGTGATGCCGACCCGCGCGCGTCCTCCCTCACCGTAACGTCACGCCGATGCGCTTCGCCCGCTCCCTGCTGCTATTCGTTTATTTCATCGTCTACACGGCGCTGTACGCGACCGCGTGCTTCATCGCGTTCCCGTTCCTGCGCCCGAACGCGCGCTACTGGATGGCGGCCGGCTGGTGCAAGTCGACGCTCTTCGTCGCGCGCTGGCTGAACGGCATCCGCTATCGCATCGAAGGCTACGAGAACCTGCCCGACGGCCCGGCCGTGCTGCTGCCGAAGCATCAGTCCGCGTGGGAGACGATCGCGCTGCCCGCGCTGATGCCGAAGCCGCTCTGCTACGTGTTCAAGCGCGAGTTGCTGTACGTGCCGTTCTTCGGCTGGGCGCTCGGGATGCTGCACATGGTCCACATCAACCGCAAGGACGGCAAGAACGCGTTCGATTCGGTGATTCGCCAGGGCCGCACGCGAATGGCGGACGGCGCGTGGGTCATCATGTTCCCCGAAGGCACGCGCACGCCGGTCGGCAGTCAAGGCAAGTACAAGACGGGCGGCGCGCGCTTCGCGATCGGCGCGGGCGCGCCCGTCGTGCCGATCGCCCACAACGCGGGACGCGTGTGGCCGCGCAACTCGTTTATGAAGTATCCCGGCACCGTCACGGTGTCGATCGGCAAGCCGATCGACACGCAAGGCCTCACCCCCGATCAATTGAACGAACGTGTCGAGAACTGGATCGAAGCGGAAATGCGCCGCATCGATCCGGACGCGTACCGGCACGAGCGCGACGGCGCACGCGGCGCCGCACGCTCGTCCGACGCCGCGCGTACCTGAAGTCAAGCGAGTTTCACCCATTGCGCACTGCCAAACGAAGCGAACTGATGCCGAAGCGTCCCAGGCCACGGCCGGCCGTCGTGGCTCTCGATCACCGCCAGCTCGACCTGCCGCTCTTCGACGGGCCGGCCGCCTCGGCGTCTCCCGCTTCCCCTTCCGCCGTTCCGCCCGCTTCGTCCGTTGCGCCCGCCGCCCCCGCTGCGCCGCCCGACGCCGACCGCTCCCGTCGCCGCACGCTCGCGCTCGACGGCGGCGTCCTCGAATACAAGCTCAAGCGCTCGGCGCGCCGCACGATCGGCTTCGCGATCGACGGCAGCGGCCTCACGATCACCGCGCCGCGCTGGGTGACGCTCGCCGACATCGAAGCGGCGATCGCCGAGAAGCGTCGCTGGATCTTCAACAAGCTCGCCGAATGGCAGACGCGCGCCGAGCAGCGCGCGCTGCCGCAGATCGACTGGAAGGAAGGCGCGCAGATTCCGTACCTCGGCAAGCCCGTCACCATCGCGCTCGCGTCGGCGAAGGGTGCGCTCAGCTTCGACGCGGCCGCCGCGACGCTCGAGCTCGGGCTGCCCGCGCACGCGAGCGAGCAGCAGATCAAGGACCGCGTGCAGGGGTGGCTGCAGAGCGAAGCGAAGCGGATCTTCGGCGAGCGGCTGGCGGTGTATGCGCAGAAGCTCGGCGTCACGTATTCGATGTATGCGCTGTCGTCGGCCGCGACGCGCTGGGGCAGTTGCTCGAGCGACGGCAAGATCCGCCTGAACTGGCGGCTGGTCCACTTTCCGATGTCGATCGTCGATTACGTCGTCGCGCACGAGCTGTCGCATCTGCGCGAGATGAACCATAGCCCGGCGTTCTGGCAGACGGTCGAATCGATCTTTCCGGAATTCCGCGAAGCGCGGCATACGCTCAAGCATCATCCGCCGGAGCTGCTGCCGGCGCTCTGAGCGCGCGGCGCTCGCAAAAGCGCGCCGCCCGTCGCCCGATCGAAAGGGCGGCGGCCGAACGCGGCGAGCGGTAGCCCGGGGGACGCGGCCGCGCGCAACCGCAATCGGACATCGATTTTCGCGGCGCGCTTTCGATGCGGCAGGCGCCGCACCGATTCGATTCGGCGCTTCCGCGCCCGCCCCTCCTCTCGCCGCCGTCGTCCCGCGCCGCACGACCGATGCATGCGCCGACTCGCCCGCCTACGCCCGCGCGCGGCGCGGCGCACGACGCGGCGCATCGCCCGAACCGCGCCGCCGCCCGCGGAAGCGCGCGCAAGCGCGAACGCGAACGCGCCGCCGAGCTTCGCAGCCCGAGCAAAACGGGTTCATGAAAAGGAATCGTGGGAAAGGAAAAACGACTCGGCGCGCAGGCGCGAACGCATCGCGCGCCGGATGCGAGCCGGCGCGGAGCGCCGCAGCGCCCCGTGCGGCCGGACAGCGCTCAGTGGGGCTTGCGCTGGATGAACTCGATCTTGTAGCCGTCCGGATCTTCGACGAACGCGATCACCGTCGTGCCGTGCTTCATCGGGCCGGCTTCGCGCGTGACCTTGCCGCCTTGCGCCTTGATCCGCTCGCACGCCTCGTACGCGTCGTCGACTTCGAGCGCGAGGTGGCCGAAGCCCGTGCCGAGGTCGTACGACTTCGTGTCCCAGTTGTGGGTGAGCTCGATGACCGTGTGGTCCCGCTCGTCGCCGTAGCCGACGAATGCAAGCGTGAATTTCCCGTCCGGATAGTCGTCGCGGCGCAGCAATTTCATGCCGAGCAGCTCGGTGTAGAACTTGATCGAGCGGTCGAGATCGCCGACTCGCAGCATCGTGTGAAGCAAACGCATGATGTACTCCGTGGGGACTTGCTTGAACGTGCGAATGTACCAGACCCGCGCGATTCTCGCCGGCCGCCGCACCGCCCATCCGGGCAGCGGAAGCCATGCACGACGGCAGGCGGCGCGCGGCGCGATCGGTTAAGATCGTCGCGGCAGGCAGCGGTGCGGCATGCGCGCCGCATCGCCGCCCGCCGCACCCCGCGACGAGGCCGCCCGCGCCGCGTCCCGCGACGAATCGAACCACCTTTCCGACAGCCGCTCCCCCGGCCCGCAAACCGTGCAAACCTTCTTCCTCGAACCGAGCTTGTCCGCCGAGCGCCCGGCCGCCGGCATATCCACGGCGCGCGCCACCGCGTTCGGGGGCGTCCGATGAGCGCCGTCGCCTACGCGCCGGCACGCCCGGCGCTCGATCTGCGCGCGATCGGCGTGATGATCCTGCTATGCGCGATCTGGGGCTTCCAGCAAGTCGCGATCAAGAGCGCGACGCACGCAATCCCGCCGATGCTCCAAGCCGGGCTGCGCTCGGCGATCGCGGCCGTCGGCGTGTGGGCGTGGGCGAGCGCGCGCGGCACGTCGCTCTTTCGCGCGGACGGCACGTTCGGCGCCGGCGTCGCCGCGGGCACGCTGTTCGCGGGCGAATTCGTCTGCCTCTTTTTCGGCCTCACGCTGACGAGCGCCGCGCGCATGGCGATCTTCCTCTACACCGCGCCGTGCTTCACCGCGCTCGGCCTGCACCTGTTCGCGCCGGGCGAGAAGATGCGCCGCATGCAATGGATGGGCGTCGCGATCGCGTTCTCGGGCATCGCGGTCGCATTCGCCGACGGCTTCGCGCGGCCGGCCGCGGGCGGCGCATCGACGCTCGCCGGGCTCGCGGGCGACGCGCTCGGCGTGCTCGGCGGCGTGATGTGGGCGGCGACGACGGTCGTCGTGCGCTCGACGTCGCTCGCGCGCGCGAGCGCGAGCAAGACGCTGTTCTACCAGCTGACGGTGTCGGCGGCGGCGCTGCTCGGGCTGGCCGTCGTCACCGGACAGACGACGCTCGCGAACGTGACGCCGCTCGCCGTCGCGAGCCTCGCGTATCAAGGCGTGATTGTCGCGTTCGCGAGCTATCTCGCATGGTATTGGCTGCTGACGCGCTATAGCGCGGCACGGCTTTCCGTGTTTACGTTTCTCGCGCCGCTCTTCGGCGTGAGCTTCGGCGTGCTGCTGCTCGGCGATTCGGTCGACGCACGCTTCGGCGCGGCGGCCGCGCTCGTGCTGGCGGGCATCGGGCTCGTCAACGCGCCGCCGAAAGGGGATCGCGGCAAGTAGGCGGGAAACGGAGGATTATCCGGCCGGCGGCCGTGGCGGGACGCGTTGCAGATTTGCCGATTTGCCGTTTAGTCGTTTAGTCGTTTTGCCGATCCGGCGGCTTCGTGGACGCGCCGACATGCCGACACCGGCCGCGCGATCCCGCGACGCGCCGCCCTTTGCGCCGCCCGTCGCCGGCCGCCCGCCCCTCAGTCGCCCCTCAAGTCGCCTCTCAACCGCCCGTCCGCCGCACGGCGCCGGCCGCCTGCGCGACGCGCACGTACTCGTCGACGCCGACGTCTTCCGCGCGGCGCGCGAGATCGAAGCCGAGCGCGTCGAAATCCACCAGGTCGCGATAGCCCCCAAGCGTGTTGCGCAGCATCTTGCGGCGCTGCGAGAACGCGGCCGTCACCACTTCGCCGAGCACCGCGACGTCGACGTGAGGCAACTCGTGCGGCGCGTGCGGAATCATCCGCACGATCGCCGAATCGACCTTCGGCGGCGGCTGGAACGATTCGGGCGGCACATCGATCAGCTTGTCCATCGTGTAGCGGTACTGGAGCATCACCGACAGCCGGCTGAACGCCTTCGTGCCCGGCTCGGCGACCATCCGCTCGACGACTTCGTTCTGCAGCATGAAGTGCTGGTCGATCACGACGGGCGCGAACGACATCAAATGGAACAGCAGCGGGCTCGAGATGTTGTACGGCAGATTGCCGATGATCCGCAGCGACGGCGCGCCGCCCGGCCGCGCGAGCGAGCCGAAGTCGAACGCGAGCGCGTCGCCCGCGTGCAGCTCGAGCAGATCGCCGAAGCGCTCCTCGAGGCGTCCGATCAGGTCGCGATCGAGCTCGACCGCGTGCAGCGGCGAATCGGGCGTCGCGAGCCGCGCGATCACGGGCCCGGTGAGCGCGCCGAGGCCCGGACCGATCTCGACCATCCGCTCGCCGCGCTTCGGATCGATCGCCGCGACGATCGCGTCGATCACGCCGTGATCGACGAGAAAGTTTTGCCCGAAGCGCTTGCGCGCGAAATGCCCTTGGTGCTGTCTGCTGTTCGACATCGAGAGATAGAAAAACGAATGACGCGAAAACTCAGCCCGCGCGCCGATGGCGCGCCATCGTCACGGCGGTGTCGATCGCGGCGACGAGGCTGCCCGGATCGGCGCGGCCCGTGCCGGCGAGATCGAGCGCGGTGCCGTGATCGACCGACGTGCGGATGATCGGCAGGCCGAGCGTGACGTTGATGCCTTCGCCGAACGTCGCGTACTTGAGGACCGGCAGTCCCTGGTCGTGAAACATCGCGAGCACGCAATCCGCATGCTCGAGGTAGCGAGGCTGGAACAGCGTGTCGGCCGGGTACGGGCCGCGCGCGTCGATGCCCGCCGCCCGCGCGCGTTCGAGCGCCGGCTCGATCACGTCGATTTCCTCGCGGCCGAGATAACCGTTCTCGCCCGCGTGCGGATTCAGGCCCGTCACGAGGATGCGCGGCGCGGCAAGACCGAAGCTGCCGCGCAAGTCGCGATCGACGATCGCGAGCGTATCGGCAAGACCGTCGATCGTCAGCGCGGCCGACACGTCCTTGAGCGGCAGGTGCGTCGTCGCGAGCGCGACGCGCAGCGGGCGCTCGCCCGTGCCCGCGAGCATCATCACGACGCGCGGCGTGTGCGTGCGCTCGGCGAGATATTCGGTGTGACCGGTGAACGGCACGCCCGCATCGTTGATCGTGCTCTTTTGCAGCGGCGCGGTGACGATCGCGTCGTATTCGCCGGCGAGCGCGCCGTCGATCGCCGCATCGAGCAGATCGAGCACGTAGCGCCCGTTCGCCGGATTCAGCTTGCCGGCTTCGGCCGGCGCGGCAAGCGCGCGATGCACGACGGCGACATGCGCGTCGGCGACATGCGCGTCGGCGACATGCGCATTCCCGACGTGCGCGCCTGCGACATCCGCATTCGCGCCGCCCGCCGTCACGCGCACCCAGTCGACGCCGACCGCGGCCGCGCGCTGCGCGATCAGATTCGCGTCGCCGAGCACCGTGAAACGCGCGTCCGGCCAGCGCGTCGCCGCGTCGGCGAGCGCGCGGGCCGTCAGCTCGGGGCCGACGCCGGCCGGCTCGCCGGTCGTGATCGCGATGCGCAGCGGCTGCGGGCTGGCGGACATGATGCGCCTATGCGCTTACTGGGCGACGGGCAGCTTGATCTGCACGTACGACGAATCGCGCAGCTCGCGCAGCCAGTCCGCGTACGCCTGCTCGGCCTTGCGCTGACCGATCGCCTGGCGAGCGATGTCCATCTGCTGCTGCACCGAGCCTTCCGCGTCGCGTCGGCCGAGCACCTGGATCAGGTGGTAGCCGTACTCGGTGCGCACCGGGTTGCTGACCTGGCCGTCCTGCAGCGCGTTCATCGCCCGCTCGAATTCGGGCACCGTCTCGCCCGGGCTGATCCAGCCGAGATCGCCGCCCTGCGAAGCCGAGCCGTCCTGCGAATAGGTGCGCGCGAATTTCTCGAAATCGCTGCCCGCCTCGATCTGCCGGCGGATGTCGATCAGCTGCTGGCGCGCCTGCGATTCGGACTTGCCTTCGCCGACGCGCAGCAGGATGTGGCGCACGTGCGTCTGCACGATCTTCGGCGACGCGGCCGGGTTCTGGCTCGCGCGGCGCTCGACGAGGCGCACGATCTCGAAGCCGTCCGGCACGCGGATGAGCGTCGGGTTGACCTCGCCGGGGCGCAGCTTCGACACGGCGTCGACGACGTCCGACGGCAGCGACGACGGCGACTTGAAGCCGAGATCGCCGCCCTTCTTCGCGTCGTCGGCCTCCGAATTGTTCTTCGCGAGCCGCTCGAAATTGGCGCCCGACGCGAGCGCCTGCTGCAGCAGGCCTTCCGCCTTCTTCTGTGCGACGTCGATGTCCGCTTGCGGCGCGCTCGTCGGGGCCTTCACGAAGACGTGCTCGAGCCGCAGATCCTGCTGCGAGCCGGCGTTCGGGCCGCGCTGGCTCGCGATGTAGCTCGCCACCTCGGCGTCCGACACGGTGATCTTGCTGTCGACTTCCTTCTCGCGCAGCTTCGAGAGCATCAGCTCGGTGCGGGCATCGCCCACGAACACGTCCCACGGCACGCCTTGCGCCACGATGCGCGCCTTGTACTGCTCGAGCGACATCCCGTTCGCCTGCGCGAGGCGGCCGAGCGTCGCCTGCACGGTGGCGTTGTCGACGACGATGCCGTCGTCCTTCGCCCGTTGCACCTGGATGCGCTCGAGCACTATCTGGTTGAGCACCTGTGCGCGCAACTGGTCCATCGGCGGCACGGGCGCGTTCTGCTGCTGCAGGCGGCGCGCGATCAGGCCGGCGCGCTGATCGAGCTCGCGCCCGGTGATCACGTCGTTGTTGACGACGGCGACCACCTCGTCGGCGAGCGACGCGCCCTGCGCGCGCAGCGCCTGCGCGGACGCGGCCGGCGCGACCGTGATGAGCGACGCGAGCAGACCGGATGCGATAGCCGCGAAGCGAAGGGTTTTCTTCATTGCCACAGGTACTCCATTGAAAGCGGGCTGCGCGAACGCCGCTCGCCGCGAACGCCTCCTCGGCGGTTAATCGTAATTGCTGAAGCGCGACAGCGGCGCCGGCGCGGGCGGCAGCGGCGTGTAGCCCTGCACGCCGGCCCTGAACGCAGACACGAGGCCGTTGTCGACGCTCGTCAGACCCTTCAGCACGAGTTGCGCGAGCACGCGGGTCGACGAGTTCTGCTGCCCCGACGTATTCACGCCGTTCGCGTAGCGCTGGACGCCGACGCCGAGCGCCCAGCAGTCGGCATCGTACTGGAAGCCGACGAGACCGTCGACAACCCGGCTGCTCGCGAGATCGTAGTTGAAGCGGCCGACCGCATAGAGCCGCCGCGTGAGCGGCCATTGCGCGGACACGAGAACCTGGTTGATCGGCTCGTTGCTGAGCGTCGGGTTCTGCCGCGTGTAGCGATAGCCGACGTTGATCACGCGCCGTTCGCCCGGGCTGTAGCCGAAGCCGACGCTCGACTTCACGAGCTGGTTGTTGTCGACGTTGTACTGGAACGCGGTTTCCGACGCGAAGCCCGCGCCGAGCTTGACCGACGCGCCGAGGATCAGGTCCGAGTGCCGCGCCGTCGCGGGCGCCTCGGTCGGCTGCAGCGTCACGCGCTGGTCGGTGAAGTAGTACTGCTGCGCGATCACGAAGCGCGCGCGCTCGTCGCCCGTCTCCGGATTGATGAAGCGGGTCGTGAGCGCGGCCGTCAGGCGGTTCGCGTCGGCGATCCGGTCGTTGCCGACGAACGTGTTCGGCGTGAAGATCTCCGCGAGCCCGAAGTCCGACACAGCCGTGTCGAAGAGCGGCGCGTCCGACTGGTTCCGGTACGGCGTGTACACGTAGTACAGGCGCGGCTCCAGCGTCTGGATGAAGTCCTGGCCGAACAGGCGCACCGAGCGGTCGAAGATGAGCCCGCTATCGAAGCTGAGCGTCGGGATCGAATAGGTGAAACGCTTCGGCTGGCCGGGCACGCCGCCCGTCGTCGTCGTCAGGTCGTACGACGCGATGTGCAACTGCGCCTTCGGGACGACGAAGTAGCCGGGACCGTACAGCCCGTACGACACGTACGGGTTGAACATCACGCGGTCGCCTTCCGGCTGATCGGCGGTCGTGATCCGGAAGCGCGAATAGTCGGCTTCCGCGCCGAAGTCGAAGCCGCCGACGTTGTACTTCGCGTACTTCACGTTCAACTGCGGCTCGCGACCGTACGGCGCGACCGACGGCGCGAGCGTCTGCCAGTGCTGGTAGCGCCCGAGCACGGACCACGGCCCGTTGTTGTATGTCAGGCCGGCTTCCTGCTGATAGATGGTCTGGATCCCGTTCAGGAACTGGTTCGTCGACCCCAGGTCCTCCGGATACGTGTTGTCCGAGACCTTGTTGTAATAGACGTAGCCGCCGAAGCCGTTGCCGAAGTTCTGCTGGTGCTGCCAGTAAATCGCGTAACGGTTGCGCTTCGCGACACGGTCGTCCGGCAGGTATTCGCCCGTCAGCGTGCCCGAGTAGTTCGTCGACAGATAGCGGAACGTCGCCTGCGTGAAGATCCCGCGCTTCGAGATGATGTGCGGCGTGACCGTCAGATCGCGGTTCGGCGCGATGTTGAAGTAATACGGCAGCGCGAACTCGAAGCCGCTCGACGAATCGAGCGAGAACGTCGGCGGCAGGAAGCCGCTGCGCCGCTCGCCCGACAGCGGAAACGTGAGCCACGGGCTGCCGAAGAGCGGCACGCCCTGGAAGAACAGCACGCCGTTGCGCGCGACGCCTTCGTCCGCGCCGGTATCGAAATCGAACTCGCTGCCCTTGATGTACCACGCCGGGTTCGACGAGCACTGGCAGCCGGTGTACGTGCCGTTCGTGAACACCGAGCGCTCGCTGTCGAGCAGTTGCACCCGCTCGGCGCTGCCCGAGCCGCCCGTCGCCGTGAAATGGTACTTCGGCGTCGTCATGAAGCCCTGGTTCGCCTCGACCTTCAGATGCGCCTCGGGGCCCGAGAACGTCGTGCCGCCGTTCGACACCGTGACCTTGCCGTACGCGTCGGCCATGTCGGTGTCCTGCTCGTAGTGGATCGCCTGCGCCTTGACGACCGCGTTGCCGCGGCGGATCTCGGCCGAGCCCTTCGCGGCGAGATCCTGATCGGCCGTGCCGCTCGTGTGGTCGCCGAGCACGAACGTCGCCGGCTTGCCGCTCTGTTTTTGCGGATGCTCGTCGAGCTGCGGCGCGAGGCGCAGGTCCCACGGCGAACCGAACGTCTGCGGCTCGGCCGCGACGCCCGTCAGTTGGGCCTGCGACACCGCCGGCACGAGGCCCGGTACGGCCAAAAGCGCGACCGCGAGCCGTTTTTTGCGCGGCGCGGCATCGCAAGCTGGGACGAGCGGGAATAACGTTTTAGGCGGCATCTATCGTTCGGCGAATCGACCCTGTCAAACCCGGCCTTCGCACGCCGCAGCCCGCGCAATCGAACCGTGACTGCGGCTTCGCGCATACCGGGGGAAAACGGGCAAACGGACGGCGTAGCGGGCTGCGGGCCCGCGCCGGCGGGAATTGACACGGGACGCGTCAAAAAAGTCGTGGGGTATTATATGGCAAGACGTTCCCCCTCCCCGACTTTCAATGACGCAGCCTCCAGCCGATCCCCGTCTCACCCGTCTGCGCACCTGGCTCGCCGCTTTCGCCGGCCGCTACGCGCTCGACCCGGCGTCGCTCGCCCCGGCGTCCGCCGACGCGAGCTTCCGCCGCTATTTCCGCGTCGCGAGCGCGGCCGCGCCGGGCGGCACGGCGATCGCCGTCGACGCGCCGCCGCCCGAGAAGTGCCGCGAGTTCGTGCAGATCGCGCAATTGCTCGACGCGGCGGGCGTGCACGCGCCGAAAGTGCTAGAGCACGATTTCGACGCGGGCTTCATGCTCGTCACGGATCTCGGCACGCGCTCGTACATCTCGGCGCTCGACCCCACCGCGCCCGCCGCCGCGCGGCCGCTGATGCGCGACGCGCTCGACGCGCTGATCCGCTGGCAGCTCGCGTCGCGCGAAGGCGTGCTGCCGCCGTTCGACGAAGCGTTCCTGCGCCGCGAGATGGAGCTGATGCCCGAGTGGTACGTCGGCCGGCATCTCGGCAAGACGCTCCCGGACGACGCGCGCGGCGTGCTCGACCGCACCTTCGCGCTGCTGATCGCGAGCGCGCAGGCGCAGCCGCAGGGCTACATGCTGCGCGACTTCATGCCCCGCAACCTGATGATCGCGCAGCCGAACCCCGGCGTGCTCGACTTTCAGGACGCGGTCTACGGGCCGCTCACGTACGACGTCGTATCGCTCCTGCGCGACGCGTTCATCAGCTGGGACGAGGAGTTCGAGCTCGACTGCTTCGCGTACTACTGGGAAAAGGCGAGGAAGGCGGGGCTTCCCGTCGAGCCGGACTTCGGCGAGTTCTACCGGCAGCTCGAATGGATGGGCCTGCAGCGCCACATCAAGGTGCTCGGCCTGTTCGCGCGGATCAACTACCGCGATCACAAGCCGCACTATCTCGCCGACCTGCCGCGCTTTCTCGGCTACGCGCGGCGCGTCGCGCTGCGCTACCGGCCGCTCGCGCCGTTCGCGAAACTCCTCGACGAACTCGAAGGCAAGACGGCCGACATCGGCTACACGTTCTGAACGATGACGCACACACTCGATACGGCGATGATCTTCGCCGCCGGGCGCGGCGAACGAATGCGCCCGCTCACCGACACGACGCCGAAGCCGCTTCTTGCCGCGGGCGGCAAGCCGCTGATCGTCTGGCAGATCGAGCGGCTCGCCGCGGCGGGCATCCGCACGATCGTCGTCAATCACGCGTGGCTCGGCGCGCAGATCGAGGCCGCGCTCGGCGACGGCTCGCGCTGGGGCGTGCGGTTGCGCTACTCGGCCGAGCGCGAGGCGCTCGAGACGGCGGGCGGGATCGCCCAGGCGCTGCCGCTCATCGAGGACGGCGCGGGCCCCAAGGTGTTCGTCGGCGTCGCGGGCGACGTCTACGCGAACTTCGATCACGCGACGCTGCGCACGCGCGCGGCCGCGCTCGCGGCGGCCACCGAGCCCGGCATGCACCTCGTGATGGTGCCGAACCCGCCGTTCCATCAGGCGGGCGATTTCGCGCTCGACGGCGACGGCCTGCTGTCGCTCGACGGCGCGCCGCGCGTCACGTTCGGCAGCATCGCGCTGTACGACACGCGGATGTTCCGCGCTCTGCCCGCCGGCACGCGCCGCGCGCTCACGCCCTATTATCGCGAGACGATCGCCGCGCGCCGCGCGACGGGCGAGCTATACACGGGGCTGTGGGAGAACGTCGGCACGCCCGCGCAGCTCGGCGAACTCGATGCGGCGTTGAGGGCCCCCTCCGGCCGGTCAGTCGGCTGATCGATTGGATGTCCGGTTAGCCGTTCGGCTGATCGGCTGATCGATTGGCTCGGCCGCTCGGCCGGTCGATCGCTTGGCTGCACGCCTGCTCGAGCGCTCGACCGGTCAGCCGCTTGGCTTCCCGTTGCGCTCATGCTCGACTGCGCGGCTTTCGGTGAGTTTCACGGTTTCGCGATTGCTCGGCTTTTCGGCTTTTCGGCGCCGCATCGTCGCGGCGGCCGCCGCCGCCGTCAAACCTCTTCCGCCGCCGCGCCGTCGGCCGCCGCGCGCTGCTGCTGCAGCGCCCACATCTGCGCGTAAAGGCCGTCCGCGCGCAGCAGTTGCGCGTGCGTGCCGCGCTCGACGATGCGCCCGTGGTCCATCACGATGATCTGGTCCGCATGCACGACGGTCGATAGCCGGTGCGCGATCACGAGCGTCGTCCGGTGCCGCGCGATCTGCTCGAGCTCGTGCTGGATCGCGCGCTCGGAGCGCGAATCGAGCGCGGACGTCGCCTCGTCGAACAACAGAATCGGCGGGTTCTTCAGGATCGTCCGCGCGATCGCGACGCGCTGCTTCTCACCGCCCGACAGCTTGAGCCCGCGCTCGCCGACCGGCGTGTCATAACCCTTCGGCAAGCTCTCGATGAACGCGTGGATGTGCGCGGCGCGCGCGGCCGCGATCACCTCGTCGCGCGTCGCCGAAGGCCGGCCGTACGCGATGTTGTAGTAGATCGTGTCGTTGAAGAGCACCGTGTCCTGCGGCACGATGCCGATCGACGCGCGCAGCGTTTCCTGCTTCACGTCGCGGATGTCCTGGCCGTCGATCGTGATCGCGCCGCCCGCCGTGCGATCGAGGTCGTAGAAACGGAACAGCAGCCGCGACAGCGTCGACTTGCCCGAACCGCTGTGGCCGACCACCGCCGTCGTCGTGCCGGCGTCGATCGTGAAATCAACGCCGTGCAGGATCTGCCGCGACGGCTCGTAGCTGAAATTGACCCGCTCGAAGCGCACCTGCGCGCCGCTCACCTTCAGCGCGCTCGCGCCGGGCGCGTCGTCCACTTCGCGCGCCGCCGACAGCAGCCCGAACATCCGGTCCATGTCGGTCAGGCTCTGCTTGAGCTCTCGGTAGACAACGCCGAGGAAGTTGAGCGGAATGTACAACTGCAGCATGAACGTGTTGATGAGCACGAGATCGCCGAGCGTGAGCTTGCCCGCGAGCACGCCCTGCGTCGCGCGCCACAGGATGAACACGAGCCCCGTGCCGATGATCACCTGCTGGCCGAAATTCAGGAACGACAGCGAATTCTGCGAGCGGATCGCAGCCTTCCGATAGCGCTTCAGATTTTCGTCGTAACGCTGCGACTCCCATTCCTCGTTGCCGAAGTACTTGACCGTCTCGTAGTTGATCAGCGAATCGATCGCGCGCGAGTTCGCCCGCGAATCGAGCTCGTTCATCGTGCGGCGGAAATGCGTGCGCCACTCGGTCACCTTCACGGTGAACCCGATGTACGCGACGAGCGCGGCGAAGGTCACGTACGCGTAGTACGCCTCGTACTTGACGACGAAGAAGCCGAGCACGAGCCCCACTTCGACGAGCGTCGGCAGGATGCTGTAGAGCGAATAAGAGATCAGCTGCTGGATGCCGCGCGTGCCTCGCTCGATGTCGCGCGACATGCCGCCCGTCTGCCGCTCGAGATGAAAGCGCAGCGACAGGCCGTGCAGATGCCGGAACACCTGCAGCGCGAGCCGCCGCACCGCGCTCTCCGTCACCTTCGAGAACAGGATTTCGCGCAGCTCGGTGAAAAGCGACGTCGACAGCCGCACGAGCGCATAGGCGACCACGAGGAGCCCGACCCCGCTCGCGAGCACGATGCTCGCCGACTGCTCGGCGCGGCCGAGCGCGGTCAGTTGCTGGACGGCGGCGAGGCCGTCGACGATCCGCTTCATCACGACGGGCACGCCGAGGTTCGCGACCTTCGCGCCGATCAGGCACGCGAGCGCGAACGCGACGCGCCACTTGTAGGCAGTCAGATACGGCAGCAGCGAGCGGATCGTCTGCCAGTCGTTGCGCGGCCCGGTCACGACGGGCGCGGGCTCGGAGGAAGCGGGATAGCGGCGCATGGGGAGTTCGTGGTTCGCTTCGTCGGTGAAAGTGCGCGTGCTTGGGGCCGTAGCCGTCGCGCGGTGCGGCGTACGCGGCGGGGCTCCGGCGGCCGAATCGCGCAGATCGTCGCGCATGGTCGAATGGCATGGCGCGAAGGCACAACCCGCATGCGACCAGCACGGCCCGGCGTGCGCGGCTCGGCGTGCGCCGCTCGACCTACGCAGCCTGACCTACGCGACGCGGCGTGTGCGGCGCGGCCCAAGTTCACACTTTCTCGTACAATTTCATAACTTTGCATTGTCGCAGAAGCCGGTTCGCGCCGCTGCCCGCCGCCTCGCAGGCGCCGGTCCGCGAAAACGCGCGAGCCGGCCGTTTTTCTTACAGGATGGAAGCTTCAACCATGACCGATTCGTCCCTGCAACTCCCGCAAAAACCGCCCGCGCTGCGCGTCGTGCCGCAACCGTCCGACGCGAACGTCCACGGCGACGTGTTCGGCGGCTGGATCATGGCGCAGGTCGACATCGCGGGCTCGATCCCGGCGAGCCGCCGCGCGAACGGCCGGGTCGCGACGGTCGCGGTCAATTCGTTCCTGTTCAAGCAGCCGGTGTTCGTCGGCGATCTGCTGAGCTTCTACGCGAGCATCGTGAAGACGGGCAACACGTCGGTGACGGTCGACGTCGAGGTCTACGCGCAGCGGATGAGCCTGATGAGCGAGATCGTCAAGGTGACGGAAGCGACGCTCACCTACGTCGCAACCGACTCCGATCGCCGCCCGCGCGCGCTGCCGCCGCTCGAATAAGCGCCGCCGCGTTTTGCGCGCGTTTCGCCCGCGTGTTGCACCGGCGCGCGGGCCGCGCGGGCCGCGCACGGGGCGCCGCGGCGATGCGCGCCGCGATTTGCTTTGCCTCGCCCGCTCAGTGCGCGGCGAGGCCGAACTCGCGCATCGCCGGAATGAAGTCGTGATTGAGCTTCGGCTTGCGCGACAGCTTCGCGAGCACGTAGCGCTGAAACGGCGTGAGCGTCGCCCACTGCACGGCGGACGGCGCCGGCAGCCCGGCCAGCCCGCTCTGCGCGACGAGCGCATCCGGCACCATCTCGACGCCGCGCCAGGCCGGATGCTCGTCCGGCTGGAACCACGTCGGCTCGACGTTCGCGTGCGTGCGCAGCATCTCGAAGAGCGCATGATCGAAATTCGGCTCGATCACGACGTCTTCGTCGGCCGGAAAGCGCGCGAGCAGCTTGCGATCCTCGATCGGCAGCATCTGCCATTGCTCGAGCGAGATCCTGAGCCCGAAGCGGTCGAGGTTGAAACGGACGATCATCGGAATGTAAGTCAGATCCTCCGACGATTCGATTTCGAAATTGAACAGCAACGGCGCGTCGCTCAGTCCCATGTTTGCACCCACTATGACGTTTGCCGGCACGTTTGGCCCGTCTGGAGTATTTTAGAACCTTCGCGACGAGCGGGGCGTGCCGCCTGACGTCGCGCCCCGCTCGCCCATCCCGCCCAATCGAAGGAGCCCCCCGTGAGCCTGTCCGAAACCGTCGAACCCCGCGGCATCGTCGAGCTCGCGGTGCGCAGGCGGCGCGGCGACGCGTTCGAGGCGGTCGTCGACAGCGTCGGCCAGGAATGGCCTGTCGCGCTCGTGTTCAACGGCATCTCGCATGCGGTGATGATGTGCACGCCGCGCGATCTGGAGGCGTTCGCGGTCGGCTTCGCGGTGTCGGAGGGCATCGTCGGGCGCGGCAGCGACGTGAAGGACATCGAGGTCGTGCTGCACGGCGACGGGCCGCTGCCGCACGCCGAAGTGCAATTGACGGTCGTCCAGCAGGCGTTCGCCGCGTTGAAGGAAAAGCGCCGCGCGCTCGCGGGGCGCACCGGCTGCGGCGTATGCGGAATCGAAAGCATCGATCTGCTCGATCTCGTGCCGGAACGCGTGCCCGATACCGGCTTTCTCGCGCGCCTCGCGCCGGATGCGATCGCACGCGCGGCGCGCGATCTTCCCGCGCATCAGGCGCTCACGCGGCAAACGGGCGGCCTGCACGCGGCCGCGTGGTGCGACGCGGCAGGCGCGATCGTCCATGCGTTCGAGGACGTCGGCCGCCACAACGCGCTCGACAAGCTGATCGGCACGCTCACGCTTGCGCGCGCCGACATGACGAACGGCTTCGTGTTCCTGTCGAGCCGCGCGAGCTACGAGCTCGTGCGCAAATCCGCGCGCGTCGGCATTCCGATGGTCGCGACGATCTCCGCGCCGTCGTCGCTCGCGATCGAGATCGCGCGGCAGGCCGGACTGCGGCTCGTGAGCTTCTGCCGCGAGGCGGGCTACGTCGACTACGGCACCGCGTAGCGCGCCGCCGCATCGCCATTCGCACGCGCCGGCGAGCGACGAGCCGCCGCGCCGGAATTCGCACGCGGACGGGGCGGCCGGCAAGCCGCCGCCTCGCGCAGCCGCCGCAGCAGCAGCGGCCGCAGCCACGCTCAGTCGAATTGACGGAAGTCCGGCTTGCGCTTCTCGAAGAACGCGGTGATCGCCTCGCGCACTTCGGGCGAGCGCAGCATCTTGCCGAACTGCTCGCCTTCCTCCGACATCCGCGCGGCGACTTCCGCGCCGGCCCCCTTCTTCAGGAACGCCTTCGTCGCCCGCAGCGACGACGCCGGCAGCGCGACGAGCTTCGCCGCCTGCTCGGCCGCGAACGCGTCGAGGTCCGCGGCGGGCAGCACGCGGTTCACGAGGCCGATCCGGTGAGCTTCGAGCGCGTCGAACGGCTCGCCGAGCAGGAGCTTCTCGGCGGCGACCTGATGGCCGGCGAGGCGCGGCAGCAGCAGGCTCGACGCCGCCTCCGGGCACAGGCCGAGCTGCGCGAACGGCAGCGACAGTTGCGCGGTGTCGGCCGCATAGACGAGATCGCAATGCAGCAGCAACGTCACGCCGATGCCGACCGCGACGCCCGCGACCGCCGCGACGATCGGCTTTTGCGCGCTCGCGATCTGGCGCAGGAACTGGAACACAGGCGCATTCTCGTCCTTCGGCGGCGCCTTCATGAAATCGTCGAGATCGTTGCCCGCGCTGAAGTTGCCGTCGCTGCCGCGAATCAGGATCGCGCGCACCGATTTGTCGTCCTGCGCCGCGGCGAGCGCATCGGCCATCGTCTGGTACATCGCCGCGGTGATCGCGTTCTTCTTCGACGGGCGCGCGAGCGTGATCGTCAGCACGCCGCCCGCGTTTTCGACCTGGATATCCATCTGAGCCGTCTCCATGGCTGTTTCCTGCGATAAACAAAAGAAAACGGTGCGCGAGCTGGCCGCCCGCGCACCGTCGTCATCATGCGTCGCGCGCTCCGCTCAGAGGCGCTCGATGATGCCCGCCGCGCCCATGCCGGTGCCGACGCACATCGTCACCATCCCGTACTTCAGGTTGCGACGGCGCAGCCCGTGCACGACGGTTGCCGCGCGAATCGCGCCCGTCGCGCCGAGCGGGTGGCCGAGCGCGATCGCGCCGCCGACCGGGTTGACCTTCGACGGATCGAGGCCGAGATCGCGGATCACGGCGAGCGACTGCGCGGCGAACGCCTCGTTCAGCTCGATCCAGTCGATGTCGTCCTGCTTCAGGCCCGCCGCCTTCAGCGCGGCCGGAATCGCTTCCTTCGGGCCGATGCCCATGATCTCCGGCGGCACGCCGCGCACGGCGAAGCTGACGAAGCGCGCGAGCGGCGTCAGGTTGAACTGCTTGAGCACCTTCTCAGACACGACGAGGAGCGCGCCCGAGCCGTCCGACGTCTGCGAGCTGTTGCCCGCCGTCACCGAGCCCTTGTTCGCGAACACCGTCTTCAGCTTCGCGAGGCCTTCGAGCGACGTGTCCGCACGCGGACCTTCGTCGAGCGCGATCACGCGCGTGTTCGTGTCGATCGCGCCCGTCGCGAGATTCGGGAAGCGCTCGATGATCGTGTACGGCGCGATCTCGTCCTTGAACTCGCCCGCCTGCTGCGCGGCGAGCGCCTTCCGGTGCGATTCGACCGAGAACGCGTCCTGGTCCTCGCGGCTCACCTTCCACTGCTCGGCGACGCGCTCGGCCGTGAGGCCCATCCCGTAAGCGATGCCGACGTCTTCGTTGCGATCGAAGATGTGCGGCGACATCGACGGCTTGTTGCCCATCATCGGCACCATGCTCATCGATTCGACGCCGGCCGCGAGGATCGCGTCCGATTCGCCGACGCGAATGCGGTCCGCCGCCATCGCGAGCGCGGTGACGCCCGACGCGCAGAAGCGGTTCACCGTCACGCCGCCGACCGTGTTCGGCAGGCCCGCGAGCAGCGCGCCCATCCGCGCGACGTTCAGGCCCTGCTCGGCCTCGGGAATCGCGCAGCCGACGATCGCGTCTTCGATCAGCTTCGTGTCGAACTCCGGCACCTGCGCGATCGCCGACTTGATCGCGTGGACGAGCAGCTCGTCCGGGCGCGTGTTCTTGAATGCACCGCGGGGCGCCTTGCCGATCGGCGTGCGGCTTGCGGCGACGATGTATGCGTCTTGCAACTGTTTGCTCATTTCTCGCTCCTGTCGACCGGAGCCGGCGCCTCAGCGCCGACTCCGGTCCCATGCAAAGTTGTCCGCTCGACCCGATCAGTTGCGAACCGGCTTGCCGGTCTGCAACATGCCCATGATCCGCTCCTGCGTCTTCTGCGTACCGAGCAGCTCGACGAACGCACGGCGCTCCAGCGCGAGCAGCCATTCCTCGTCGACCGTGCTGCCGGCCTCGACGTCGCCGCCGCACACCGCCTCGGCGATGCGGCTCGCGATCAGGAAGTCGTGATCGCTGATGAAGCGGCCGTCGCGCATGTTGACGAGCTGGGCCTTGATGGTGGCGATCGCCGAGCGGCCGGCCACCGGGATTTCCTTCGCCTTCAGCGGCGCGCGGTAGCCCGCCGCCGCGAGGCCGCGCGCTTCCTTCTTCGCGACGTCGAGCAGTTCGAACACGTTGAACACGATCGTGTCGGACGGCTTCACGTAGCCCATCGCGCGCGCTTCGTGCGCGGACATCGACACCTTCGCCATCGCCGCGTTCTCGAACGACTTCGTCAGGAACTTGAGCAGCTCGCTCGTCATGCCCGCGGCCGTCGCCGCTTCCGCGCCGCGCAGCGCCGCTTCCTTCAGGCCGCCGCCCGCCGGCACGAGGCCGACGCCCACTTCGACGAGCCCGATGTAGCTCTCGACGTGCACGACGCGCTTCGCGCTATGCAGCATCAGCTCGCAGCCGCCGCCGAGCGCCAGGCCCGACACCGCCGCGACCACCGGCACGTGCGCGTACTTCACGCGCAGCATGCCTTCCTGGAACTTCTTCACGAACGGCTCGATGCCCGCAGCGCCGCCCATCATGAACGCGGGCATCGCCTCTTCGAGGTTCGCGCCGGCGGAGAACGGGCCGCCCGGATTGCCGAGCTTGAGCGACGTCGGCTGCCAGATCACGACCGCCTTGTAATCCTTCTCGGCGAGATCGATCGCCTGCGCGAGGCCGTCGATCACGCCCGGGCCGATCGTGTTCATCTTCGACTTGAACGACACGATCACGACGTCGTCCTCGCCCGCGCGGTCGTCCACCCACGCACGCACCGAGTCGGTTTCGAACAGCGTCTTGCCGAACGTCTTCGGATCGCGGCCCGCTTCGCCGAGCAGCGGCGCGCGGAACACCTGCTTGCCGTAGACAGCGAGATTCGAGCGCGGCGCGAAGCGCTTCGTCGCGGGCGACCACGAGCCTTCGGCCGTGTGCACGCCGCCCTGGTCGGCGACGACGCCTTCGAGCACCCACGCGGGCAGCGGCACGCCGGCGAGCGCCTTGCCGGCCGCGATGTCTTCCTGCACCCACTCGGCAACCTGCTTCCAGCCCGCGGCCTGCCAGCCTTCGAACGGGCCTTCGTTCCAGCCGAAGCCCCAGCGGATCGCGAGGTCGACGTCGCGCGCGTTGTCGGCGATCGACTCGAGATGGAACGCGATGTAGTGGAACACGTCGCGGAAAATGGACCACAGGAACTGCGCGTGCGGATGCTGCGTCTCGCGCAGGAGCTTCAGGCGCTCCGCGGGCGGGCGCTTCAGGATGCGGCCGACGGTCTCGTCCGCCTTCGCGCCGGAATCGACGTACGAAAGCGTCTTCGCGTCGAGCACCTTGATCGCCTTGCCTTCCTTCTTGTAGAAGCCGCCGCCCGTCTTCTGGCCGAGCGCGCCCTGCTCGACGAGCTTCGCGAGCACGGCGGGCGTCTTGTAGACCGGGAAGAACGGATCGTCGGCGAGGTTGTCCTGCATCGTCTTGATCACGTGCGCCATCGTGTCGAGGCCGACCACGTCCGCCGTGCGGAACGTCGCCGACTTCGCGCGGCCGAGACGGCTGCCGGTCAGATCGTCGACTTCGTCGAAACGCAGGCCGAACTTCTCGGCTTCGGTGATCACGGCGAGGATCGAGAAGATGCCGACGCGGTTCGCGATGAAGTTCGGCGTGTCCTTCGCGCGCACGACGCCCTTGCCGACGACGCTCGTCAGGAACGTTTCGAGCTGGTCGAGGATTTCGCCGCGCGTGTGCGTGGTCGGGATCAGCTCGACGAGGTGCATGTAGCGCGGCGGGTTGAAGAAATGCACGCCGCAGAAGCGCGCCTTCAGCTCGTCGGCGAAGCCGTCGGACAGCGTCGTGATGGACAGGCCCGACGTGTTGGTCGCGAAGATCGCGTGCGAAGCGATGTGCGGCGCGACCTTCTTGTACAGGTCGTGCTTCCAGTCCATCCGCTCGGCGATCGCCTCGATCACGAGGTCGCAGTCGGCGAGCTTCGCGATGTCGTCTTCGTAGTTCGCGGGTTCGAGATATTTCGCGTCGTCCTTCACGCCGAACGGCGCGGGCGACAGCTTCTTCAGGTTCTCGATCGCCTTCAGCGCGATGCCGTTCTTCGGGCCTTCCTTGGCGGGCAGATCGAACAGCAGCACCGGCACGCGCGCGTTGACGAGATGCGCGGCGATCTGCGCGCCCATCACGCCGGCGCCCAGCACGGCGACCTTGCGAATGTTGAAATTGCTCACGGGACTCCTCCGGATTGAGCCGCGCGTCGCCGGTCGTGAGGACGCGCGCGCGGCGTGTGAGTGCTAAGAATCGGTCGTTCGGGCGGTGCGCGTCGCGCGCCGCCCGGCGGTCGCGTTAGAACAGCGCTTCGTCGACTTCCATCATCGTCTTCGCGCCGGCGCGCGCGAGACGGATCGACGCCGCCGTTTCCGGCAGCAGGCGCGCGAAGTAGAAGCGCGCGGTCGCGAGCTTCGACTTGTAGAACGGATCGCCCGACGCTTCCTTGTCGAGCGCGATGCGCGCCATCCGCGCCCAGAAGTACGAGAACACCAGATGACCGACGGTGCGCAGGTACGGCACGGCAGCCGCGCCCACTTCGTCCGGGTTCTGCATCGCCTTCATGCCGACATCCATCGTCAGCTTCTGCACCTTCTCGCCGATGTCGGCGAGCGGCGTGACGAATTCGGACATTTCGGGCTTCACGCCTTCCGCCTCGACGAACTCGGCGACGATCTTGCCGAACTTCTTCAGCTTCGCACCCATGTCGCCCAGCACCTTGCGGCCGAGCAGGTCGAGCGCCTGAACCGAGTTGGTGCCTTCGTAGATCATGTTGATCCGCGCGTCGCGCACGTACTGCTCCATGCCCCATTCGGAGATGAAGCCGTGGCCGCCGTAGATCTGCATCGCGTGGTTCGTGCACTCGAACGCGTTGTCGGTCAGGAACGCCTTGATGATCGGCGTGAGCAGCGCGACGAGATCCTCCGCCTCCTTGCGCACCGCCTCATCCCCGTGCGACAGCACCTTGTCGATCTGCAGCGCCGACCAGTACGTGAATGCGCGCGCGCCTTCCGCGTACGCCTTCTGCGTGAGCAGCATGCGGCGCACGTCCGGGTGAACGATGATCGGATCGGCCGGCTTGTCCGGCGCCTTCGGGCCCGTCAGCGAGCGCATCTGCAGGCGCTCCTTCGCGTACGTGAGCGAGTTCTGGTACGCGACTTCCGTGAGGCCGAGGCCCTGCATGCCGACGCCGAGACGCGCGGCGTTCATCATCACGAACATCGCGTTCAAGCCCTTGTTCGGCTCGCCGATCATCCAGCCCTTCGCGTTGTCGAGGTTCATCACGCACGTCGAGTTGCCGTGGATGCCCATCTTGTGCTCGATCGAGCCGCACTTGACGCCGTTGCGCTCGCCCGGCTCGCCCGACGCCTCGGGGACGAACTTCGGCACGATGAACAGGGAGATGCCCTTCGTGCCATTCGGCGCGTCCGGCAGGCGCGCGAGCACGAGGTGAACGATGTTCTTCGAGAGGTCGTGTTCGCCGCTCGAGATGAAGATCTTGGTGCCGGTGATCGAATACGTGCCGTCGCCGTTCGGCTCGGCCTTCGTGCGCAGGATGCCGAGGTCGGTGCCGCAGTGCGGCTCGGTCAGGCACATCGTGCCCGTCCATTCGCCCGACACGAGCTTCGGCAGATAGAGTTTTTGCAGCTCCGGCGCGCCGTGCGCGTGCAGACATTCGTACGCGCCGTGCGACAGGCCCGGATACATCGTCCATGCCTGGTTCGACGAATTCAGCATTTCATACAGCGCGTTGTTGACGAACGCGGGCAGGCCCTGGCCGCCGTAATCGGGATCGCAGCCGAGCGCGGGCCAACCGGCCTCGACGTACTGCTGATACGCTTCCTTGAAGCCCGTCGGCGTTTTCACGACGCCGTCGCCGACATACGTGCAGCCCTCGCGGTCGCCGACCTGGTTGAGCGGGAAGAGCACCTCCGAGCAGAACTTGCCCGCCTCCTCGAGCACCTGGTTGATCGTATCGGCGTCGAGATCAGCATGCTTGGGCATCTGCTTGACCTCGGCTTCGACGTTCAGAAGCTCGTGCAACACGAATTGCATGTCGCGCAACGGCGCGGCGTACTGTCCCATGACTCTCTCCAAGATAAGGCAATCGGCTCGAGCTCCCCGGCGGCGGTCGTGCCGCCGCTAACGGCTCTCGCTCTGGTACGAAACAATCGTCTTTTCAAGCGCGGCCCACGTGAGGCGCACGGCGTCCGGCTGATGCAGGAAGCGTGCGTCGTGATGCAGACCGAGCGTGAAGCTGTACAACTCGAAGAGCATCAGGTTCGGATCTGTGTCCGCACGCAGATGCCCCTCTTCCTTCGCCTGCGAAATCGCGCGCAGCAGCGCGGCGCGCCACGCTTTCACGCTCGCGATCAACTGCTCGCGCACCGCGCTGTCCGGGCGATCGTCGTATTCGACGGCGCCACTGATGTAGATGCACCCCGTCGTCACTTCCTGGATGCGCTTCTCGATCCAGCGCGCGAGCATCGCCCGCAAGCGCGGCAAACCGCGCGGCTCGCGCAGGCTCGGAAAGAACACCTCGTTCTCGAAACGATGGTGGTACTCGCGCACGACCTCGACCTGCAAGTCGTCGCGCGATCCGAAGTGCGCGAACACGCCGCTCTTGCTCATCTGCATGCGCTCGGCCAGCAGGCCGATCGTCAGGCCCTCGAGCCCGTCACGGCTGGCAAGGTCCAATGCTGCTTCGAGTATCGCGGCACGCGTCTGTTCGCCTTTTCGCATAGCTTTTAATAACCGTTCAAGGTGACCGAATAAAATCGAACGGCCGTACTATTATTGAGTGCGGCCGTCGGCGAAACAAGGAAATTATTAGAAATCGGTTTCTAACCGTCCCCGCTATTTTGCAGGGTCGCGCGCCCTTGGGAGGAGGCCCTGTGCAGGCCGCGGCGCGCCGCTTGCGCAAGCGAATGAAGCGAATGCTTAGTCGTATCCGCCGACCGTCAGAAGCTTCATCGCGCCCCGGTACGCGGTGTACGCGAACCAGTTGAGGAACCGCTCGACGGCGGGCCGCGCCGCATAGAGCGCGGGGTCGATCTCGCGGCCGTCGGCGAACGCGGCGGCGATCGCGTCGCGCAGCGCGGCCGTCTCTTCGCGGTGCCGCACGAGCACGACGTTCGCCTCATTGTTCAGCATCAGGCTGAGCGCGTCCAGATTCGACGAGCCGACGGTCGCCCAATGATCGTCGATCACCGCGACCTTGCCGTGCAGCATCGTCCGGTCGTATTCGGCAACCCGCACGCCCGAGCGCAGCAACGCATGATATAGGAACGGCACCGCCATATCGAGCGACGCGAATTCGTTGCGCCCGATCAGTATCCGCACGTCGACGCCGCGGCGCGCCGCGCCGGCAAGCGCGCGGCGCAGCTTGCGCCCCGGCATGAAGTACGGATTCGCGAGCAGGATCGACTGGCGCGCGCGGCCGATCGCGGCGAGATACGCCTTCTCGATCGCGCGCCGGTTCACGACGTTGTCGCGCGCGACGAACGCGGCGCTAGGCTCGGTCACGTTGCGCAGCGCGCCCGCCTTCACCCAGCGGTGGCTGCGCATCCAGCGGCGAAAGCGCGCGGCGAACGCCGGGCTGTCGACGCCGTGCGGCATGAACTCCGCAAAGCGCTTGTGGCCGGCCGCGATCCGGTGCCACTGCACCTCGAACGCCGCGCGTATGTCGGCGACGACAGGCCCTTGCAGCTCGAGCGCGAAATCCCAGCGCGGATACGGCAGGCGCTCGCCGTTCTGCTCGAAGTCGTCGACGATGTTGATGCCGCCGCAGAACGCGTGCGCGTCGTCGACGACCGCGAGCTTGCGGTGCGTGCGCGAGAAGCCGAAGCGGCCGAACAGATAGGGGTTGTAGATCTGGTGCTCGACCCCCGCGTCGGGCCACGTGCCGAACAGCGGCAGGCGCTCGGTGCCGATTCCGTCGGTGATGACCCGCACGTGGACGCCGCGCGCGGCCGCGCGGATCAGCGCGTCGGAGACCGCGCGGCCCACCGCGTCGTCGCGAAAGATGTAGGTTTCGAGCGCGATGCGCTCGCGCGCGGCGTCGATCCGCTCGATCAGCGCGGGGAAGAACGCCGCGCCGCCGTCGCAAAGCCGCACCACATTGCCGGACGTGAACGCGAGCCGCGACGCGGAGCCGCGCTCGTGCAGGAACATCTGCCGCAACTGCGCGAGACGGTGGCGAGTCTTGCCGCTCATGCGGCGCGCGACGCGAGGCGCTCGGGCAACTGCAGGATCGCCTGGGCGTTCGACGGCGAATAGCAGCGCGCGGCCGCGTCGCGATAGGGCAGCCACAGATAGTCGGTGTGCTCGCGCGGCGACAGCGTCACGTCGACGCGCCCCGGCACCTCGAGGCTGAACCAGTGCTCGGTGTTGCGCGTGACGCCGGGCGCGTAGCGGTGCAGATATTGCGGGTAGATCGTGTATTCGATCGCGTGATGCCAGTCGACGAGCGCGGCGGGCGGAACGCCTGGGCTGCCGACGACGATGCCCGTCTCCTCGGCGACTTCGCGCGCGGCGACCTGGGCGATCGGCTCGTCGAGCGCATCCTTCGACCCCGTGACGGACTGCCAGAAGTCGGGCTGATCGGCGCGCTTGATGACGAGCACGTCGAGCGCGGGCGTATGGATCACGACGAGGACGGATTCGGGGATTTTCGGCGGTTTCGTCATCGGGAAGTCATCGGCGCCAGCCCGCGCGAAACGGCGGGCAGCGCGGCACCGTCAAAAAACCATGGGTCCGACTGTACCGCAAAAAACGAAAAAGGCGCATTGCGCGCCCATTTCTGCGGTTTCCTTCGGCTACCGCCGATGCCAGCCAAACGCCATCGAATGCGGTGGCCGGAGACAGTGGCCGAATGCGGTCGGTTGCCGCCGGCCGCGCCGAGCGCGGGCCGATCCGGAAACCGGATTCGGCCGCGGCCGGCGCGCGGCGCGCCTTACGCCTTCGGCTGCTCCGGCTGGCGCAGGCGGATGTGCAGCTCGCGCAGCTGGCGCTCGTCGACGGGGCTCGGCGCCTGCGTGAGCAGACACTGCGCGCGCTGCGTCTTCGGGAACGCGATCACGTCGCGGATCGAATCGGCGCCCGCCATCATCGTGACGATGCGGTCGAGGCCGAACGCGATCCCGCCGTGCGGCGGCGCGCCGTACTGCAGCGCGTCGAGCAGGAAGCCGAACTTCGCCTGCGCCTCTTCCGGCCCGATCTTCAGCGCGCGGAACACCTTGCTCTGCACGTCCTCGCGGTGGATACGCACCGAGCCGCCGCCGATTTCCCAGCCGTTCAGCACCATGTCGTACGCCTTCGCGAGGCAGCGGCCCGGGTCGGTCTCGAGGTATTCGAGATGCTCGTCCTTCGGGCTCGTGAACGGATGGTGCGCGGCGACATAGCGCGCGTCCTCGTCGTCGTATTCGAACATCGGGAAATCGACGACCCACAGCGGCTTCCAGCCCGACTCGACGAGGCCGCTCGCCTTGCCGAACTCCGAGTGGCCGATCTTCAGGCGCAGCGCGCCGAGGCTGTCGTTGACGACCTTCGCGCGGTCCGCCGCGAAGAAGATGATGTCGCCGTCTTGCGCGCCCGTGCGCTCGAGGATCGCCGCGATCGACGCGTCGTGCAGGTTCTTGACGATCGGGCTTTGCAGGCCGTCGCGGCCCTTCGCGCGCTCGTTGACCTTGATCCACGCGAGACCCTTCGCGCCGTAGATGCGCACGAATTCCGTGTAGCCGTCGATGTCGCCGCGAGTAAGCTCGCCGCCCTTCGGCACGCGCAGCGCCGCGACGCGGCCGTCCTTCGTGTTCGCGGGCGTGCTGAACACCTTGAAGTCGACGTCCTTCATCGCGTCGGTGAGCTCGGTGAATTCGAGCTTCACGCGCAGGTCCGGCTTGTCCGAGCCGAAGCGCGCCATCGCCTCGGAATACGGCATCACCGGGAATTTCGCGTCGAGCTCGACGTCGATCGTCGTCTTGAAGATGTGACGGATCATGTCCTCGAACAGGTCGCGGATTTCCTGCTCGCCGAGGAACGACGTCTCGCAGTCGATCTGCGTGAATTCCGGCTGGCGGTCGGCGCGCAGATCCTCGTCGCGGAAGCACTTCGTGATCTGGTAGTAGCGATCGAAGTTCGCGACCATCAAGAGCTGCTTGAAGAGCTGCGGCGACTGCGGCAGCGCGAAGAACTGGCCCGCGTTCACGCGCGACGGCACGAGGTAGTCGCGCGCGCCTTCCGGCGTGCTCTTCGTCAGCATCGGCGTTTCGATGTCGATGAAACCCTGTTCGTCGAGGTACTTGCGCGCCTCGATCGCGACGCGGTAGCGCAGGCGCAGGTTGTGCTGCATTTGCGGACGGCGCAGATCGAGCACGCGGTGCGTGAGGCGCGTCGTCTCCGACAGGTTGTCGTCGTCGAGCTGGAACGGCGGCGTGACCGACGCGTTCAGCACGTTCAGCTCGTGGCACAGCACTTCGATCTTGCCGCTCTTCAGGCCGGCGTTGACCGTGCCTTCCGGACGGCTGCGCACGAGGCCCTTCACCTGGATGCAGAACTCGTTGCGCACGCCTTCGGCGGCCGTGAACATTTCGGCGCGATCCGGATCGCACACCACCTGCACGAGCCCTTCGCGATCGCGCAGGTCGATGAAGATCACGCCGCCGTGATCGCGGCGACGTTGGACCCAGCCGCACAGCGACACCGTCTGGCCCAGCAGGTGTTCGGTCACGAGACCGCAGTATTCAGTTCGCATCGACATGATGTTTGCTTTCTTTCGTAGTGGTCAACGGGGAGAGCCGCTCTCTCCCGGGCATTACATAGGCGGCTCGACGGGGCGGCGCGCGGGCGCGGCCGCGGGCGCCGGGGGCGCGACGACGCCCATCGAGACGATGTACTTGAGCGCGGCGTCGACCGACATGTCGAGCTCGACGACCTCGCTTTTCGGCACCATCAGGAAGAAGCCGGACGTCGGATTCGGCGTCGTCGGCACGTAGACGCTCACGTACTCCTCCTTCAGGTGATTGACCACGTCGCCGCCCGGCGTGCCGGTGAGGAACGCGATCGTATAGGAGCCGCGGCGCGGATACTCGATGAGGAGCGCCTTGCGGAATGCGTTGCCGCTGCTCGACAGCAGCGTGTCGGACACCTGCTTCACGCTCGTGTAGATCGGCCCGACGACGGGAATGTGCCGCACGACCGCATTCCACCAGGTGACGAGCTTCTGGCCGATGAAATTCTGCGTCGCGAGCCCGACGACGAAGATGAACGCGAGCGTCAGCACCGCGCCGATCCCCGGCAGCCGGAAGCCGAGCAGCCGCTCCGGCTGCCACGATTCGGGCAGCAGGAGCAGCGTCTGATCCATCGTGCCGATGATGAGCCCGAGCACCCACAGCGTGATCGCGAGCGGGACGAGAACCAGGAGTCCGGTCAAAAACACCGATTTGAGGGTCGTCTTTTTCATCATCTGCCGTCGAAAAATCGCGCCGGTTCGCCAGGCGCGGAGCGCGCCGCCGACACGGGCGGCGCAGCCGTCAAGTGCTGCTCGCGGGCGCGGCGGCGGGCGCGGGCGCGGCCGGCGCGCTCGCCGCCGCGCCGTCCGATGCGGCAGCGGGCGCTGCCGCCTTGTCGCCGCCCGCCTTGTCGCCGTCCGCGGCCGACGCGCCTGCCGGCGCGCTCTTGCCGCCCGAACCGCCGCGGAAGTCCGTCACGTACCAGCCCGAACCTTTCAATTGAAACCCAGCCGCCGTGACCTGCTTGCGAAACGCGTCCTTCCCGCATTCCGGGCACTGCGACAGCGGCGCGTCGCTCATCTTCTGAAGCACATCCTTCGCGTAACCGCACGCTTCGCAACGATAGGCGTAGATCGGCATGGTATTTTCCCGCAGAAACAATAACCGGTATAAAAGGCTTGCAAAGCCTTGAATTATAGCCGAAAGGCGGACGCCACCCCGGGTCCGCGCCAGCGGGCCCGCTACAAGCGGCGCCACGCGAGCCAGCGCTCGCGTCCGGCGAACACGGGCAGCGAATCGGCGACGGGCTCGTCCTCGACGAGCGCGAAGTATGGGCAAAGCAAGGCGTCGAGCTCCGCGCGCTCGATTCCGAACGGCGGCCCCTTGCGCGTCGCGCCGATGAAAAAGAAGCCGGCGAGGAAGCCGCCCGCCGGCAGCAGTTCGGCCATTCGCCGCGCGTAGTCGGCGCGGCGGCTTGTCGGGATCGCGCACAGGAACGCGCGCTCGTAGATCCATTGCGGGACGAACGGCGGCGCGTACGTGAAGAAGTCGGCCTGCTCGACGAGCTCCGCGTCGTCGCCCAGCTCGCGGCGCGCGGCCGCGACCGCCTGCGCGGAGAAGTCGATCGCGCGCACGGGCCAGCCGGCGCGCGCGAGCCAGCGCGCCTCATATGCGCTTCCGCAGCCCGGGATCAGCACGGGGCGCGCCGGATGCCGCGCGGCGAACGCGGCGAACGCATCCGGCACGCGCGAGGCGTCCCACGGGATGAAGCCCTGCTCGAAGCGCTCGTCCCAGAACGATGCGTCGCCCGGGTCACGCGTCGCGAATTTCGCCTCGGACGATTCGGACGATTCGGACGGAGCGGCGGGCGCGGCAGGCGCGGCCGTGGTGCCCGAAGTAGTCAAAGTAGCCGGAGCGGCCGGGACCGCCGAAGCCGCCGCGCTCGCCGGTTTCGCATCGCCCGCCGCATGCGCGGCCACATCGGATTTCTTCGTTTCGCTCGTCATACCCGTTGCTCGCCTTTCCCGCGCCGGCTGTGGGCGGCGCTCGTCTGAATTCTGCGCCCCGCGCTCAGCCGCCGTACGCGATGACGATCAGCACCCGCGCGATCACCGCGCCCGCGCCGACCGCGAGCCCGAACACGAGGAGCGCCTGCAGCAGCCGGTTGGTCCGCTTCTGCTCGACGAGTATCTGCCGGATCAGGTCGTCGCTGATCGCGCGCGGCGCCTCGTGATGCGCGGTGAGCGCCTGATGGACGAGGCGCGGCAGCTGCGGCAGCGTCTTGCTCCACTGCGGCGCCTCGACCTTGAAGCGCTCGTACCAGCCGCGCAGCCCGATCTGCTCGGCCATCCAGCGCTCGAGATACGGCTTCGCGGTCTTCCACAGATCGAGCTCCGGATCGAGCGAACGGCCGAGCCCCTCGACGTTCAGCATCGTCTTCTGCAAGAGCACGAGCTGCGGCTGGATTTCGACGTTGAAGCGGCGCGACGTCGAGAACAGGCGCATCAGCACCTGGCCGAGCGAGATGTCCTTCAGCGCGCGGTCGAAGTACGGCTCGCAGACCGCGCGGATCGCGCTTTCGAGCTCCTCGACGCGCGTATCGGGCGGCACCCAGCCGGATTCGAGATGCAGCGTCGCAACGCGATGATAGTCGCGCTTGAAGAACGCGAGGAAGTTCTGCGCGAGGTAATTCTTGTCGAAATCGGACAGCGCGCCGACGATGCCGAAATCGAGCGCGATATAGCGCCCGAAATGCTTCGGATCGAGGCTCACCTGGATGTTGCCGGGGTGCATGTCCGCATGGAAGAAGCCGTCGCGGAACACCTGCGTGAAGAAGATTTCGACGCCTTCGCGCGCGAGCTTCGGAATGTCGACGCCCGCCGCGCGCAGCGTGTCGACCTGGCTGATCGGCACGCCCGCCATCCGCTCCATCACGAGCACGCTCGGCGTCGAGTAATCCCAGAACATCTCCGGCACGAGCAGCAGGTCGAGCCCCGCGAAGTTGCGGCGCAGCTGGCTGCCGTTCGCCGCCTCGCGCATCAGGTCGAGCTCGTCGTGCAGGTATTTGTCGAATTCGGCGACGACCTCGCGCGGCTTGAGCCGCCTGCCGTCCGCCCACAGGCGCTCGGCCCACGTCGCGATGTCGCGCATCAGCGCGAGATCGGAATCGATGATGGGCAGCATGTTGGGACGCAGCACCTTGACCGCGACCGCCTTGCCCTTGTGCTCGCCCTGCTTGAGCTTCGCGAAGTGCACCTGCGCGATCGACGCGCTCGCGACGGGTTCCCGCTCGAACGCATCGAACAGCTCGTCGATGCGCGCGCCGAGCGCCTTCTCGACGAGACCGATCGCAACCGCCGAATCGAACGGCGGCACCTGGTCCTGAAGCTTCGCGAGCTCGTTCGCGAAATCGACGGGCAGCAGATCGCGCCGCGTCGACAGCACCTGGCCGAACTTCACGAAGATCGGCCCGAGGCTTTCCAGCGCGCGGCGCAGCCGCACCGCGGGCGGATCGGAGAAACGGCGCCCGATCGTCGTGATGCGCAGCAGGAGCTTCACGCGACGGTTTTCGATACGCGACAGCATCACCTCGTCGAGGCCGAAGCGGATGACGGTGAAGACGATTTTGACGAAACGGAAAATGCGCATGCCTTGCGGCCCTCACTGCGCGCGTCGCGAGCTGCCGCCCGCGCGCGCGTCGATTTTTTGCTCCAGTCGTTCGATCCGCTTCTCGACGCGCGCGAGCGCGTCCCGCGCCCGCGCGAGCTCCGCGTCGAAATCGGCGAGCACGCTCTTGCGCACGACCTGCGGGTTCTCGTCGAGCCAGTATTCGGCGATCGAATCGAGCACGTTGCGGCCGGAACGGCGCGCGTGCTCGCCCGTCGAACGCACGAACGCCGCGATCCGGTGCGCGGCCGCGTCGCCGACGATCTTCGCGAGATCCTCCTCCGGCTCCCAGCGCAGGTGCTCGGCAAGCTTCGCGATCTGGGTCGCGAACTCCGCGTCGCCGTCGATCTTCACGTGCTTCATCACGGCCGCCTGACCGCCCTGCACGAACGCGGCCGCCGCGTCGAACGGGCCGCCCGTGCCGCCGCTCGACAGCGCGATCGACACGTCGAACTGGCGCGCGTCGTGCGCGTCGACGGCGGCGAGATAGCCGTCCGGCTGCACGAGCAGCACGAGCGTCACGGGCGGGACTTCGAGCCGGGCGGTCTTGCCGGCATAGGGAATCAGGCGGTCGCGCGCCCAGGATTCGCGGGCGAGCAGGTGATTGACGGCGGCGGCAAACGGCTTGGCGGCAAGGGTCATCTGGCTGGCAATGAAAAGCCCGCGCAGGCAGGGCGCCTGCGCGGGCTTCTATTGTAACGTCGGTTCGGCCGCGGCCTCGCGAGGCGCGACGCTCGGCACGACTTCCGTCAGTGCGTGCTCGCCTGCTGGATGCCCGCGAGGAGCCAGCCCTGGCTGCCGGCCTTCGACAGATTCCACACTTCGTCGAACGGCTCGGCCGCCGCGCCCTGCGCCTCTCGGATGAG
Source organism: Burkholderia sp. MSMB1498 (assembly GCF_001526245.1). NCBI lineage: Bacteria > Pseudomonadati > Pseudomonadota > Betaproteobacteria > Burkholderiales > Burkholderiaceae > Burkholderia > Burkholderia sp. MSMB1498. The sequence goes on from NZ_LOYJ01000055.1 coordinate 46,244, forward strand.
GCCGTGGAAGCGCACGCTCGCGAAGTGCTCGTTGCCGCGATCCTCGACCGCGAGCAGCTCGGCGTCGAGCTGCACGACGTCCGTCTGGTTCGCGCCCGCGCCACGGCCGTCGAGATCGATCTTCACTTCGGCGAACATCTCGGGCGTCGTGAATTCGCGGATGTCGGCGAGGTTGCCCTCGTCCCACGCGGCCTGCAGGCGCACGAAATAGACCTTCGCGTTACGCAGGAACGCTTCGGTATCGAAGCCCGCCGGCACCGCAGGCGCGGCGGCCGCAGCGGCCGTCGTCGCGGCGGCTGCGCCGCCGAACACGCGCTGCGCTTCGCCCGCGTACGAACTGCCCGAGCCCCCGAACGCGCCGTTCGGCGACGCCTCGCGCCGAGCGCCCGCATCCTGGCCGTAACCGCCTTGGTTCAGCGACGGCTGGCCGCCCGCGTAGGCCGGCCGCTGCGCGCCGCGCCGGTTCATGAACTTGCGGACGAGCCAAATGCCGACCATCGCGAGAAGCGCGATCACGATGACGTTCGCCATCATGCTGGCGAACGCGCCGCCAAGCCCCAGATGCGACAGCAGCGCCGCGATGCCGAGGCCGGCCGCGAGCCCCGCGATCGGGCCGAGCCAGCGCGAGCGATTCGGCTGCGCGGCGGGCGCCGGCTGCTGGCGCGGCGCCTGGGCGGGCGCCGCCTGCTGCATCGGCTGCTGCGCGGGCGGCGTCGCCTGGCGCTGCTGCAGCGTCTGCGACTGGCGGCCGACGCTGCGGCCGCCGCCCATGCGCTTCGCCTCGGCGTCGAGCGACGCGAACGTGCCGGCGGCGAGGAGGCCGACCATCAGGAACGTGCCGATTCGCCGCGCCAACGACTTCGGCTCTCTGCTGCGGTTAAACGACGAACGCGATTCGGACATCCTGGCCTCCAAGCTGAAAGGAAATTGTATGGATGGAACCCCTTAATACTTGGTTCCCACGTGTAAAGCTACCACGCCACCTGACAAATTGTAATATTTGACGGCGTCGAGCCCAGCTTGTTCCATCATCGTCTTCAGCGTGTCCTGATCCGGGTGCATCCGGATAGATTCAGCAAGATACCGATAACTGTCGGCATCTTTCGCGAACTTGTTGCCAAGCCACGGTAATACTTTGAAAGAATAGAGATCGTACGCTTTTTTCAGCGGCTCCCAGACTTTCGAGAATTCGAGCACCATCACGCGGCCGCCCGGCTTCGCGACGCGGCGCATCTCGGCGAGCGCGGCGTCCTTGTGCGTCATGTTGCGCAAGCCGAACGCGACGGTGACGACGTCGAAGTAGTTGTCGGGAAACGGCAGCTTCTCCGCGTCGCAGAGCAACGACGGCGTGACGACGCCCTTGTCGAGCAGGCGGTCGCGGCCCACGCGCAGCATCGATTCGTTGATGTCCGTGTGCCAGACTTCTCCCGTCGGCCCCGCGGCCTTCGCGAACGCCTTCGTCAGATCGCCCGTGCCGGCCGCGAGGTCGAGCACCTTGAAGCCCGGCCGCACGTTCGCCTGCGCGATCGTGAACGCCTTCCACGCGCGGTGCAGGCCCGCCGACATCAAGTCGTTCATCAGATCGTAGTTGCTCGCGACCGAGTGAAACACCCCCGCGACTTTCTTCGCTTTTTCGTTTTCCTCGACGGTCTCAAAGCCGAAGTGGGTTTTGCTCATCGCGTTGATCCTCTATCAATGGCAAACGGCGCCGCCCGGCGCCGTCGTTCAGTGGTGGTGGCCTCGCGGCAGCGAGTCCGCCGGCATTGGCGCGTCTCGCTCGACGCCCGCCGCCTTCAATTTGTCGAAATATTCGCGCCAGAGCGCGTCCTGCCGGGTCGCGAGCTCGTACAGCAGCTCCCACGAATAGATGCCCGTCGAATGGCCGTCCGAGAACGTCGGCTTGAGCGCATAGTTGCCGACCGGCTCGAGCGCCGTGATCGTCACGTCGCGCTTGCCGGTCTGCAGCGTCTCCTGGCCCGGCCCGTGGCCGCGCACTTCGGCCGACGGCGAATAGACGCGCATCAGCTCAAACGGCACGCGAAAGCTCTCGCCGCTCGGATACTGCAACTCCAGCACGCGCGACACCGCATGGACGACGACGCCGGACGGCACGGGCGCCGTCGAAGCCTGGCCGCTCATGCCCGGCCTCCGCTCACCGCCTGCTCGATCTCCTCGTGCACCGCGTTGTGCAAGAGGGTCGCCTGCGCGGCGCGCAGCCGCAGCAGCGCGTCGGACACCGACCGCTGGCGCGGCGCCCAGATCGGCTGCGGGAAATGCGCGTCGTTCGAGAAGCGCGGAATCACGTGCCAGTGCACGTGCGGCACCTGGTTGCCGAGGCTCGCGAGATTCACCTTCGTCGGCTGCATCACCCGCCGCACCGCCTTCTCTACCGCGTAGACGATCCGCATCAGATGCGCGCGCTCGGCCTCGTCGAGATCGGAAAACTCGGCGACGTGCGCATGCCAGATCACCCGGCAGAAGCCCGGGTAATCGGTTTCGGTCGTCGCGAGGACGACGCGCACCGCGTCGTCCTTCCAGAGCAGCTCGCCGCCATCTTCGCGGCAGAATACGCAATCCATCGTCAATTCCTTCACTGGTGGAACGTTCGTCACCTTACACCAGCACGCGCTCGATCCCGCCGTTGTTCGCGCGCGCGACGTAGTCGGCCATCCAGTTCTCGCCGAGCATGTGGCGCGCGATCTCGACGACGATGTAGTCGGCCTCGATGTTCGCGTCCTCGTTGTAGCGCGACAGGCCCTGCAGGCACGCCGGGCAGCTCGTCAGGATCTTCACGTCCGACACGCCGGCGGCCGAGCCGTTCGCGCCGTTGCCCGACACCACCGGAATGTTACGCAATTTGGCGGCGCCCTTCTTGATCTCTTCCTCTTTTCGGAACCGAACCTGCGTCGACACGTCCGGACGCGCGACGGCGAGCGTGCCCGATTCGCCGCAGCAGCGCTCGTTCTTCTCGATCTTGTAGCCGTCGTGCTGCGCGCCCATCAGATCGTTGACGAGCTTGACCGGGTCCATCGTCTTGATCGGCGTGTGGCACGGATCGTGATACATGTAGCGCGTGCCCGTCACGCCGTCGAGCTTCAGCCCCTTCTCGAGCAGGAACTCGTGGATGTCGATGATCCGGCAGCCGGGGAAGATCTTGTCGAATTCGTAGCCGGCGAGCTGGTCGTAGCAGGTGCCGCACGACACGACCACCGTCTTGATGTCGAGGTAGTTCAGCGTGTTCGCGACCCGGTGGAACAGCACGCGGTTGTCGGTGACGATCTTCTCCGCCTTGTCGTACTGGCCCGAGCCGCGCTGCGGATAGCCGCAGCACAGATACCCGGGCGGCAGCACGGTCTGCACGCCCGCTTCCCACAGCATCGCCTGCGTGGCGAGGCCGACCTGCGAGAACAGGCGCTCGGAGCCGCAGCCGGGGAAGTAGAACACCGCCTCCGAATCGACGGTCGTCGTCTTCGGGTTGCGGATGATCGGCACGATCTTGTTGTCCTCGATGTCGAGCAGCGCGCGCGCCGTCTTCTTCGGCAGGTTGCCCGGCATCTTCTTGTTGACGAAGTGGATCACCTGCTCGACGGCGGGCCGCTTGCCGGTCGTCGACGGCGGGTGCGCCGTCTGCTTCTGCGCGACCTTCTTCAGCACGTCGTTCGCCAGGCGCTGCGCCTTGTAGCCCAAGCCCATCATCACCGCGCGCGTCGCGTTGATCGTCTGCGGATTCGTCGCGTTCAGGAAGAACATGCCCGCCGCGCTGCCCGGGTTGAACTTCTTCTTGCCCATCTTGCGCAGCAGGTTGCGCATGTTCATCGTCACGTCGCCGAAGTCGATCTTGACGGGGCACGGCGTCGCGCACTTGTGGCAGACAGTGCAATGGTCGGCCACGTCGTTGAACTCGTCCCAGTGCTTGATCGACACGCCGCGGCGCGTCTGCTCCTCGTACAGGAACGCCTCGACGAGCAGCGACGTCGCGAGGATCTTGTTGCGCGGGCTGTACAGCAGATTCGCGCGCGGCACGTGCGTCGCGCACACCGGCTTGCACTTGCCGCAGCGCAGGCAGTCCTTCACCGATTCGGCGATCGCGCCGATGTCGGACTGCTGCATGATCAGCGACTCGTAGCCCATCAGGCCGAAGCTCGGCGTGTACGCGTTGCGCAGGTCCGCGCCTTCGAGCAGTTTGCCCTTGTTGAAGCGGCCCTGCGGATCGACGCGCTGCTTGTACGCGCGGAATTCGGCGATCTCGTCGTCGGTCAGGAACTCGAGCTTCGTGATGCCGATGCCGTGCTCGCCGGAGATCACGCCGTCGAGCGAGCGCGCGAGCGTCATGATGCGCGCAACCGCCGCGTGCGCGTCCTGCAGCATCTCGTAGTTGTCGGAGTTCACCGGAATGTTCGTGTGAACGTTGCCGTCGCCCGCGTGCATGTGCAGCGCGACGAACACGCGGCCGCGCAGCACCTGCTTGTGGATCGCCTGCGCGTCGTCGAGGATCGGCTTGAACGCGCCGCCGTTGAAGATCTGCCGCAGCTCGGCGCGAATTTCCTGCTTCCACGACACGCGCACCGTGCGGTCCTGCGCCACGTGGAAGACGGTGGCGTCCGGCTGCGCGTCGACGCGGTCCGCGAATTTCTCCGCGAGCGCCTCGCAGCCGAGCGCGACGAGATAGTGCTGCGCCTCGCGCAGCGGCATGTCGAGCTTGTCGCGCAGGAATTCCCAGCGCGCGCGCACGCGCTTCATCAGATCGAGCGCCTGCTGCACGCGGTCCTCGAGCAGTTCGGCGCTCGGGATCTCGCTCGCGTCGTCGCTCTTGCCGAGCGGCAGGCTGCCTGCCGTGAAGAACGCTTCGATCGCGTCGACGAGCTGCAGCTTGTTCTTGATCGACAGCTCGATGTTGATCCGCTCGATGCCGTCGGTGTACTCGCCCATCCGGTTGAGCGGAATCACGACGTCCTCGTTGATCTTGAACGCGTTCGTGTGCTTCGCGATCGCGGCGGTGCGGCTGCGGTCGAGCCAGAAGCGCTTGCGCGCCTCGGCGCTCACCGCGACGAAGCCCTCGCCGCTCTTGCCGTTCGCCATCCGCACGACTTCGGACGTCGCGTGCGCGACCGCGTCCGCGTTGTCGCCGACGATGTCGCCGATCAGCACCATTTTCGGAAACGCCTGGCGCTTGCTCTTCGTCGCGTAGCCGACCGCGCGCAGGTAGCGCTCGTCGAGATGCTCGAGGCCCGCGAGGATCGCGCCGCCCTGCTTCGACGTCTCGAACAGATAATCCTTGATCTCGACGATGCTCGGGATCGCCTCGCGCGCCTGGCCGAAAAATTCGAGGCAGACGGTGCGCGTGTGCGCGGGCATCTTGTGCAGCACCCAGCGCGCGGACGTGATGAGGCCGTCGCAGCCTTCCTTCTGCACGCCCGGCAGGCCCGCGAGGAATTTGTCCGTCACGTCCTTGCCGAGGCCCTCCTTGCGAAAGCGCCGGCCTTCGATGTCGAGCGTCTCGGCGCGCAACAGCTTCTCGCCCGGCGCGCGCGCGCCGTCGAACCACTTGAGCTCGAAGCGCGCGACCGGAATGTCGTGGATCTTGCCGAGGTTGTGCTCGACGCGCGTGACTTCGAGCCAGTTCCCTTCGGGATCGACCATCCGCCACCACGCGAGGTTGTCGAGCGCGGTGCCCCAGAGCACGGCCTTCTTGCCGCCCGCGTTCATCGCGACGTTGCCGCCGATGCACGATGCGTCGAGCGAGGTCGGATCGACCGCGAACACGTAGCCGGCCGCCTCCGCCGCCTCGGTCACGCGGCGCGTGACGACGCCCGCGCCGGAGAAGATCGTCGGCACCTTGTGCGCGACGCCCGGCAGCTCGGTCAGCTCGACGGCGCCCAGCTGCTCGAGCTTCTCGGTGTTGATCACGGCCGAGAACGGCGTGAGCGGCACCGCGCCGCCCGTGTAGCCCGTGCCGCCTCCGCGCGGGATCACGGTCAGGCCGAGCTCGAAGCACGCCTTCACGAGGCTCGCGATTTCCGCTTCGGTATCGGGCGTCAGCACGACGAACGGATACTCGACGCGCCAATCGGTCGCGTCCGTCACGTGCGACACGCGCGCGAGACCGTCGAAGCGGATGTTGTCCTTCTGCGTGCAGCGGCCGAGCACCTTCGTCGCGCGGCGGCGCAGCTCCGCCATCTTCTCGAACTCGTGCGCGAATTCGTCGACCGCGCGCTGCGCGGCCGCGGCGAGCATCTCGACGCGCGCGGCGCGCTCGCGGCCCGCCACGTCGCCGTGCTCGGACAGATCCGCGCGGCGGCGCTTCTCGATCTCGGACAGGCGGTGGTTCAGCGCCTCGACGAGGAGCGCGCGGCGCTTCGGATTGTCGAGCAGATCGTCCTGCAGATACGGATTGCGGCGCACCACCCAGATGTCGCCCAGCACTTCGTACAACATCCGCGCCGAGCGGCCCGTGCGGCGTTCGGCGCGCAGCTCGTCGAGCGCGGCCCAGGCTTCGTCGCCGAGCAGGCGGATCACGATCTCGCGATCGGAGAACGACGTGTAGTTGTAGGGGATTTCGCGCAGGCGCGGAGCGGGGTCGGCGGCGACGGCGGCTGCCGCGCCGTGCGGATCGAAAACTTGCGGTGCGTTCATGTTCGGACGATTCGGAGGCCGGCGCGCGACGAAGGAGCGCGAATCCGGCAAGCGCGTGGTGCGCGATTTTGGGGAAATCTTCTGTTACCCGGCGCGTGACTGCTTTGCGTGGGCCCGGAGCGCGCGTTCGAGCGCGATTCCGGAACGACCGCTTCGCAAGGAGCCGGAGCAGGCGCTCACGCGCGACTCCGGTCGACACGGCCCGGCGGCGCTCGGTACCGTCAACACGATCGCGCGCGGCGCGCGTGCCGTTGCGCCGCAGGACCCGCGGCGCGCGGCGACGGCTTCAACAGGACGATCCGAGACTGCCTTTGCATCTTCCGATCCTTGATTCAAAACGAAATTCTAACCCAGGTTGGACGAACGCGTTAATCGTCGGCGCGGCGGCCGAATGACCCGTCGAATCCGCCGCGCCGCCCGGGCGACGAGGGTTTGCGGCCGGCGGCGCGGCGCGGCGCGCGCCCCTTTCAGTCGCCCGACGGCGCCCGGCAAGCGCCCGATTCGCCGTCCGGACGGTCGGTAACCATTCAGTTAAGGCCGAAACGGCGAGGGTTGGCGCTATCATTGCCTTTTTCCGCCGCATCCACGCTTTTCACGCCCTCTCATGGCCTCCCACGATTATCTGAAGAAAATCCTGACCGCCCGGGTGTACGACGTCGCGCTCGAAACCGAGCTCGAACGCGCGCGCAATCTGTCCGCGCGACTGAACAACCCCGTCTATCTGAAGCGCGAGGACAACCAGCCGGTGTTCTCGTTCAAGCTGCGCGGCGCGTACAACAAGATGGCGCACATTCCAGCCGACGCGCTCGCGCGCGGCGTGATCACCGCGTCGGCGGGCAATCATGCGCAGGGCGTCGCGTTCTCGGCCGCGCGGATGAACGTGAAGGCCGTGATCGTCGTGCCGGTGACGACGCCGCAGGTGAAGGTCGACGCGGTGCGCGCGCACGGCGGCCCGACCGTCGAGGTGATCCAGGCGGGCGAATCGTACAGCGACGCCTACGCGCACGCGGTGAAGGTGCAGGCCGAGCGCGGCCTCACGTTCGTCCATCCGTTCGACGATCCTTACGTGATCGCGGGCCAGGGCACGGTCGCGATGGAAATCCTGCGCCAGCATCAGGGGCCAATCCACGCGATCTTCGTGCCGATCGGCGGCGGCGGGCTCGCGGCGGGCGTGGCCGCGTACGTGAAGGCGGTGCGGCCCGAGATCAAGGTGATCGGCGTGCAGACCGACGATTCGTGCGC